>JAKPKE010000215.1 GCA_029553855.1 Bacillota bacterium | reverse complement strand
ACAAAAGCCCTGAGGTCGGGTTTATGTGCGTTAGGATTTTTCAAGTATCAAGCTGTGATTCTGTCCAAAGATTTGCACTGTGCGAGTCGATATACAAGGCTGTTGCTCCAGGGTATCTACAAACTCATAGTTGCTTCGCATTATTCTCCTAATGCGTATTAACTGCTTGTTCTAAAGGGGGCATGTGTACATGAATTTGAAAAGGAATAGCCTGATTGTTCTCATTGTTGTTATTGTAGGTATTATTTGCATATTCGGGCCGAAAAAACAAGAAATGTTAGGATTGGAACAAAACGGTGCTTTTGCGAGTCTTAGCAAATATACGTGGAACAGATATAATATACTGGTATTCCGGAAAAGCGGAAATGTTTTCGGAATGCGTATTCTTGATATTACGGCAAACGAGCTGAAGATTATCGGTACAATGAAGTGTAAGGATGGAATCTATGCCGCGGCAGCTTTTCAAGACGGAATTAATCTATATTCCAATACCGGTGAGCTTATATCACAATATAAAATACAGGATACAGGGGGAAAGATCATAAGCTGCTGTATATCGGATATTGATGGGGACTCATATGAAGAGCTTTTTATAATCAAGGGGAATGGCAATGCGTTTTATGGAAATAGGCTGGTGATGCTTTTCTTTGATAAAGGGCTTGAGGAGAGTTATGAAAGAGAGTTCATGGAGCTGAACCCGTGGAAGGTCCAGACCTGTGACGTTGATGGCGACAATAGAAAAGAAATTGCCTTGGGCGTGTACAAGGAAGCCGCCTTTCATCCGGTTATGGCTAAAAGACCCTTTCTATATCATTGGGAAAAGGACGATATTGCGCCTATGTGGAGGGGATCGAGACTTTCCAGGCCCTTTGAGGATTATATTTTTTTTGATATAGATTATGATGGAAGAGATGAAATAATTGCCATTGAAATGCTGTCCGACGGCAGAGCACTGGTAAATGCATATGGTTGGGCGGGTTTCGGTTTTGAAAGCATTGCCGAGAGCGCGGCATATGAAGAAATACTTCAGATTATAAAGCAGAATGGCGACAAGGAGAGTCTGTTGATACAGGTTAAAAAGGATAGGCAATACTCTTGGGCAGAATTGAAAATATCGGACGATAAACTGATTGAAAACGCAGAATATAAAAAAATTATTCAAATAAAGAAATAGTATGAGAAGTTGGAGGGATTAGTGTGTACAGGAAGAAACGGATTCTGTCACTTGTTTTGGGGTTGATTTACATAGTGGCAGTCATGCTTTCAGGGTCGGGCTGTTCGGGGAAAATACATCCGGAGGACGGAAAAACCGAGGATAATGTCACCATAGAAAATGCAGAAGCCGATAGCCAAAAGGCAGCTGAGGCGCTTACTTTAAATTATGAAAGCACAATTAAGGTTCCTTTTGAAGAAACTCAATACACTGCTTCTGTGCCTGAATACAGTATTAAGGCGGACCTGTCGAATATATCCAACCTGAAGCAATTCGGCAGCTTCACGGAGAAACAAAAGGAACTGCTTGCAAAGAACGGATTTGTCGTCATTCCCAGCAAAGAGGAGCAGCTTTTTTATATTTATGAGAACAATGAGTATCTGCTGGCACCTTCCTTCGTTACAGTTGACTCAGTGCTCCAGGTTTATCATGTTTTCTATGATTATTCATTGAGAAGACTTGAGACGGAAGTCCTTGCCGCTGAACTTAAAGATCTTACCGGGAGCATGTTAAAAAAATGCATCCTTCTCTATGAAAGCTTGGAAAATGAGGCTTTAAAGGAATTGGAACTGAAGAACATCGCATATTTTGGGGTAGCGGGAATGGCATTGGGTATGGAGCTGCCTGCTGACATGCCTGACAAGGCAAAAAAGCTGACTCTGGAGGAATATGGCCTGATGGAAGGGCAGGGGGGCTATGTGCAATCGGCTATTTTTCCCTTCCAGCTGGATTACAGCCAATATAAGCCCCGGGGGCACTATACTAAAAACGACGAACTGAAAATGTACTTTAAAGCCATGATGTGGTATGGCCAGGCACCTTTCCCGGTTTTCCGGAGCGGTGCGGAGAGAGATGAGGAGCAGACACTTCAAGCGCTTCTCATGACATATTCTCTGTTGTCGGGAGGTAAACATGATCTGGAGCGCTGGCAGAATATTTATGAACCCACCTCCTTCTATGTGGGTAAATCTGATGATTTGAACATACTTGATTACGGCAGGCTGTTGGTATCGGTTTACGGGGATAACCCCGATATCAACCGTCTGAATGACAGGGATAAATTGGACCTGCTGTACGAGGCCATAAAAGAACTGCCGGAGCCTGCGATTATACCGAAGTATACAACGGTATCCACTCCCTCGGGAAAACAGTTCAGGTTTATGGGGCAGAGGTATATTGCAGATTCTGAAATAATGCAGGAATTGGTTGAACCCTATAAAAGACCGGTGCCTAAAGGACTGGATGTTATGGCTGTTTTGGGCTCCAAAAGAGCCTACGACCTGTTATTCAATATCTATGAGGAAAATAAAAAATGGGAGAGATATACGGAAGCCTTCAATACCATGAAGACAAAATTTGATAATTTAGATAAGGACAGATGGCAGTCAAACATGTACTTCGGATGGCTGTGGAGCCTTAAAGGACTTTTAAAGCAGTTCGGCGAAGGTTACCCGTCCTTTATGAGGACCGAGGCCTGGCAGGATAAATCCCTCAGTACGGCATTGGGAAGCTGGTCGGAGCTGAGGCATGATACTGTGCTGTACGGCAAGGGCTGTGCGGCGGAGTGCGGCGGCGGGGATATGCCTCCTCAAGTAAGGGGGTATGTGGAGCCCAATATTGAATTGTATGAGAAACTCCTTTGGCTCACCAGATATTCCCGTGAAAACCTGAAGGAAAGGGATATATTAAGAGGAGAGCTTGAAAGCAGAATGGAAAGCTTTGAGTACCTTCTGGAATTTCTCATAAGATGCTCTGTGAAAGAGCTGAAAAATGAGGAACTTTCCAATGACGAATACTACCAACTGCTTACTTACGGAGGATTGCTGGAACACCTGACAGCCTCCCTTTCCGAAGACGGATATAAGTGGTTTCAGATTACTTCAGAAACCGAAAGAAATATGGCAGTCATTGCAGACATCCATACCGTCCCCTCGGGAGGAGTCCTTGAGGTGGGAGTGGGGCCTGCCAATGAAATATATGCAGTTGTTCCTATAGGCGGTGAACTATATATTACCAGAGGCGCGGTATTCAGTTATTATGAATTTATATCCGATAATCGGCTGACCGATGAAGAATGGCAGAAGATGCATAAAGACGGAAGACAGCCGGAACAGCAGGAGTGGATAAAGAATTTTACGGACAGCAGGCCAAAAAGCTCAGTGCCTATACCGGCGGAGCCTTATAGCTCGGGATGTTAGCGGAGTGAAGGATGAAAAGGCGTTTTATAGTTGTTGTGGCAGTAATATTAACAACAGCAACTCTTTATTACCATTATTCAAAGCCCATTCATATCATAGCCGCAGGGGATATTTTGCTGGATAGGGGCGTCGGTAAATATCTTGAGGAAAAAGGCTATGATTACCCATATACCGATATAAAAAAGGAAATAATAAAAAGTGATATCGCAATAGCCAACCTTGAGTGCCCTTTGACAGACGGCGGGAATGCCGTATTGAAGAGGCCTGAATTGATATTCAGGGGGAGCAGGCTGAATGGGGCTGCACTGAAGAATACCGGCTTTGACATTTTAAGCCTGGCGAACAATCATACAATGGATCAGGGCAGAGAGGGGCTTATTGATACAATTAAGGTATTGAAGGACTCCGATATCCTGCCATTAGGTACCGGAATGAGCCGAAGCGAAGCCCGGGAGCCGGTTTTTATTGAAAGAAAAGGAAGAAGTATAGGTTTTTTAGGCTACTGCGATTTTCCTCCCGAGGGTTATATATATGATGAGGATAAAGCCGATGTCGCCCGGGCGGATATGAAATCCCTGGGGGAGGAAGTAAAGGCAGCCCGGGATAATTGCGACTTCTTACTGGTGTCTTTTCACTGGGGCAAGGAATTTGACTGCTACCCAAAAGACAGGCAAAGGGAAATGGCTCATATGGCAATTGAGAGCGGTGCGGATCTGGTCATAGGGCACCACCCCCATGTACTCCAAGGAGTGGAAGAGTACAAAGGAAAACTTATTTTCTACAGTTTGGGCAACTTTGTATTCGACAGGCAAATTCCCAGGGGAACCGATGAATCGGTCATAATTGATATAACTATTGACCGGGGAGGGAGTCAGAAAGCCAGGATAATACCGGTCAGGATAGAGGATTGTAAGCCGATTATTGCATATGGACAAGAAGCGGAGCATATTCTGAACAAGTATGCTGTTTACTCAGGGGATTACGGAGCCGGTATTAATGTGGTCAACAGTATAGGATATATTACCCCATAAGGATTTGGGGCAAAGTAGGAGAAGAATGCGACACAACTATGAGTTTGCGGATACCCTGGAGCAGCAGCCTTGTATATCGACTCGCACGGTGCAATCTTTGGACAGAATCACAGCTTGATACTTGAAAAATCCTAACGCACATAAACCCGACCTCGTGTCGGTATGTGCTGGATTTACCTCACGTAAATCCTACGAATTTTTCTGCGCATCTTCACTGGATTCTGTTGCCCAAAGCCTGCAAGTGCTCGCTGATATACAAAGGCTTTGCCTGCTGTGTGCCAATACTCCAAGAAAGTTCGCATAGTATATCATCTAACACCTATATGGAACGCAAATACCGGCGTGGGGAAGCTATTTTTGACGAAACCTTCCATTGGACCCCGGAACGGGAATACCTCCGGGCAAAATAACCAGACGGACCCGCAGAGATGGGACCCTCGCCAGTGATTTTGCTGGCTTTGAAAGGTGAGGAGAACATACTTCCCCTACAGCCGGAGCAATTCACAAACTATGTCGCATAATTCTCCTAATCGGTATTATAGGTGCGATAAATTTGATATAATTATAGAGAGGTGATTTATTATGTCGAAATTTGCGGAACGCATGACAACAATGGAGAAATCCGCAGCAACCATTCGCTATTTGTTCGGAGCCATGAATGACCCGGGAATCATTTCCTTTGGCGGCGGGGCCCCGGCGAAAGAAGCCCTCCCGATTGATATAGTCCGCGAAATTACAAATGATATCATGAGAATTGACAAAAGAGGCGTGGAAGCGCTTCAATACGGGCCTGTAATGGGAGTGCCGGATCTTCGCGAAATCGTTGTCAATGATTTGCTGGCACCAAAGGGAGTCAGATGCAATGTTGAAAACGTTATGATTACCAGCGGCGGCCTGGAACCCATTAACCTGATGTGCCAGTTATATATTAATCCTGGGGACGTGATTCTGGTTGAATCACCGACTTTTATGCACTCGGTAGAAATATTTGAAATGTTTCAGGCAAAATGTATAGCTGTAGACATGGATGACAACGGTATTGTTCCGGAAGATCTGGAAGTAAAAATTAAGAAATATGAACCCAAAATGGTCTATGTCATTCCTACTTTCCAAAATCCCACAGGCAGGACCCTGTCTCTGGACAGAAGAAGAAAGGTCGCCGAATTGGGCAGCAAATATGACGTGATTATTTTAGAAGATGACCCATACCGCGATATTCGATACAGCGGAAGCGATTTATTGCCTATTAAGGCTTTTGATGAAACGGGACATACCGTTCTGGCAAATAGCTTTTCAAAGATATTCTCCCCGGGCAGCAGGCTTGGATATGTTCTTGCCAATGATGAAATAACGGCAAAACTGTTTGATGCGAAGTCAGCGACAAATTCCCACACATCCATGCTGCCTCAGATAATTTGTGCGGAATTCTTCAAGCGCGGGTATTATCCGGCTCACCATAAGATGATTTGTGATTTGTATCGCGAGAGAAGAGATATAATGATTGAAAGCATCGATAAGTTTTTTCCTGAAGGAACTAAAAGAACCTTCCCGGACGGAGGTCTTTTCACATGGGCAGAGCTGCCGGACGGCATAAATACAACTGAGCTGCTGGCTGAGTCCACCGGGAATCCGGAGGTTAAGGTTGCTTATGTGGCAGGGGAGAGCTTTTTCACCGAAGGTAACGGTAAGGGCAATAACTGCATGAGGATCAGCTTCGGCGGTGTTGCTCCGGAAAAAATAAGAATCGGTGCAGAGAAATTAGGAAAATTGATTTGTTCCAAATTAAAATGAGGCGGGCATATATCCCCCGCCTCGTTCAAGTATTAAGGAACATAACGATCTACCTTGCACCACCACAGACAGCTTATTACCAAGCTATGATCTTCCGACCATAACAAAGCAGGTCACCGCCTGTAATGATGGTTCGTTCGACTATGCGGAGTACCTGCACAGCCACATACAACCTCTCGGCTGTATATGACTATTACGGCACCCGGCATAATCTTAGCTCGACCCTGCATGATAAGTTGGGATCCTATTATAATCAAGGGTAATCGACTACAACAAGACCTTTCCCCACCATACAGAATCTTCCCTCCGACTGCATACGAGCCTCCCGACTCGCATGCAATCTTTGGCCGACCCATATAAGCCCCTTACAAGGAACCTATATGAGTCTTGGCTCAACCGTTATGTTCCACAACATTAATGTACCCTGTTCAAAAATAAATATTACAATAATAAATATGTAAATTTAACCTAATGCATAAGAATTATTTGTTACCGCAGATTTATGGAACGAATCGGGCTGCGATTGCGTCTACAGTTCAAATTAAGAATTTCAGGAGGCAGCGATTATGAAAAAAGTACTATTATTGGCATTTGTTTTAGTTTTGATTGTCGCACTATCCGGCTGTGCCTATGGGACAGCCGCACCACCGCAAACCGACGAAGCAGATGAGAAATCGGTCATAAGCACAGTTGAAGGCTTTGGGAAAAAGCTTCAGGAGGTATCACTTCTGGCTCCGAAGGATATGGTAGAAAAAAGTATGAAGGAAAGCTACGGCGATTTTGTTTCACAGGAACTTATTGCGAAATGGGCAGAGGAGCCTGAAAGTGCACCCGGCAGGCTGACTTCGAGCCCATGGCCGGATCGTATAGAAATCCGGACAATTAAAAAACTTACAGGAAATGCATATGTAGTAAATGGTGAGGTAATTGAAATAACAAGCAAGGAGGTCACTGGGGGCGGAATTGCCGAAAAGCAGCAGATTACCCTTACTTTAAAAAAAGCGGATGACCGCTGGCTTATTGACGATGTCACCTTGGGCGATTACAAGAAAATAGATTAAGTCTTCTTCCTCTTGATATTTCAAGTATAAGGCATCAGGCAGCAAACCGGTCCATAAGAAAACAAGGACAGCTTTAGGAATTAAACGTCCGTATCATAGACTTATGGATACGGTTGGTATAATATAAGTATACGGACCATGCAGTAGGCCTTATCAATGCTTGAATAATTTGTGGAGGGATACTGATGAAAAACTGCAGAATAAACTATATGGCTCTTGTTATCGCAGTCTCTTTTGCCTTTGGACAGGTACCGGTAAATGCAGCGGATATAGCTGATACACCCGAAGAACCTGCAGCGATTCAAGGGGTGGAAGCCTCTGTTGCAGGATTTTTGGGGGAAGCGGAAAGAGGCCCTACGGAGCCCCGGCTGTTGAAAAGCTGGGAGGAGTACTATGCTCTGTATGGAGGGAGCAAGAATAGCTCATCCTATTTACCACATACTGTCAAGGGCTTTTTTGAAAACGGCGGCAAGAAGCTTTATGTGGGCAGGATCGTTGACAAAGCAGCTACTGCGGCTAAAATTACGCTTTTAGCCGGAAAAGCTCCGGTATTGACCTTAAGGGCTATAGGAGAGGGAAGTTGGGGGAACAGGCTCCAGGTTCTGGTTTCCGCAGCATCGGAGGGTAGTAAGGATGATCCAATGTTCAAGCTGGAAATATATTATTCAGGTAATAAACTTTCTGCTGCGGCAGTTAATCCAATATTGAACAAGTTAAAGGTGAATCTGCCTCTTAAGGAAGTATTCGACAATCTTTCTATGGATAAGGAATCTGAAAACTATTATGCATATAAGATAAAACAAAACTCCAATCTTATTACTGTAAATAAGGAGGAAGGGGGATCGGGAATTGTTCCAGACTTGTTGAAGGCACCTTCGAATTTTACCGGAGGCAGCGATGGCGGGAGCCTTGATCTGGAGGATTACCTGGGAGATAAAGGATCGGGGCTTGATGCGGCTCGCGGGTTGGCTGCATTGGATGCAATTGATGAGATTTCCCTTCTATATTGTCCGGATACCTTAAGCATAGATGGTTTGAACGATGTACTGATACAACACTGTGAGAATCTTTCAGACCGCATGGTGATACTGGACTCACAAAAGGATGTTACCAACCCGATGCTTGATGAAAACTATAACAGCTCCTATGCTGCACTATATTACCCATGGATAACGATTAACGCAGATTTAACGGGAACGCAGCTTCTTGTTCCTCCGGGGGGCCACATTGCAGGTATTTATGCCCTGGTGGAAGCCCAATACGGGGTTAACAGGGCTCCGGCGGGGATGGTGATCAAGGGAGCAAAAGGACTTGAATTCAGCATGACACCCCAGCAGGTTGATACTTTAAATCTAAGGGGGATCAATGCCATACGCGAGATTGCCCTAAAAGGGATAACGGTTTGGGGGACAAGGACTTTGGCTGCCCGAACCGATTCCGAATACAAATATGTAAGTATAAGAAGACTGGAGAACTACATAGAAGAGTCCATAAGTGAGGGACTTGACTGGACAAGGAATTGGC
>JAKPKE010000210.1 GCA_029553855.1 Bacillota bacterium | reverse complement strand
CGATATTCTTTTGGAAGAAGGATATATTGAAAATGTCGAGTGGATTGACGATGAGAAACAGGGAGTTATCCGTATTACTCTCAAGTATCAGGACAAGAAAAACGTTATAACCGGTATAAAGAGAATAAGCAAACCCGGATTGAGAGTTTATTCAAGCAAGGATGAATTACCCAAGGTGCTTAACGGATTGGGAATTGCCATAATATCCACATCCAAAGGTATTATGACGGACAAGAAGGCCCGTGAAGCAGGTGTAGGCGGAGAGGTGTTGGCATTTGTTTGGTAACCGCGGATAAGTATTCGTAGTTTCTGAAAAGGGCAGATGCTCGCAATATTAAGAACAAGGAGGAATTAGGTAAATGTCACGTATAGGAAAATTACCGATAACCGTTCCGGCAGGCGTAATAGTGGATATAGCCAAAGACAATACCGTTACGGTTAAAGGACCCAAAGGAACCCTTACACAGACTTTCAATAAGAGCATGACTATAACCAAGGATGGCGATGTTATAAATATTGAAAGAAAAAGTGAGGAAAAGAAACAAAAAGCTTTGCACGGGTTAACCAGAAGCCTTTTGAATAACATGGTGCACGGAGTGGTTAACGGATATCAAAAGAAATTAGAGATAAACGGTGTCGGCTACAAGGCCGCTCTTGACGGACAGAAACTGGTACTGAACTTAGGTTATTCCCAACCGTTGGAAGTTATACCTCCCGAAGGAATAACATTTGAAGTTCCCACACCGGTATCCATAATAGTAAGAGGGTATGACAAACAAGCTGTCGGACAGATTGCCGCCCAAATCAGGGCATACAGAAAACCCGAACCGTACTTAGGCAAGGGCGTTAAGTACTCTGATGAGATAATCAGACGTAAAGAAGGAAAAACAGGAGCGTAATTGAAATGATAAAGAAAACAGATAAGAATGCAGCAAGAAAGAAAAAACATGACAGGCTGAGAAATCATTTTTCCGGTACGGCTGAAGTACCCAGACTTAATGTGTATAAGTCATTAAACAACATTTATGCTCAGGTTATAGATGATACTAAAGGTAATACCATTGTATCCGCATCGACGCTGGACCAGTCTTTGAAGGGAAAGCTTAAATACGGCGGCAACATGGAGGCTGCCAAAGAAGTAGGTACATTGGTTGCAAAGAAAGCTCTGGAAAAAGGCATAAAAAATGTTGTTTTCGACAGAGGCGGATATGTATATCACGGAAAGATCAAAGCGCTTGCCGATGCGGCAAGAGCAGCCGGTCTGGAATTTTAATAGGAGGAACGGGTTTTAATGAGAAACGATTTTGATAGAACACCATCGGAATTTAAA
>JAKPKE010000208.1 GCA_029553855.1 Bacillota bacterium | reverse complement strand
TAATGACACCGCAGGAAATATTGCAATGCCTGCCTATCTCGGCATCTCCGGCATAAACAAAATGCGGAATTGTCGTATTGTCATCTATAACTGCTTTTTTCAGTTCTACAAAAGTTCCGGCTTTTACATTATCCTTAACTGTTGTATCGGGACGAATATATGCAAAAGGACCTATTGAACAATTCTTACCTATGGTGCTTTGCAGCACAACGGATTTCAGAACCGTTGTGTTCTCGCCTATCTTGGAAGACACAATCTTGCTGTCCGGTCCTATTAAACTTCCGGCACTTATGAAACTGTCGCCTTCAATAAAGCAGTTGGGATATATCACGGCTTTAGGTTCTATCTTTGCTGAATAATCGATATATGTTTCTGTTACCGACAGAATGCGCACCCCGTTTTCTATATGCGATATGTTTATTTCCGTTTTGATATCCTCACATGCACGGTAATATTCCAAAGGACTATACACACGCATATATCCGACTTTACCCTTTTTATTCATGTACTGATCAATAAGTTCGTAAGAGCAGTAGAATAAATCCTCAGGCACTTCAAAACCTTTTTGGTCATGGTAGTAACCCAAAGTGAAAAGTTTATACTCCAGTATTTCATAAGGCGTCATCCCGAATACTTCCCTGTCCCTGTAATCGGCGAAGTATTCCATCTGTTTAATAATAAATCCTTTATCTTTCATTTTTTTATCTCCAATAAAATTATACAACAACGGTTTGCTTTTTTCACCCTTGTTATATGCCTATTTCCAAAATAACCTGTTTTCCGCCATCAGATTGCACGGTTAAATATCTGTTATCTCTTTTTGATAACAGAGCACCCTCTTTACATTCAATCTTTTTAAAGCCCGTGGTTATCTCTATCTCAACAGGTTCTTTCTTCAATGCAGCCAGTTTCACCGTTATATGCTTCTTTTTCAAATCCCACTCGATATCCGCAATACAGCCGCATCTGGTACGCAGTCCTTTGACCTTCCCTTTATTCCAATCGTCAGGCAATGCCGGCAAGATGCGTATAAATCCCGGTTTGGAGAATATGAGCATCTCAATCATGGCAGCCGTAAATCCTAAATTGGC
>JAKPKE010000205.1 GCA_029553855.1 Bacillota bacterium | reverse complement strand
CAACAGATGTAGGCTTTTGTTCGCACAAAAGCCCTGAGGTCGGGTTTATGTGCGTTAGGATTTTTCAAGTATCAAGCTGTGATTCTGTCCAAAGATTGCACCCGTGCGAGTCGATATACAAGGCTGTTGCTCCAGGGTATCTACAAACTCATAGCTGTGTCGCATTATTCTCCTATTGTGCCACATCCCCTTATATGTTCAGCATATTATAACTTTTTGAAATCAATACAAGTATTTTGCGCGAAATGTGCCGGAGGGCTTCTATGATAATTCTTTCAGGTAAAAATATAAAGAAAAGCTATGGTATCGACGTGATATTGGAAGACATATCCTTCACCGTACAGGAAAATGATAAAATTGGAATCGTTGGGGTCAATGGTTCAGGCAAATCAACATTTTTCAATATCATTACAGGAAGTCTTGAGAGAGAAAACGGAGAAATCTATATTAGTAAGAATGTAAGAATCGGATATATGCCTCAGAATCCCGGATTTGAATCGGACAATACTATTTTTGATGAGATGTTGGCTGTTTTTAGCCATGTTATTCAGATTGAAAAAGAGATTTGTGAGCTGGAAATGAAAATAAGCAGGCTGGATAATCCTGTTGATAAGAAAGCAATAGAGCCTCTCCTTAAAACATATGCCATTTTGCAGGAAAAATATAAGGAAAACGATGGTTTTGGCTATAAAAGCCGGATAAGAGGCGTTCTAAAAGGCCTTAGCTTTTTGGAAGAGGACTATGATAAACCTGTATCAGCGCTCAGCGGAGGTCAAAAGACGAGAGTCGCACTGGGAAAGATTCTTCTGCAGGATTATAATATGCTGCTTTTGGATGAACCGACCAATTCCCTTGATATACAGTCCGTAGAATGGCTGGAAGAATATCTTAAAAACATCAGATGCACAATGCTTATTATTTCCCATGACCGTTACTTTCTCGATATAGTGACAAACAAGACCTTTGAAATTGAAAACAGGACCCTTAGGGAATATAGCGGCAGTTATTCAAAATATATTAAGGAAAAGCAGCAGCTCAGAGAAATCCTGCAAAAGGATTATGCGGGGCAGCAAAAAGAAATATCCCGGCAGAAGGCAATAATAGCCCGATTCAGGCAATACAACAGGGAAAAGAGTATAAGGCAGGCAGAAAGCAGGGAGAAAGCTCTGGCCCGGATCGAAAAAATAGATAAGCCCTATTCCTTTTCAAAAAACATAGGCCTGAAATTCGAATCTGGTATACGAAGCGGAAATGATGTGCTTTTCATAGAAAATCTATCCAAGTCCTTTGAAGATCTGCTTTTTGCAAATATCAGCTTTGAAGTTAAACGCGGGGAAAGAGTTGCATTGCTTGGGCCTAACGGAATCGGCAAAACCACAATGCTTAAAATAATAGCGGGCATAATAAAAGCGGATACCGGCAATGTAAGGCTTGGGACCAACGTTATAGAAGGTTACTACGATCAGGAACAGGAAAACCTGAATTACGACAACACCATAATTGACGAAATATGGAATGAATATCCTCAGCTGAATCAGACCGAACTTCGCACCAAGCTGGCCGCTTTTCTATTCCCGGAAGAAGACGTATTCAAAAATATCGGCAAGCTCAGCGGAGGCGAAAGAAGTCGGGTCGCACTGCTTAAACTTATACTTTCCAAATCGAATTTTCTCTTATTGGATGAGCCTACTAATCATCTGGACATACCATCCAAGGAGGCACTGGAAAATGCTTTGATAAACTATTCAGGTACAGTGCTGCTGGTATCCCATGACAGATATTTTCTAAATAAGACTGCTACCAGGGTAATTGAGCTGAAGCAGGATTCCTGTTTGCAGTACAATGGAAATTATTCTTATTACATCAATAAGAGGGGTCTATCGGCAGACTGCATGTCCAATCTTAAGCAAACCGAATCGGAAACAGTCATCTCTGCCAAAAATGATTGGCTGAAGCAAAAGGAAGAAGAATCAAACCTTAGAAAGCAGCAGAGAAGGCTTGAAGCGGTAGAGTCAGAGATAACGCAGTCGGAAGAGTTAATCAAGGAAATAGATGAAATGCTTGCATCACCTGAAATATTCAGCGATCATGTTAAATGCCAGGAGCTTCATAATAAAAAGGAAGATCTTAAGTCGGGCCTTGATACCCTTTATGAAGAATGGAGCAAGCTTAGCGAGTAATTTGAGGGAAGACTGCACAAGGTTTATTCCCCAAATAATATTCTGTCCTTGCCGGTGTATACATTCATCCTCTCTCCACGTACAAATCCTACTGTTGTTAAATTTATTTCCTCCCCGATCCTTATTGCCAGATCCATAGGTGCCGAACGGGATACCATTACTGAAACATTCCGTTTGGCAGCCTTAATAAGCATTTCGGAAGAAATCCTTCCGGAGGTCAGGATAATCTTATCTTCAAACACCATGTCTTTGGCAAAAGCCTCGCCTATTACTTTGTCCATGGCATTATGCCTGCCTATATCCTCGTTGAATATCAAAATTTTCTCTCCGTCGCTGAGAGCTGCTCCATGCACCCCCCCCGTATCCCGAAACGTATCTGATTTAGTTGTGAATTCCTCCATTAGTGATAATATCTTTTTATAATGTATTTGTATTTTTTTGTCCGAGATCTTACTCTGTACAAAATCATATATGTTGTAAAATATGGTGCCTCCGCTGCAGCCTTTGGTCGGCCTTCTTCCTCTCTTAAAATACGGGGAATTCCCTGCATCCTCCGACAGCCTAACATAGGCTGCCCCTTTTTCTTCATTGATATCAACAGACTCTATATCCGTTTTTTTATTAATAATACCTTCAGAAAGCAAATACCCCAAAGTCAGATAATCGAGACTTTCGGGCGAGCACACAAGGGTCACCGTCTCTTCCCCGTTTATATAAATCGTAAAAGGGTATTCACACACTACAACATCAGAAACTTCTGAAACCTGCCCTTTGTCATATCTGGTCAATATTACTTCTCTTTGCAGATTCATATATTTTTCCTCCAATTTTCGCATGATTCAAGACCTTTCAGATCTTTCTGGGTATTTAGATTCATAAACATACCCCAATCGGGGCTGAAATCCCTTGCAATATGCTCGTCAATATACAAAACATCTGACCTGTCCAAAAGCTCTTTTATTTTCACCTTGTTTTTCATAATATTATCTTCGATATAAGGTATCAGATTTCTGCTGTAAAAAGCATTAAGGGGCTCTATCCAGTCTGCAGTCCTGGTAATTATCGCATCATGCCCATAAGGATTTTCCTTGATTCTTTTTATCATATATTCAATATAATACTTGTTTACATATGGCATATCACAGGCAATAAAATAATTATACATGCTTCGTGATTTCAAAAGCCCCGCATGAATACCCCCCACCGGTCCGCAGCCTTTGTAAATATCTTCTGTAACAACTACATCCTTGCCTTTATAAAGCTCTGGTTTATTAGTTGCAACTATTATATTTTCAAACATAGGTTTTAACGTTGCAATCAGATGATCAGTTATGCCGATATCGCCTACCTTAATAAGCTGTTTGTCAAAACCCATGCGGGTGCTTTTACCCCCTGCCAATATTACAGCTGTATTTATCAAAATCATACTATCCTCCAAACAATACTTTGCTTTATCTTACACTCTCTGATAATTGTTCTCTCTTAGTATTGTACAATTTTAAGCGCTGCAATTCAATAAAAAGAGATGACTCTGTGATACAGAAATCATCTCTAAAATATTTGATAACCTTTCTATTGCTTAACCCTGCATACCACTAACTTTTTCTAGTTTTACTGCAGATACCTTGTATTCTCCGGTTTTGGTAATTGGGTCAAAAGCCGAATTGGTAAGCTCATTTGCCGGAGACTCCTTGTAATGGAACGTCATAAAAATCGAACCCGGTTTAACTTTGTCGGTAATGGTTGCTCTGGTTACTATAGAGCCCCTCCTCGAAGTTACCCTCATGAAGCCTTCTTCCTCCAGCCCAAGCTTTTCCGCATCTATGGGATTGATCTCCGCAAGCTCATATGGCCTGATTGCGTCTAACTTCCCGGAATACCTTGTCATTACGTTATAGTGGGTTATCATTCTGCCTGTAATAAGAAGTATCGGATATTCCTCATCGACAATCTCTGCCGGGGGTTCATGCTCCATTGGCTTAATCAATGCCTTTCCTTTGGGGAATGTTCCCTTATGCAGATATTTTGTCCCCGGATGGTCTTCAGTCGGGCAAGGCCATTGCAATCCCGCTTTTTCAATTCTTTCATAGGTAATACCCCTATAGCTGGGCGTTGTTGCTCTTACCTCTTCAAATATCTCTTCTGGATTCTTGTAATCAAAGCCTTCGGCTCCCAATCCCTTTGCCACATCGCAAATTATACTCCAGTCTGCTCTGGCCTGTCCGGGAGCTTCCACAGCCTTTCTTACTTTCTGAACTCTTCTTTCGGTATTGGTAAATGTGCCTTCCTTCTCGGCATAACATGTAGCCGGAAGAATCACATCCGCAAGCTTGGCAGTTTCACTCATGAACAGTTCCTGTACTACCAGGAAATCCAGATTCATTAAAGACTTTTTGACATGATTGGCGTCGGGGTCGGTCAGTACGGGATCTTCTCCCATGATATACATTGCCTTTACCTTGCCTTCTTTTGCTGCATCAAACATCTCAGGAATTGTGAGTCCTTTGCTTGTATTAAGTTTTGCTTTCCATAAATCCTCATGGAACTTTATGTTGGTATCTACATTAATAGCCTGATATCCTGAGAATACGTTGGGAAGCGCTCCCATATCGCAAGCTCCCTGAACATTGTTCTGTCCGCGTATCGGATTTATGCCTGCATTTTCTACTCCAAGGTGACCAGTTATCATAGCAAGGTTTGCAAGGCTCATAACATTTGCCGTTCCGGTAATATGCTCGGTAATTCCCAGAGTATAGAATATACCTGCCTTTTCAGTGCTTGTATACAATTTGGCCGTTTCATACAGCATCTCTTCCGAAATACCTGTTATTTCAGATACAACCTTCGGCGGATACTTTTCTATTACCTTCAAAAGCTCTTCGAATCCCTCAGTGCGCGTTTCAATAAACTCCTTATCGTGCCATCCTTCTTTTATTATAATGTGCATCAATCCATTTATTAAAGCAATGTCCGTTCCGGAGTTCAGAGGAAGCCACAGCGTAGCCATTGTCGCAAGCTCTGTACGGCGCGGATCTATTACAATAAGTTTTGATCCGTTTCTGGCGGCCCTCTTCATTTTGTTGCCTATTATAGGATGAGCTTCCGTAGCGTTTGATCCTATAATAAACAATACTTCGTTACCTTCAACTTCAGATATGGAATTTGTCATAGCTCCGCTTCCTAATGTAGCTGCAAGACCTGCAACTGTCGGAGCATGTCAGGTCCTCGCGCAGTGGTCAACGTTATTCGTGCCTACTGCAACCCTCATCATTTTTTGGAACAGGAAGTTCTCTTCATTTGTGCAGCGTGCTGAACTCAACCCTGCTATTGCATCCGGTCCGTATTTCTTTTTTACCTCTTTCAACTTTTCAGCAACCGTGCTTAAAGCTGTCTCCCAGGTTGTCTCCACAAATTCTCCGTCCTTTTTAATTAGAGGCGTAGTAATTCTTTCAGGGTTATATATAAAATCTGTATGATATCTTCCTTTTACGCAAAGAGAGGTACCGTTAACCACGGATTCAGGATTGGGGGTCACTCCCACAATTTTTCCGTTTTTGATATTTAAATCAAAATTACATCCTACACCGCAAAATGGACATGTAGTGGTTACTTTAGACACTTCCCACGGTCTTGCGCCTTTCAGCTGTTTATTAACAAGTGCACCGGTGGGGCATACGCTTATGCATTGTCCGCATAATCTGCAGTTTTTATAATCTATAGGCGCATCAAGCGCTGTTGCTATTCTTGTTTTATAACCTCTGCCTGCAAAATCTATAGTGCTTGTAACCTGTACTTCCCTGCATACTCTCACGCATTTTCCGCACAAAATGCATTTGCTCTGGTCTCTTTCCATAACAGGGTTCAGGCTGTCTATTGCATACTCCCTCTTATCTCCTTTGTATGAAGATTTCTTAATGTCGTATCTGTACGCATATTCCTGAAGTTTGCATATACTGTTTTGTTCGCATGTCAGGCAGTCTTCGGGGTGACTTGCCAAAAGCAAATCAATGATTTCCTTTCGTGCCTCTACCACTTTTTCAGACTCTGTCTGAACTACCATACCTTCTCTTACTTCATTTGCGCAGGATGCAACAAGAGTTTTTGCCCCCTCAACTTCTACTATACACATCCTGCATCCACCAAATACAGAAAGATTTTTATCGTGACATAAAGTAGGAATATCTATCCCGTTTTCTCTTGCGGCTTCGAGAATAGTTGTCCCTTCTTTCGCCGATACCACTTTCCCATCCAGGGTAAATGTAACCATTTTTACACCTCCATAAATTATAATGAACTCTATATAATTGAAAAATCCTTTATTAAAAAACCCAAAAACGGACACATAAACACAAGTAGATTATATAAAACTTTGTGCAGATTGTCAACTTTTTATCAACCCTGAATACTATGGTGTCAGGTACAGAACTTAAGAACTTATTTTATTCTACTTATCAGATTTCTTACTGCTGCATCTGACATGCTTATGTTTGTTCCTATCTCTTTGTGGGTATAGTTTAGCTTTATTGCTTCTTCTATGTAATCCACCTTATACCTGGTCAAATCCCGTCTTCTACTTCCTCCCTTTATTAATTCATACTGTTCCTGGCTTAACCCTTGATCCATAAGTATTTCATCCAACCTCTTTCTCTGTTCTACCCTTATCCTTGTGCTGCACATTATCTGATATGCTTCTTCTCCCAATATCTTTACTTTATCATAATCTGTTTCTTCTTCTTGTTGCATATATTCCTGATATTTACTTATTGCTTCTTTTCTATCACTTGAAAGCATGTCCAATAAAACTTCAGTGGATATAAACCCTTTCTTACCTGCTCTATAAAATATATCGCTGCTCCACTTGTAGTCTTCGACTGTTTTACACATCCCTGCTTTTATTGGATTCTGGTGTATATATCTAACCAAACTTAATAAATATCTCTCATCCTGTACCAGTATTGCTTTGTATCTCCCCTGGAATACATGTCCTACTCTTTTGTATTTGTAATTGAAGTATTTACTGTATTTATTGTTTACTTGGTGCATTATCTCCTGCAGCTTTTTTCCAAAGACTTGCAGAGCCAAGTGATAGTGGTTATCCATTAGCACATATCCATAAAGCTTGTAATTCATACCCTCCATATAATTCTTCAAGAGCTTTATGAAATATCCCTTGTCTATGCTCTCTTTGAATATGTATTCCTTATTATTTCCTCTTGCAATTACATGATATATTCCACCCTTGTATTCTTCTCTCCACTCCCTCGCCAGAATAATACACCTCCTGACATAATATTATCAAAAGATGTATTAAATGTAAATATTTGCCTCAATATGTTCTTATGTTCTGTACCTGGCACACAAGGTTGCGCTATTATGCTATAATAAATCTGCAAGTTATTAAAAGAAAAAGAAATGTTGAGGTGGTATTGTGGATACAATAAGAACAGAAGATGCGATAGGTATGGTATTGGCCCATGATATAACGGAAATAGTACCTGGTGTATTTAAAGGCGCAGCTTTCAAAAAAGGTCATATTATTACGGAAAATGATGTAGAAAAATTATTAAAAATTGGAAAAGAGCATATATATGTTTTTGAATTAAAGGAAGATGAGCTTCATGAAAATGAAGCGGCAATAAGGCTGGGAGATATGCTGGCAGGCCCCGGCATCTGTTTTACCGAGCCCTCGGAAGGAAAAATCAGTTTAAAGTCAAAGCATAAAGGGCTTTTAAAAATAGATAGGGAGCTGCTGGATGAGATAAACAATACGGGTGACCTCTGCTTTGCCACCATACAAGGCAATATCTGCGTAGAAAAGGATGAATTGCTGGGAGGATGCAGGATTATTCCGCTGATAATAAAAAAAGAAAAAATAGATGCAATAGAAAATATAATGAAAAATAAAGAACCTCTAATCAGAATAAAGCCTTTCCTGAATCTTAAAACAGCATTAATAATTACGGGATCCGAGGTATACAAGGGAAGAATAGAAGATAAATTCGGACCGGTAATTGAAAAAAAGGTTAAAGAGCTTGACTCGGACATTTTCCATAAAACAATAATCCCGGACGAAACGGACGAGATAAAAAATGCAATATTAGATGCAAAAGAAATGGGAGCAGAGCTTATTATAGTTACGGGAGGCATGTCGGTAGATCCGGATGACAAAACTCCCGGCGCCATTAAAGCAACCGGAGCAGATATTATAACTTACGGGACCCCTGTCTTGCCGGGTGCTATGCTGCTTTTCGCATACCTTGACAATATACCCGTATTTGGAGTGCCGGGATGTGTAATGTATGCACATACTACCGCCTTTGATTTATTGCTGCCAAGAGTCTTTGCAGGGGAGAAAATTATCAGAAAAGATATTACAAGCCTGGGATACGGAGGGCAATGCCTGTCGTGCAAGCCTTGCAGATTTCCACATTGTCATTTTGGAAAGAATTAAGGAGAAATAAAATGTTAAAAAACATATCTATTCAAGAAGCAAAGGAAATCCTTTTAAATGAATATGTAGACACCCAGTTAATCGAACTCTCCATACTGGACAGTCTGGATCATGTATTAGCTGAAGATATTGAATCCGATATGGATATGCCGCCCTTTGACAGATCACCCCTTGACGGCTATGCATATAAATCAGAGGACAGCAAATATGCGACCAAGGACTCTCCTGCAGTCCTGGAAGTAATAGACAATGTCCAGGCCGGATATGTCAGCAACAAAAAAATTGAAAACGGCCAGGCCATAAGAATAATGACCGGGGCTAAAATACCCGAAGGTGCTGATGTAGTCATCAGGTATGAAGATACAGAGTTTACCGATAAAGAAGTCAGGATATTCAAATTCCTGAAACCCCATTCCAATATTGTTAAAATGGGCGAAGACATGAAAATCGGGGACCTGGTCTTGCAAAAAGGAATGACCATCGGACCTGCAGAAATAGGTATATTAGCTTCATTGGGAAGAAGCCGCGTAAAGGTATATTCCAAGCCCAGGGTCGCAATATTAGCTTCGGGTGACGAACTCACAGCTATTGATAAAAGCTTGAATGAAGGCAAGATAAGAAACAGCAATTCCTACGCAATTGCCGCACAAGTTAAAAAACTGGGCGGAGAAGCCGTAATGCTCGGGATATGCAAAGATAACACAGAAGATGTTAAATCTGAACTGAATTCCGCTTTAAAGTGGGCAGACCTGATAATTACTACGGGGGGTGCATCCGTAGGAGATGCGGATATTACAAAAGAAGCCTTCAAAGCCGCAGGAGCCGATATTTTATTCTGGAAAGTAAACATGAAACCCGGATCGCCGATAATTGCAGCTAAATATAAGAACAAATTTCTCTTTGGATTATCGGGCAACCCTGCCGCAGCATATATCACCTTTGAAATATTTGTAAGACTTGTCCTATTAAGGTTAATGGGTAAAAAGAATTACGACCTGATGGAGGTCAGCTCCATATTGGAAAGTGATTTTAACAAGGTAAGCAGTCAAAACAGATATGTTCGAGCGTTTACATATAAAAAAGAAGGAAAGTATTATACAATCCTTCCGGATAAACATAGCTCCGGGGACTTATCCAGCTTATCGGGAAGAAATTCTTTGTTTTTTGTCCCCGGGGGGTTCCCTCCTTATAAAAAAGGTGATGAAATAAAGGTACAGTTAATCAATTATTCGGAGGTAGGAGAATGATTCCTGTGTTTTCAATTGTGGCGAACGGCTCCAAGGTAGGAAAGACTACCTTATTATGCAGAATTGTTGAGGAATTGAAATCCAGAGGGTATAGAGTTTGCACTGTAAAGCATGATGTTCACGGTTTTGAAATAGACCACCCGGGTAAGGACACCTGGAAACATGCACAGGCTGGCGCAGATATCGTAGTAATATCATCTCCGAAAAAAATAGCAATGATTGAGCATCTAAACAGTGAGTATACTCTGGATGAAGTATTAAGTAAAATAAATAATGTGGATATTATAATAACAGAAGGATTCAAACAGGAGAATAAACCCAAACTGGAGATTTTCAGAAAGGAAGTTTCAAAGGAAATCTTTTCAAAAGATGAAGATTTGTTTGCAATTGTAACAGATACGCCAATAAAAAAAGAAATACCCCAATTCGATTTTTCTGAGATCAAAGAAATAGTTGAACTAATAGAAAACAAATTTCTAAAAAACTGAAGCACATCCCAATAAAGGGATGCACTGCAAAATGGCAATAGACCACTCATTCCAAAGACAAATTCGGCATCGCATTAAGAGTGAAATCTGACCTGATACCGCATATATATCTGTAATAGGCGGCACAGCCTATCATTGCAGCATTATCCGTACACAATAGGGGAGAAGGGTAAAGCACCTCTATTCCCGCCTGTTCCCCTCTTTGTCTTAATAATTCCCTAAGCCTGCTGTTTGAAGCAACCCCGCCTGCCAGCACTGCATACTTTGATTTCTTATCCAGTGCAGCTTTTATAAGTTTGATTGACAGCACATCTGCCACAGCCTCCTGGAAGCTTGCGGCTATATCTGCCGGACTGATTTCTTCATTTTTCATTTTTCTTGAATTCAAATAGTTCAGCACAGCGGATTTCAAGCCGCTGAAGCTGAAGTCATAACTGCCCTCCTCCAAAAAAGCCCTGGGAAAATCAATAGCTTCTCGATTTCCCGAAACAGCCAGCTTGTCGATCAAAGGTCCTCCCGGGTATCCAAGCCCTAATGCACGTGCAATTTTGTCAAAGGCTTCACCTGCCGCGTCATCTCTTGTCCTGCCTATAACCTTGTATATGTTGTAGCCGACAACATTCACAATATGGCTGTGGCCTCCTGAAGCAACCAGACAGACAAAAGGAGGCTCCAGCTCCTTATGCTCTATATAATTGGCGGATATATGCCCTTCAATGTGATTTACCCCGATAAAGGGCAATTTGCTGCTGTAAGCTATAGCCTTGGCTGTCGAAAGCCCTATAAGCAAAGCGCCTACAAGTCCAGGCCCGTAAGTAACTGCAACTGCATCAATATCCTTCAGCGATATTCCCGGCTCTGACAGCGCTTCATCAATAACTATGTTTATGTTCTCCAGATGTTTCCTGGATGCAACCTCGGGCACTACCCCGCCAAATTTCCTGTGTGTGTCTATCTGACTTGATATTATATTGGACAGTACCTTCCTGCCGTTTTTCACAATTGCAGCAGAGGTTTCATCACAGGATGTCTCAATAGCCAATATTAATACTTCATCTCTCATGTTTTACACTCCGCTTCACGCCTCGTCATTATTGCACATCATGCCTTAAGTACATTGCACAATCTTATTATTTACATCATATAAAAAAGGGAGTAGTTTTGCAATACTCCCCTTCGCTTAATATTCTTTGCTTTTCTGATATAAATTATTATCCTGAATCATTTTACTGCTTGTCCCTGCTTTAAATGCGCAGGCACTGTAGGTCGTATCAATTACCTTCCAGCTGCCGTCCAGATATACTTCATTCCATGCGTGGTATACATTCATCCCTGATCTGTAGCCCTTTACAAGCTTCGCAGGTACGCCTTCGCTTCTCAGCATTGCTGCGAACAATACCGAATAATCATAGCATATTCCTTTCCCGTCCTCCAGAACCTTGTCAATTTCAGGTATATAATCTTCTGGGGGCTTGTCCGCCTTACCATAGTCATAACTAATGTTCTTTATAGTGTAATCATATAAAACTTTTACTATTTCATTGTCATTCTCTATGCCCTTTGTGATGTGTTTTGCAAGCTTTATTGCTTCCATATCCTCATTCCATGTAACAGGCTGCACCGAGCTAAGATATAATGAGTTTTCTTCCGCTATTTCAGCTTTGAAGCTTTTCTTTGTAAGTACTTTATAGCTTGTCCCGGAAATGTTTTCGAGTACTGATACCGTGTAGGTTCCGTCCCCCATCTGAAGAGGAAAGGAATCCTCCGGGTTTTTCAGGTCATAATAGTACTTTGTTGTTCCCTTTTCCACCATTACCTTGGTTTTTTTACAGGTATCCGCACAGGATACTTTTACTACACCACTACCGGCAAGAGCAGAATCTATTGATATACTGGCAGCATATGCACTTATAGGAGAACATAGCATAATACTTATGAGCAGTATTGCAACAAATCTGAACTTTTTCACTGAAAACAACTCCTTTCGGTAGCTGGCTGCCATTTTGCAGGCCCTATAGCTTTGCGTCCCCTAGTTTCCCAAGGTTTGCCTTTATCGCTTGAGTGTGTCAGCTGATGATAGTATGAAAAAAGACTTCTTTGGAAGCACTTTGCAACCAAGGAAGTCTTTTGTGTAATTCTATGGAAGGTTTATACCAAATAGCTTGTACCCTCCAATAGTAATAAAAAAACTAATCTTTCGGTTGCTGGCTGCCATTTTACAGGCCCTATAGTTTTGCGCCCCCTGGTTTCCCAAGGTTTGCCTTTGTCGCTTATTAGCTGACAATACACATATCCAATTTTATACTTAAATTATAACATGTCCATTAAAAATGTAAAGGGGTTTTGAAAATATTTTTGGAATTTTTTATTGCACGATTATTACGGGGCTGTTTCCTCTGTAACGCTATCCAGACGGGCTCTCACTACGATACGTTGCTTTGAGGATCCGGGAGGATGGCACGAGGTAAGGGTAAGTGCTGAATATCCTTGGGATTCTGTTACTGTCCAGTCGTTTTTTGCAATTGCAAATACCTTTTCAACCTTATAATTGTATACTTTTTTATCAAATCTGACAAAAATATCATCTCCGACTTTCAGCTTGTCAACATTCCTGAACCATGCCCCATAGGTAGTTCTATGAGCTGCAATGAGGACATTGGCATCCTGATTGTCAGGCAGCGGGCTTATCTCGTATAATCCCGGGCCCTCCTTCAGATATTTGGGAGTAGTGCCATTGACTACTGCTGCATTAACATTTATTTCCGGAATTTCAATTATCATTTTCAGGTCAGTGATAATACTTCTGTTTGTGCCTATTCTTGAGTTCCTTTCCTTGACTTCAGTCATATATTCATCCTTGGGATACAGGGCGGGCTCCTCCTCAACTGCGGGAGCTGCGGCTTCGTTGTATTCTGCAAGCTTCTGCTTCTGGGCATTCCTGATCTGTACGACTGTATATATGCTGTACATAATTAGCAGTACACCGATGAAAACTATTATATTGCCGAAAGCTTTTTTTAAAATTGATATATTGGCTCATCTGACAGATACCCCTATATTATTTGATATTCTGATTATATTCCTAAAAAACCTGGTTATCAACATTCTTTACCCCCTCATTATAAGGCGGCAGGGTAAAAAATTGCAAAGGGCTTGATTTAAGCCGCAAATCAAGCCCCGTTATTGTTTGTATCTTCTTTGTTATCTATTTGTTATTCTTTTTGGATCTCCTTTTCAGAAGAAGCCCTGAGAATACCATTGTGAGTCCGTTCAGCGCCATCAGCCCGGGATTGATTCCTGCCCCGGTATTGGGGAGATCCGGAGCTGCAAGAGGCACTTCCTCTACCGGAATATCAACAGTTGCCTCGGGTACTTCCTGTGGTGCCGGTTCCTGCGGTGCTGCTTCTACCGTGGCTACAGGAGCTGCCAAGGGTATCTGCTCATCGACAATAACTATGCTTGGAGTAACTCTGCTCTCCCTATCTCTTCTGTCACGGCTGCCTCCGCTATCGTTGCCGCCTCCGCCATTGCTGCCGCAGCCATCGTTGCCGCCTCCGCCATTGCTGCCGCCGCCATCTCCGCCGGATTGCGCAAAGTTAGCAGTGAAGGTCAGGTCTTCTGTAATTGCATCTGTAGCTTTCGGTAATAATGGAGTCCAACCGTTAAAGTAATAGCCTGAATTTGCTACCGGTGTCGGTACCGTCAGTTCCGCTTCCCCCCATTGGGTGCCATCTAGTATGTCTGAGAACAATGTTGCCCCCGACAAGGTTCCATTATCGCCTTCTTTAAAGGTCACTTTGTGCCATTTACTTGCATCCTTCACATAGTATACTTCGATCACACTGCCATCTGCTGTTAATGTTTGTGGTAATGTAGTTGATGCCGAGTCAACCATGTATCCATCAGGTTTGTTGCTGTAGCTTACACTTGTTACTACCGGAGTATGGATCGGTATTGTTAATCCGGTTACCGTCTCAAGTTCTGATCCATCCTTATAGTATTTCACGGAGTAACTGAATACCTGGCTGTCATCCTTCACAAAGGTTGCAGTATAGGTCACATCCTCTGTTACTTTTTCAGTTCGTGTCGGGCTCCAGTCTGTGAATGTCCAGCCCGGGTCTGGGGTTACCTCAGGCGCCTCCGGCGTTAGCTCATTTTTCTTTATATTCGAATACACTACTTGACCATTCGAATCTTCGCCAGCAAGACTGCCATGATCTCCATGATCATACGTCACTGTATACTTGATCGTTACAGGTTGATACTGGGCTTTATATTTAACATTTCTGGTTACTGTATCTGACCATTCAATATTCTTGTCGTCATGATATTCACCTAACCAGCCTATAAATTCCCATCCATCATCTGCCTGGACAACAGGGGGATCCGGCGTCTCGGATCCATAGGACAAGCCTGAATATGTGATATCCTTCTGGGGTTCTGTCTGTTCTGGAAATATCCCGTGATCGTTCTTACTGTATATTACTGTATATGTTTGCTGTCCTCCTTCTTCCTGATCACCTTCAGCAAATACTGCAAAACCCATGTTGAGAATCAATGCAAATATAATTAAAAATGCAATGGGCTTTTTTAACTTTCCTTTCATCATTTCACCTCCTTCTTAATATAAATTAATTCTTATTTCTCTGATATTTCTATAAAAAGTCAAGCTGCAACATTTTTGTATTGCAGCTTGACAATCATAGCTCATTAAGCCTTAGATTCATAGCTTTGCGCCGCTAACTTTCGTTAGGTTTGCCCAATCTTAATGTGTACCAGTTTCCTTTATACAACAGCTTCCTCTGTCTTCATCAGCTGCACGAAGGT
>JAKPKE010000194.1 GCA_029553855.1 Bacillota bacterium | reverse complement strand
TTTAAATTTGTAATCAATCTTTAATAGTAAATAATTCAGATAAAACAGCTTTTTGACAAGCTGTTTTGCTATATATTAAGCTAAAAAATGCGACATAAGTCCGTATTATAGTACACAACTGTTGCTATTATGTATATATCCCGGGAAAGGCGGTACATGATATGAACAATACGGATAATGCAAGAATAAATATGGTTATATATATTATCTCATTGATAGCAGGCACAGTTATATACTGGCTTATATTGTCTTCCTATATAACTTCGGCTTTTTCCTTTGCACTGTCGGCAGCGGGTTATGCAATCAGCATTTTGTTTTTGCTGACGAGGTACAACGAGTACATTATCAATAAAGATTACCGGGTTATGAATAAATACTGTGATGATGTTATGTCGGTATGTCCTAAATGCGGGCACATGCATATAACCGCTTACAGCAGAGTATTTAACAGCAGAATATTCATGAATATTCTGAAGTATATCGCATTTCAAAAGGATGCCCGGCCTGTTTATATCATCAGAATTGCCAAATGTAATAAATGCGGACACATATGGTATGGCGGTTATAGGAATGTTGACAAAATAAATTCTTCATTTGATGAAAATTGCGTGCAAAATAAAGTCAGTTAGTGTAAAATAGCATCAACAGGTACAAACGGGGGAATTTAATAATGAAGAATAAAATGAACAAGACCGAATGGAGCTGGGTGCTGTACGACGTGGCTAATTCAGCATTTACAATGCTGACAACAGCTCTTGTGCCCATTTATTTTGCCGCAATGGTAGCCAATACAAGTACCATTGAATCCAATGAGGCAACAGCACTATGGGGAAGTGCAAATTCAGTGGCAATTTTAATACTTGCATTGCTTTCACCTGTTTTAGGTGCAATAGCGGACTACAAGGGTATGAAGAAGAAAATGTTCGCAGCAGCATTGTCGGTAGGTCTGTTGGGAGCTTTCGCAATGGCATTTATGAATACATGGCTTTCCTTCCTGATAATATATGTTGTTGCAAGAATAGGTTATTCGGCAACCAATGTGTTCTATGACTCCATGCTTACCGATGTGACAACCGATGACAGAATGGACAGAGTCTCATCCAACGGTTATGCATACGGATATATAGGCAGTTGTATTCCTTTTATATTATGTCTTGTGGTTTATATCTTTCAGCCTTTCGGATTGGATGACACTTCTTCCATGCAGGTAGCATTCATAATAACGGCATTGTGGTGGTTGCTGTTTACGATACCTTTATTCAAGAATGTACATCAGGTACATTATATCGAAAAACAGAAAGGTATAGTAAAAGGTGCATTCTTAAGAATAGCAAACACATTCAGGAATATTAAAAAGAAGAAAGATATTTTTATATTTATACTTGCATATTTCTTCTACATTGACGGAGTATATACGATTATTACGATGGCTACCATATACGGTACGGAATTGGGGTTGGATTCGGTGTCCATGGTGCTTGCTTTATTGCTCACTCAGTTCATAGCTTTCCCGTGTGCGATTATAGCCGGCATTCTGGGAACAAAATACGGAACACTCAAGATTATAAAGATATTTATAGGAATATATATGTTTGTGGCAATCTTCGGATTCTTCCTTAAGAGTGAGTGGCAGTTCTGGGTACTGGCGGCCGTAGTAGGAATGGCACAAGGGGGTATACAGTCACTGTCAAGAGGCTTTTTCGGCAGGATTATTCCCAAAGAAGAATCCAACGAGTACTTCGGTTTCTTCGACATATTCGGCAAACTGGCGGACATAATGGGACCTCTGCTCATGGGCTTGTTCGGTATAATAACCGGACATTCCAGATACGGTATCTTATCTTTGATCCTGCTTTTTATAATAGGATTTGTGCTGTTGTCAAGGTTGCCTAAAGGTTTCGGTGAAGTTAAATCAGTACCGGAAGAGTGAGAAATGTGACATTTTATGACAGATAATACAGTGAATACCGAAATATTGCATAAATATTCAGAAATGAACAAATTCAATGAGTTATATGCATACAAAATGGATATATCTGCATAAACAAACTTAGTGTTATTAGAAGCAATGTTATTTAAACACAACGAATGTCATATTTTTCATATAGTAAGAGACGGGAATAAATGATAAAATACAATAGGTGGAGTCTTAAAAAACATATTAAAAAAAGGGGGTTATATATAATGAAATTAAAAAGAATTCTTTCTCTGGTTATGGTATTGGTACTGTTGACAGGATTATGTCTTTCACTTGCGGGATGTGCAGAGCCGGAAACAGCCACATACACTATCACCAATACAACTCCTAACACAGTTACGCTCAAGTGGATTAGGAAAGTAAAAATTCAGCAAACATGGTTGGATGTTAAACCCGGTGATGTGTTGGAAATAACGATGGATATCGATAAAAAGCAGCCTAATGTTTTAAGTGTATTCTTTGGCGGCTTCAAAGTCGGCAGAGATGTTATAACTCCTGAAAACGGATTTGTTGACGGCGGCAAATACTATATCATTATTTTCCGTACGCCCGGTGCTTCCAAGGATGAGTATAAGCTTGTTCCTGATGACGGAACATACGTGAAACCTGCACAATAAAATTGAGGTATTCAATTGGAGATATGTGAGAAGGTATTCGGCTTTGAGTTGACTTTCAAAACATCGGATAAATTGTTTTTATATAAGAGTGCTGATAAAGGCACTCTTTTTATGTATGACGGGCATGTTGTCAGTCTGTGGTGAAAGTCCACAAGGGGCGTAGTTGCCGACGAACCCCAGAGCGACTCTCAAGGTTTGTATCGTGAGGTACAGGCGAGAAGAAGAGATAGCGAAATCGTAGCCTGACGAACAGAAACCTGATATCAAGGCGTATATGGCGGATAAGCTGGCATAAGGTAGCGAAGTCCAAAAGGCGACCGTAATCCATATGTGTAAATCAGGCAGGTAGACGAGGAAAGATTAACAACTTATCCCGTGAGGTCTTACAGGCGGTTCCATTAGCCGTAGTAACAACGAACTGTAAGAAGTCAGCAGAAGCCGTAGTACCACCTAAAGGTGGGAAGGGTAGAACAACAGAACGTGCAAAAGGAATGTATGTCCC
>JAKPKE010000182.1 GCA_029553855.1 Bacillota bacterium | reverse complement strand
ATTTTGGAACAGGGTCTACAGGTGGATTAAGAGGTAACGGAGCTTTGGGAATTCAGCTTACGGCTTCGGCTCCCAATAATGCTTTAACTGCCACTCTTACCTTAAAAAATCAAACCGGAGCTACTATCAATAACCTTAATGTTGCCTATCAGGGAAAAGTTGCCAGAACGGATCAGCCAGGAACTCCCAAATGGGTAGTCAGTGTAAACGGAACCGAAATTCCTGAATTGGAATATTCTACAGCGGAAGGAATTAATCAACAAAAAAGTGCAATTGTAACCGGTTTAAATGTAGCTGTAGAAGAGTATATTATTATTCAATGGTTTACAACGATTGCAGGAACCAGTGGAGCCAGAAGACAAATTGGCATTGACGATGTAAACATCAATACTAATATTCCAGTTAATCCCCTGATCAATGTTACAGCCAATTTAGTTACTTTTCAAACAGTTCAAGGTACACCCTCCGAACCGCAAAGTTATTTTCTCAGCGGAATTGACCTTAGCCAAAATATCAATATTTCTGCTCCCAACGGTTTTGAGATTTCTGTAGATGGAGGTTTAACTTATGCTACCTACACAAGTGTTCTTTCTACTTATGAAGGAAATGTTTTTGTCAGGATGACTGGAACTGCTGTCGGAACTTTTGGCGGAAACATTATTCATACCAGTTTGGGGGCTACGGATGTTTATCTTCCTGTAGCAGGAATAGTTACCGGAGCAACTGGTTATGCTGTTGATTTATTCTTTTCCGAATACATTGAAGGGACCAGCTATAACAAAGCCATTGAAATATTTAATGGAACTGGCGCGGCTATTGACTTATCGGATTATAAAGTAGAGTTATATGCAAATGGTTCAAGCACTGCGAGCAATATTTTTGTCTTAAGCGGAACCCTGGAAAACAATGATGTATATGTTATTTCCCATCCCAATGCCAATGCGAATATTTTAGCCGTTACAGATTTAACTAATAATATAGTTAATTTTAACGGTAACGATGCCTTAGCCCTCATAAAAATAAGCACGGGAGCTTATGTTGATATTTTCGGTGTTATCGGAAACGACCCTGGAACTGCCTGGTTAGGTGAAAACAATTACACTACTATAAATTCTACCTTGGTAAGAAAGTCCTCTGTAGCTCAAGGAGTAACTCAAAATCCAACCGGCACAGGTGCTTACGCTTTTACTACTTTGGTTACCGAATGGGATTTATACCCTGTG
>JAKPKE010000251.1 GCA_029553855.1 Bacillota bacterium | reverse complement strand
GGCGTATTCAGGATTGTCTTGACTTTTTTCCCATCCATGTAAAAACCTAAGGAGCTATCTACGGGTTCATCAAGATTCGGTTCAAGGTTTGTGTAAATAAAAGAGTTAAGAAGGAATGTTGTGGGGCAACTCCTCCAACCTTGAATCGCTCCAGCTAGAGGAATCTCATCCTTTTTGCCATTGCCATTAGGATCCTTATCTCTAAACGCTATGAGCATATTATAAAACTCATCCGTGGTTTGAGGCATTTTTATGTTCAATTTGTCTAACCATGGTTTATATACCCAGAGCTTAGACGACATGGTGACATGGTAGGTTTCTTCAATTAGAGGCAGGCTATAGATATTTCCATCCGAACTGGTGATATATCCTCGCAAGGTAGGGTATTCTTCGAGGACCTTCTTGAAATTTGGCATATAGTTATCGATCATATCATTGAGCGGCAGGAAAACATTTTCTTCTGCTCCATACTTGAGCTCTGTACTAGCATCAATGCCGAAACGCCCGCCAAGCCCAAATATGACATCAGGATAATTTCCACTTGCAAGGAGCAAGTTGAGTTTTTCTTTCACTGCATCTTCAGGAATAGTCTCCCATTTAACATGGATATTTGTCTTGTCTTCCATATATTTTGATAGACGATTGGTATTCCAATTCTCAATAAAGATCGTTTGAGCAGTAAGAAAACGCATATCCAGCTTCTGCTTTAGAATTGGAAATGTTCCTGTTGGGGTAAGTTCACCCTTTGCCGGAGCTGCCCCTGCAGCAAGCACCAGCAAAAGTGCTGCCAAGATAGCAGCTGTTCTTTTTTTCATAGTGACCTCCTGATAAGCTATTTTCTTAAGGGCATCCTTATAGAGCCCAAAAGTTCCTTTTCGATCAAAGGTCAGCCCTTTAGAGAACCAACCATCATTCCCTTAACAAAATATTTCTGTACGAAAGGATAAATCGCCATAAATGGTGCAGTTGCAACGACAATGAGTGCATACTTCAGCACTTCCGAAAGCCCCTGCATTCTTGCTAGTACCGATACATCTTTGACCATGGTTATATCGATTTGATTTAGAATCAGGATATTTCTCAAAATAAGCTGCAATGGATAAAGCCTTTGATCATTTAAGTAGATGAGTCCATCAAAATAGGAATTCCAAATCCCAACCCCATAATAGAGCAGCATTACTGCAATAATAGGGCTAGAGAGAGGAATAACAACTTTTAAGAAAAACCAGAAATCTCCAGCGCCTTCTATTCGCGCCACTTCTCTTAATTCTTCAGGGATATTTTGCTTTATATAGGTTCTTGTAACTATGAGGTTCCAGATTCCAAGAGCATTAGGTATTATCAAAGCCCATCTGGTATCTATAAGCCCTAGCTTCTGAACTACTAGATAGGTTGGCACTAAGCCGCCTGAAAAGAGCATCGTAAATAGAAAAAGAGAGGTAAAAATGCGATTCCCCGGCAATTCTTTGCGAGTTAAAGGATATGCTGCACACAAGGTGAGAGCAACGCTGAAAAAAGATCCAACTAAAACATAGAATGTGGAGTTCAGATATCCTGTAAATATTTGCTTATTTGCAAAAACGGCCTTATATGATGTCAATGTTGGCTCTACGGGAAATACCCATACTTTGCCAGCCATTACTGCATCGGTACTAGAAAAAGAAGCACTCAAAACAAAAAGCAGAGGATAAGCAACAAGTATTACGGCGATACCGAGAATTAACCCATTTATAAGTGAGAATATGCGATCGGC
>JAKPKE010000117.1 GCA_029553855.1 Bacillota bacterium | reverse complement strand
CCCTTGAGAATACAATAATGATGACCGTATATTTATGCAATACTAAAAGGAATCTAAGCTTAATATCAATGGAATTATACATCAATCATGAAGAAATATGCATAAATCCAGCTGACATATTTCCATAGACAGCGCACGTTGAGACCATAATCCTGTTGCGAAAGCTTTAAATATTGAAATTTCAATAAAACGTTGGGAAAGAAAAAATTTAGACGTGAGAGGATGACTTTCGCGTCTTTTCTTTTGCGATGCATCATTTCCATTGATATTCATTTTTACATTCATTTTATACAATAACCGCACTCAGACCGAAAACTTTTTAGTCACAACACTAATAAATTAAATAAATCGCAAAATTGTTGAAGCCTGCACAAAAAAGTATAACGAATTATGCAATAAAAGATAACGGATCACAAATGTTTTGAAATGTAAAATAACAGGATGAACTTTATAATATAAATGAAAGCTTTATTCGTGAAATAAAGATAAAAAATCGAGGAGAAAAGTATGGATTCTATTAACGATTATTTAAAATGGCATTCTTCAAGAGTAAGCGAAGCCATTCGCCAGGCAAAGCCAATATTAATGGAATTTGATGAAAGATTACAAATAGCGGAAGCATATTATCCTAAGCATGAAGGAAAAGGCAAAGTTTATGTTAATAGAAAAGAGTGGCAGGAAGCGCAGGAACACTGCAGGAAGCTTCAGGAATTATACAGGCATATGGATACCGGCAATGAGGACAGAAGAAAAATTTTAGAGGTGCTTTTAGGGAAAGCCGGAAAAGGGATTATAGTCAAGCCGGAAATAACCTTTGATTTTGGCAAAAACATTTTTATGGATGAAAACAGTTTTTTAAACGTAAATGTTACAATTCTTGATTGGGCACGTGTTTACATCGGCGAAGGTACAAAAATCGGAGCGAACAGCAAATTATATACGGTTGGACACACGATTTCACAAAAAGACAGATTGGATTACATATTAGCAACCAACCCGATTAAAATCGGGAAAAGGGTTTGGATCGGAGGAGGCTGCACGATTTATGGCGGCGTAATAATCGGAGATTATTCTATTATCGGTGCGGGCTCGGTAATTACAAAAGACGTTCCATCAGGCGTCATTGTAGTCGGAAACAATGTTATTCTACGAAGTATTACTGATGATGAAATGAATTTTCATTTTGAGAATAAAAGTATTGAAAGTTTTATTTAACAACAAACATTCGGGTTGTGAGGATAATATCTTGGAAGCATTTCTTAAACCATATGAAGTAAAGACGAACAAAATTTTAGAGATTGCTGGGAATTTTAAAAAATCCCTTTCTTTAGGGCTTAACGGTCAAGGCCCATTAATGATGCTTCCCTCCTATATCGGAAAACCCTGCGGAAACGAAAGGGGAACCTACATAGCGCTGGATATAGGCGGTACGAATATTAGAGCTGCAAGAATCACCTTGGATCATAAGCAGATTTTTTATGAAGCTGAAGTAACAACCAGTTTCAAGAATCCAGAATTATTAATTGATTATTCAACGAACCGAACCACGGCAGAAGAATTGTATGATTATATTGCCGAAATCATATCTACAATCATAAAGAAGGAAGAAAAATACTTTCTGGGCTTTACTTTTTCTTTCCCTGTTAAGCAGGAAAATATTCTGAACGCAACTTTGATTCGTTGGGTTAAAGAAATTGATGTTACCGGCGCCGTCGGAGAAGATCCCAGCAAACTCTTACTCGACGCATTGTTAAGAAAAAAACTAAATATCCGGCCGGCTGCGATGATTAATGATACGGTAGGAACATTTCTTCATGCAGCCTGGATTGAAAAAGAGACAGACATAGCGTCAATTGTGGGGACTGGACATAACACATGTTATCTGCAGGAAAATCATGAGTTAACAGGCAAACCGATGATTGTGAATATGGAATCGGCGAATTTTAATATAGGGCTGCCATATACGCAAATAGATAAGGCTCTTGATGAAAACAGCAGTTTTCCAGGAACTGCACAACTGGAAAAAATGGTGTCTGGAGTATATCTGGGAGAATTGGTAAGACGCATATTGCTTGATTTAAATGACCATGGATTGAGACTGAAAGGCAAAATCTTTAAAAAGAATATAAATCATCCGTATAGCCTTGAAGCAAGGGACATATCTGAATTCTTATGTGATAGCAAAAATATAACAGACTTTTTTAGTTGTACAAATTCTGAGGCTGAAATGATCAACAATATTTGCCAATTGATTGTTAAGCGATCGGCCAGGTTGGTTGCTGCAACATATATTGGCACAGTTTTGCATATTGACGAGAGATTAGATAAAAAGCATGTAATAGCAATTGATGGTTCCGTTTATGAAAAGATGCCATATTTCAGGGAGGAAGTTTCAAGTACGATAAAGGAAGTTCTGGGTGAAAAATCGGATCATATAAAAGCCGTACTTGTGAAAGGCGGCTCCGGAGCCGGAGCTGCAATTGCCGCCGCAATAGCGGTTAACAGTAGTTTTACCGTAAGCAGGTAAAAAATAATAAAAAGGAGAGAAAAAATGAAAAGAATTGTTGTAGTTATCATGACTGCAGTGCTTTGTGCAAGCCTAGTTGCCTGTTCGGCAGCGAAGCCCAGCCAGAGTGAGTCAGCAAGCGACGCTTCGGCTGAATCCGCAGCCAAGAAAGCCGGCGTATGCTGGTATAATTTCGCGGATACGTTTATTTCCAATGCTCGCCAAACTCTGGATAATGTATCTAAGGCAGATGGTACGGTTTTAGTATCCAACGCAGACAGCCAGGGCGATGTTGCCACACAGATGAACAATATGGACAATTTTTACACGCAGGGCGTTGATTTTCTTGTGGTCAACAACATCAATTACAATGCTATTTCCGAATTAGTTGCGAAAGCCAAAGAAAAAAATACAACTATGATTTTTGCCAACACCACAAGCCCCTCGGATGCAGATTTTGCTTCCAACCAAAATCTGTGGTTTGTTTCCTCCGCTGCAGAACAGTCCGGTAAAATCATGGGAGACGCGGCAGTAAATTATTGGAAGTCACGTCCGGAAGCTGATCGTAACAAGAACGGTAAACTCGATTATATCATGCTTCTGGGTCAACAGGGCAACTATGATACAGAGATGCGTTCCACAAAATCCATTGATGCAATTAAAGCAGCCGGAATCACAGTGAATAACATCGGCGGAGAATTGATTTGCGACTGGCAGACACAAAAAGCTCAGGATACCGTACAGGCTCTTCTTGCAAACTACGGAAAAGAGGTTGACTTTATTTTCGCATGCAATGATGATATGGCCTTAGGCGCCATCAATGCGTTAAAGGCTGCCGGCCTGGATAAAGACGATAAATCGTATGTCCCTGTTTGCGGTGTTGATGCCACTGTAAAAGGGGTTCAGGCTATCGAGGACGGTACAATGCTTGTCACAGCTCTAAACAATCCGGTTGATCTTTCCAAAGCAATCTACAAAGTTATGTATCTGCTTGCTGAGGGACAGGAAGTGACTACCGAGACCATGAACAGACCGGGTGTTACAGTAGATGGTCATCGTGTATGGTTAAGCTATAAAGCCATCACGAAAGATAATGTAAGCGATGCAACATATGACGTTAACGACACAACATACTGACAAAATACGATTATGCGGCAGCCGGGAAGCTTTTAGGGCGCTCGGCTGCCATATATTTTTAAGGGCGCTCGGCTGTCATATATTTGTGATGGGAGGGTATTTATGGAAAACAAACCTATATTGGTAATGAATAATATCTGCAAAAGTTTTCCTGGGGTAAAGGCACTGGATCAAGTGTCTTTAACGATTCAACCCGGAAAGGTACATACCCTGATGGGAGAAAACGGAGCCGGGAAATCAACGTTAATGAAATGTCTTTTTGGAATTTACCATCCCGATGAAGGTGAAATATATTTAGAGGGGAAAAAGGTACAGTTTACCGATACCCGTAATGCGATGGATCACGGAATCGCAATGATTCACCAGGAACTGCATCCTGTACGCACGCAGAATGTAATGGAAAATATCTGGATTGGACGCATACCCTACAAAAAGTCTGCCGGGGTTCGCTGGGTAGATAATAAAAAGATGTACGAAGACACAGTCGCTTTATTTGACGAATTAGGCATGAAAATCAACCCGCGTGCGTTGGTTGCGACCCTCTCGGTATCGCTATGCCAGTTGCTGGAGATTGCACGCGCGGTATCCTATGGGGCAAAAGTCATTATCATGGATGAGCCCACTTCTTCCCTGACGGAAACCGAAAGCGAGCTGTTGTTTAAAATTATCGGCAGGTTAAAGGAACAGGGCGTTACCATCATTTATATATCGCATAAAATCAAGGAAGTATTGCATATTTCGGATGAGATCACCATCATGCGTGACGGGAAGGTAATGGGTACATGGCCCAGAAAAGAACTGACAACCGATCTTATCGTCAGGCGAATGGTCGGGCGTGAGATGAATAATCTTTACCCCCAAAAGCAACATTCACCCGGTGAAGTATATGTAAAAATTGAGAATTTGACAAGTGTCAATCCAAACTCATTCCACAATGTCAGTTTTGAAGTCAGAAAAGGCGAAATATTGGGTATCGGCGGTTTGGTAGGTGCACAACGTACGGAGTTGGTGGAGGCAATTTTCGGATTAAGGAAAATAGCAAAAGGGTCCATCTCAATTGCCGGCAAGAAAATAAATATAACCTGCCCGCAGGATGCTATCGGGAAAGGCCTGGCGCTATTAACGGAAGAACGCCGCGTGACAGGAATTTTTCCGATGCTTTCTGTCAAGGAAAATATAGTGATATCCAAGCTGAAATCGCATAAAAAAGAATTTGCCCGACAATCTGTTTTTTTAAATGAGAAAGAACGGAATGCGGATGCGCAACATTATGTAGATAAACTATCGATCAAGACGCCCAGCTTAAAAACAGAAATACAATGCTTATCCGGCGGGAACCAGCAAAAGGCCCTTCTTGGACGGTGGCTGCTTGTCGACCCCGAAATTTTGATATTGGATGAGCCTACACGCGGTATTGATGTAGGCGCAAAATATGAAATCTATTGTCTTATGGAAAAGATGACGCAGGAGGGAAAATGCGTTATTATGGTCAGTTCTGAAATGCAGGAATTGATGGGCTTGTCGGATCGAATCCTTATTATGTGTGAAGGACGCGTTTCGGGAATTCTGGAGGGGGACTCCTTTTCGGAGGAAAAGATCATGTACCTTGCAAGTATGGTTGATAATAACGTGAACAAGGAGGAGGCAGCTAATGCGTAAACGAACGAATACAAGTATTTCGGAACGATCAAAAGTTAATTTAAAGAATTTTATCACACAAAATGCACTATTTATAATTATGTTTGGAATTATAATCATAATCGCTATCATATCACCTAATTTCTTATCTTTACAAGTTTTGCGGGACATTCTGACACAAAGTTCAGTCAAATTTGTAGTGGCTTTGGGCTGTATGTTTATCCTGATCGCCGGTTCCGCAGATCTTTCCGGGGGCCGAATGGTAGGTTTGACAGCTGTTATCGCCGGGTCATTGGCACAGGCAAGTACCTATAGCCATAAGTTCTTTCCCGATCTGCCGGAACTTTTTTTTGTTTTCCCCATACTCGCAGCGATCGGTGTTGGCCTTGTCTTTGGTTTGGTAAACGGATTTGCAGTCTCTGTATTAAAAGTTCCCGCTTTTTTGGCTACGCTTGGGATTTCAATGATCCTTTATGGAATAAACTTGCTGTATTTTAATTTGCCGCCGAACAATGCACAGCCTTTGGGCGGTTTTACAAAAGACTTCGCAAATATCGGAACAGGGGATATCTTTGGCATACCAATATTGGTTATTATTTCAGTTGGGTGCATGATTTTTGTTTATATCCTATTAACAAAGACAACCCTCGGGAAAGAGATTTATGCGGTAGGAGGCAATGCGGAAGCGGCACGGGTATCCGGTATTAACGTTTTTAAAATCCTGCTGTTTATATTCGCAATCGCTGGTGCATTATACGGTTTGGGTGGATCTATGGAAGCGGCAAGGACGGGGAGCGCAACTAGCAATTACGGCAATTCGTATGAATTGGACGCCATTGCCTCGTGTATCGTCGGTGGCTGTTCGCTCTCAGGCGGGGTAGGCACTGTGCCTGGCGTAGTTCTGGGCGTGATTGTATTTACCGTGATCAATTATGGTTTGACCTTTATCGGTATCAGTACCAATTACCAATATATTATCAAAGGACTGATTATCATATTTGCAATTGCCCTCGATGTGCGCAAGAATTTTACAAAAAAATAGAAGAAATCCGTTGTAGTAAATAAAAGTATTTAAAATAAAATAAATAAAGTATAATGAAGTTACAAATGTAGACGAATTTGAACCAAATAATCAGCGTATATGTAGGAAGGTGCAAAATGAAAAAGTATTTATTATTCATACTTTCTGTAGCTCTGATTGGTATTATCGTATTACAGGGATGTTCACAAAACACATTACAGGACAATACGAATACAAGTGTGGTTGAAAATAAACCAAGATTAACATTTGTAAGCCCCATGATCGGCAATCCATACTGGAATATGGTGGATAACGGAGTAAAATCGGCCGCAAAAGAATTGGGAGTGGATTTAAAAACCACCGGTCCTATTGTGGCAAATGTAGATGAGCAGATCAAAGAAATCCAAGCTGCAATTTATGCAAAGGTGGAAGGTATTATTACAATGGCTTTGGATTCCAAAGAGTTTGAGCCTATTATCAATCAGGCTGTTGAAGCAGGTATTCCTGTGATCCTGATTGATACTGATTCGCCGGACAGCAAAAGAACGGCATATATTGGGACTGCAAACATGGACGCCGGTATGAAAGCAGGAGAACTTTTAATAAATGAGATTAATGGTGTTGGAAAAATTGCCATTATTACCGGGCCCTCCGGACAAAAAAACATTTCCGATCGGATCGAAGGCTTCACAAATACCGTTCAAAAAAACCCAGGCATCGATATTATTGCGGTTGAGAATGGAAATTCGAATTTGCTCCAGATTACAGAAAAAACGAATTTAATTCTAAGCAAACATCCCGATATTACAGCAATTTTTTGTGCTGAAGGTTACGGCGCAATCGGGGTTGGCAGAGTCATAAAAGAAAATAAGCTGATCGGGAAAATTACTGTGATAGGTTTTGATGATGTAGATGAAACGCTGCGATACGTTCGCGAAGGCATCGTTCAAATAACAATCGTTCAGAATACCTATCAAATGGGCTATATCAGTGTACAGGTATTAAACGATATTATTAATGGAAAAAAAATCGAGAATACTATGATTTACACAGATGTGACAATCGTAACAAAAGAAAATGTTGACACATATAAAAATACACAAAAAGTGAATATCTACAACTAAAAGGTGTCTTAGACTTTATTGTTGAGGTAAATATGCGATGTTAAATAAAAAAATATTTTTCTTTAAAATCAATTCAATAAGAAAAAAACTTATCTTTTGCTTTACAGTAATCATTGCTATTCTGATATCTGCATATTTTTTTACATACATTTCGGGGAAAGAATTAAATAACTTATTTAACAATACCCTGGACAAACATCTGATGCTGAATGAAGTCTTTGTCAATTTGGATAGCACAAATAATCAATTGCAATCATATCTGGAAGACAAATCTCCGGATGCTTACTTGTATTATTCAAAGTCATGCACGGAATTGCAGGATCATGCAGATAAACTGGAATATTTGATTGATGATACAAACTACAAACGTGAAATTGTTGATTTACAAAATATGATTCAGAGTTATATAGAGATGGGAAATCAGTCTGTTAATCTGAGTAATGAGAATAAAATTGCGGAATCAAATCAGATATTTGGTAACGCACAGACCATTTATAAACTGATCAATAATGATTTTCAGACTGTGTATTCTATGATCCTGCAGGACTCTAGTGATATCAAGGAAAAAGTAATAAACAACAGAAATACAATTTATAGGCTCAATATATTGCTAATTATTTTTGTGGCGCTTCTTTCAATTTTTTTTACCAGGTGGTTTTCATTAAGCATTTCAATGCCGATACAGAAGCTAACAAATGCTGTTAAAAATACATCGGAAGGAGATATGTGCCTGGTAGAAATAAAAGTGGATTCCAATGACGAAGTAGGTATTCTGACCACCGCCTTTAATAGAATGATCAAGAAGATTGACAATCAAATTTCACAAATCAAAGAAAAGGCTGAATTGGAAAAAAAGCTGTCTGAAGAAGAAGTTGAGAATTTAAGAATAAAAAACTTGTTGAAAGAAAGCGAATTGAAGGCTTTACAGTCAAGAATAAATCCCCATTTTCTTTTTAATTCCCTAAATCTTATTCAACAAATGGCTTATATCGAAAAAGCGAATGTGACGACCTCGCTGCTTGAGTCTATGTCTGATTTGCTTCGATACAATCTTGACAAGTATAATAAAGTAGTCACCTTAATGGATGAGATCGGGAATCTAAAGGATTATATTTTCATACAACAAAAAAGATTTGGGGACAGAATAAAGTTTGAAATTATTGAAGATGGAAAGATCGGCGACGCATTGATCCCATGTCTTGTTTTGCAGCCATTGGTAGAAAATTCGATCATCCACGGAGTCGGGAAATATACGGAAAATGGGTATATATGCATCTGCCTTTATAAAAGAAAAGATCGGATTATTATTAAAGTATATGATAACGGGATTGGGATCGATCGATTAAAACTCATTGATATTAAGAAAATGATTCAAGCAAAAGACATTAACGATTACTCCAGCGGGATTGGCATAAACAATGTATTTGCAAGGTTAAACTTATTTTATAATAACGATATTGAAGCTGATGTTAAAAGTAAAGTTGGAGAATATACGGAATTCACTATAAAAATCCCGTTCAGAAAGGGTGAGCCTCTTTGACTTATAAATTGATAATAGCAGATGATGAAGAGATAGAAAGAAAAGCTTTTGGGTTAATGATATACGAATTTTTGCCGAATGTTACAGTTGTTGACGAAGCGGCAACCGGATATGACTTAATACATAAAGTTGATCTGTATCATCCTGACATTATTATTGTCGATATTGATATGCCGGGAATGAATGGTCTGGAATCTATTAGGCTGCTGAAACAAAAGGGAGTTGATTCCAAGATTATTATTCATACTGCGTACAGCAAATTTGAATATGCACAGGAAGCTTTGGAGCTTGGTGCAGACGACTATATATTAAAACCTATAAAAAAAGAAAAAATTATAAAAACAATAAAGGACTGCATTGCAAAGATAGACATTGACCAGAAGAAAGCAAGAGATGACATCCATTTTGCAAAGAAGATTGAGAGTATTAGCCCAATTGTGGAAAATGACTTTATGTCTTCTATTATTATTGGGGATTCTGATAAGACAAATCTGGAAATCTATCTGGACATTCTTGAAATCAGATTTGTGTCCGGCTTCATAATGACTCTGAGTTTACCTGAGAAAGTCAAGTTGGATAACGATAAAACCGAGAACGATGATCTGAAAGAAGTTTTGACTTTTATTAAAAATGAGTTGATGAATATTTGCTGCTGTATCATAAGCCCACTGGTGAATAATAAGATTTTCCTGTTTGTCCATGTAGATCATGACATATCTTTGTGTGGATTCAAAATATGGTCTCTTGAGCTTGCAAGATTAATTTATGATAAAGTAAAGAATAAGTACGATATAAAAATTGTGATTGGGATTGGGGGTTTATATAATAATCTCGAACATCTTTCCAGGTCTCATCATGAAAGCCTCAGTGTTATTATTGATCAATTAACAAAGAGTAATATCAAACATTACGCTGATCTGATTGAAGAAGCCAGAAAAAGCAACCCATTTACTGAATATGAAAATGAAATCTTTAAATATGTGAATGACAAGGATATAGAAAACAGTTTTGCTGTAATTAATAATGTATTTAAGGAAATTGCAGGCATAAATAATATAAATATAGTGAAAGACATGATATTTGAATTTATACTCAGCCTTAATAAAATGACTTGCGGCAATTGTCTCCAGCCACATAGATTTATTAACATAAACAATGAGTTTGATATCATAATAAAATCAGACAGCATAGAAGAATTGAAACATTATGTTGAAACAATAGTTGAAAATACGATAAGTATTTTGATCGGCAACAAAAAAACTGCTTTAAACGATTATGTTCAAAGAGCAATAGAAATAGTTGAAAATAATTATCAAGATGCTATCTCTTTGGAATATATTTCTGATAAAATAGGGGTAAGCTCATATTATTTAAGCCGTTTGTTTAAACAGGAATTAAATATGAATTATATTGATTACCTTACTGAAATAAGAATTAAGAAGGCGCTAAAACTTATTGAAGAAAAACGATATTCTATCAAAACACTGTCAGAAAAAGTTGGTTATAATAATCCGACATATTTTTGTCGAGTATTTAAAAAAGCAACTGGTAAAACCATCGGCGAAATGAGAAATATAAAAGAAAGTACTTAAGTGTTGATCGCTAAAAAGAAACCAAAACTATGAACCATATTAAACTGATATCCCTGCCGCCAAGGCCCCACCAGGCTCAGGCGGCATCTTTTTTATCGCTTCAAGGCACGTGGAGACGATAGTGTTGATGTCAAGGGTAAAAGAGTAGGGGTTCTGAAAGCCCAGCATATAAGCCGTTCGCATGTTTTTGTGTTCGAAATTGGAGTGTGAAAAATGTGATTTTTTTGCTCCGTGGGAATAAGTCAAAGCTGTCAGTTTTGAGTGCAACAGAGCGATTTAAATGTCGGGGCTTGACGAGTGGTCAGGTTAGATGTTGGGCGTTTGTGAGTGGTCGATGTAGATGTTTTTCAGATTTTCTGAGGTTGTGTGGTCAGGTTAGATGTTAGTATAAAAATGTGCCGCTATTGCAGCAATAAATCGGATTTTGAAAAGGAGAAAAGCCATGAATCGAAACGAAAAAAAGAAAAAAAGGATTTTATAAGCAAACATTTGGATACCAGTAATACTCGTCTAAAAGATGAAGAAGTTGATTTTCTATGCAATATTATTGATGATTACATGAATGGGGTCAGGCTTGAAATATTCCCTTATTAATATGATTAGAATATTACTATGAGGAGATGGTAATGTTCGTTTTCTGGCTCAGAAAAGTCCTATCAAGCAAAAGGATGTAGTTCAATGGCTCAATCTTTTTGATGACGGGGAGCTTGCCTACAGTAATATTATTTTGTTTGCGAGCAAAGTTAGCATAGCCCAGACTGCATTTTCTAGTCACCGAATCCTTGAACAAGGGAATATGAGGTGGAGCAAAGGTGAAGACAAAGAATGTGACTGCTAACAGAATTAGTATTGCAACAGAAATATACAGGCAATACTGGATGAATATGGCATATTTGTACACATGAAGCGCCAGGCCTTGAGCTACTGTAACACCAAGAAACAGTGAAAAAATGTCAAGTATAAGTGATTCAATGCCAAATGCTCCGGTATAGGTGTAGTAAAAGCACAGAACTGCCAATGGACATACAAGCACCGCAACTGTACAGGAATTAAACCATTGGCTTACAGAAATTTTGTTATTCCTGGCAAGGATAATGTACCCTGTAATCCACCAGATGAGCATGGGCCAGAAAGTCAATTTTAAATGTTCCCACACGCTTTCATTGACTGGCGCGAATATTCCTACAATTGTCGAGTCGCCTGACCATTCATAGATATAGTGCATGAAAAAACCAATGATGAAGAGGACAGGAATGCCTAAAAGAATCCAGTGTTGGGCTACATTTCTTGAAGATATGACTAAAGATTTGGACACAACCAACCACATCCTTTATTTGTTTACTAAAGTATACGATAAAACGGCTTGAACCTATGATGTTTTAGAATATATGAATAGAAAAATGAACTAATCAGGATGGAGAAGCTCTGCAGCGTGGTCAGCGGTTGTGGTTCTGGTCATTACTACTTACATAGTTTGATGCAGCATTGTTCATGAGATTGGTAGATAGGGCCATTATGCATCCGCTTGTAGAGGTGGCTTATATTCTGTGAAGTGGAATTGAACTTCAAGAGTCATTTGATTGACTTTAGGGAATTTAAAACCCCTTTATCAAACTATACCACATACATTATTTTATTTTCAGGGAAGTGCTGTGCAATTTCGGCTCTTATAAGTGCCTCGCCCTCATTCCTGGCAATTGGGTTATAGCAATATTTTCCCCGTCCTCTCCCTGTCATTTTATTTTTATCGTATAAATCAATGGCATTTGGGAAAGCTTCGGCATTAATCATCCTGTGCACATAGCTGTATGTCATGAATATTACTTCAAAAATAACTTCATTCTTAACCTTTTGGGAGAGTGTCTCTGAGAGAATCTTAAATAATTGTATATATAGAGATGCCCAGTTTTCTACAAGAACAACCGGGGCGATTAATATTCCAATCTTATATCCAGCTTCTTTTATACTATTTAAAGCTTTTATTCTATTTGTTAGAGAAGATGTGCCGAATTCCACCTTATTAATAATCTCCTGTGGATTTAAGCTCATTCTTATTATGGTTCGGCCTTTATGGTTCAAAGATAATAATGGTTCTACCATATCGAATTTGGTAGGAAGGGTTATATACCCCCTCTCATTTTTACCAAAATGTTCTATAGTCCATTCAAGATTGCCGGTAATAGTATTTTCCAGAACCAAATCGCTATTGCTGCCAATTTCAAAAGTCAAATCTGTACAGCTCTGATTTGATGTTTTAATAAGCTTTGAAAGCATTTGCTCTCTATTTACAAATAATCGAAGATATGAACATTTATTATAATTACATACCAGATAGCAATAAAGACACATGGCACTGCAACCTGATGATGTATATGGAACTAAGAAATCTGAGATTTTTGAATTGGGAACATATTTGTGAGTTTTTCTAATTCCTATCACAAGATTTTGTTTCATTCTGGCAAACTCACAGTTTGGATTGTTTCTTAGTTCTGGAATATTATTATGATTTTCAATTTTAATCCATTCTGCTGATTTGAATTTTTCAAAGAGATTTTTGCCAAGTGGATAATTTAGGGATTCTTCTTCGTAATAGACAATTTTTGGATTCATTAATGTACCGCCTCCTATCTTTATAGTTTTTATAGTTTGTTATTTTATATTCAAAAATAAGTGCCAGGCACGACGGTTAGACGGTTATTGACAATAATGAATCATTATGGTAGTATATGGATATAATTACCAGGAGGATTTTTTATGGGTAGACCGTGGAGGGAAGAGTATAAAGGCGGCATTTACCATGTGATTGCGAGGGGCAACAACAAGGAGTACATATTTAAAGAAAATATTGATAAAGGTTACTTCATGAAGTTGCTAAAAGAGACAATGCCGGGAATGAACTACCGAATCTATGGATATGTTCTGATGGATAATCATTATCATATTCTAATACAGACAATTGAAAAAAAGCTTCAGGAAATAATGCATCAAATCAATAATAAATACAGCAAGTATTTTAATGCAAAATACAAGAGGGTAGGTCATGTATTCCAAAGCAGGTATAAGTCGACACTCGTACAGGATGAAAGGTACTTGATATGGGTATTAAGATATATACATCAGAATCCTGTAAAAGCGGGTATTACTCAGAAAGCAGATGAGTATAAGTGGAGCAGTGATGTTTTTTATAGAAAAAGAATCAAAGGCTTTGTAAACACAGATATTATTCTTAACATGCTGAATACTGATAGAAATGAAGCGGTGAGGAAATATAGGAAGCTAATGTCGGAATTAGAGGAAAAGGACTATTCAAAGGAGAAAATTATTGGGGATGAGGCATACCGGGTCATGTGTCTTAGCAGAGTAGAAATAGATGAAAGAAAGCGGTTGGATGAAATACTGAAAGAAACAGGAATTAGTGAAGAAGACTATGCCCTGGTAAAAGCAGGATCAAGGAAAAGGAAGTTAACGAAATACAAGCTTAAATACGCAAGAATTGCAGTATCTTTAAAATATACATATAAGGAAATAGCACATAACATCAATATTACAGAGAGTTCAGTTAAAGATATGATTTATAAATATGAAGGTGAAAACAAAAACAAATAACCGTCTAAACGTCGTGCCTGGCACCATACCCTATTCCATTTGATGTAATACGAGTCAGGCAGGGATGAGTACCGATAAGAAAACGGAAATCTGACTTTAGATCTATTATATTGACTCCTGTTTGCATAACCAGCCTACCATCGAGGGAAATACTCTTCTTCCCGGATAAGTAACTATGTTTTAGTTCTACCACATGATCAACATTGTCCACATTTACGTTCCAAATTCTGCGCGGCATTAAAACAACCTCCTTAAATTAGTCCTATTAACCTTATCATTAACTTTATCAGTTCCAAGGATCTGGGCTCCTACCTATCGAGCTGCTGTTTCATTCAATAAGATAAGTGCCAGAGAAGCCTACAAAAAACTAAAGCCTTGTAATAAATATACAGTACAAAAAATAATTATTCAACAGAGAATTAGACGTGTAAGTGCCAGCACCGGACATATCCACTTATTGATATAGAGAGGTCCTTTTGGTAAAATTAGAATAAACATATAACATATTATAAGGAAGTCTCTTATTATGAGGAGGCCATGGAGGTAAGAGTATAAGGTTGAAGATTATAAGTGGAGCAGTACGGCAACTGGCGCTTGAAAGGGAGGAAGATATATGGATTATGGATTCAGGGATAAGTTAAAGAAGGCTTTAATCGGAATTATTGCAGTGGCCTTGATAATCGGAAGCGGTCTGAATTCTTTTGCGGATGATGGACCTAAAACTTATACTTTCAGCGGTGGGGAAGGAACCGAAAAAAGTCCCTATTTGATCTCAGGTTTAGATGATTTGATAGCAATTTCAGATGCATTTTTAGACAACAATAATATTAGAGATGCTCATTTTAAGCTTACAGCTGATATAGACCTTGGAGAAACAGTATGGAACCCCATAGGTAATCCAACAATCAGCTTTAGCGGAGTATTTGATGGAAATGGTAAGAGGATAACCGTAAAAAACATTGCAGACGGTTCTATGCTTGGCGTTTTTGGCATAGCTGATTCACAATCAAACATAAGAAACCTTATAGTAAGAGGTGCAATAAATAAAACAATCAATTCCAAAGAAGAAGTGTATTTTGGATTAGTAGCAGGTTGGGCTGAAGGGATTATTGAAAACTGTATAACAGAAGGAAGTGTTGCTTTAACTGTTGAAACACCGGAAGAATTCTGTTTTGGAGGAGTCGTAGGCTTTGGCAGAGGTTCTTTCAGCCATATCCAAAACAATGCTTCCTTAAATCTGATTAAGTCAGGGCATGGCAATACGTCATTGGGTGGAATTGCTGGATCCATGCGTGGACAAGTTACCCCTCTAACCAACATAACAAATACAGGGACAATTGATGCAAATGCAGATGGGAGGATATTAACGGGGGGAATCATCGGAGAGTATGGATTTGGGCCTAACATTTATAATGCGCTGAATCAGGGAAATATTTCTGTTGTAGTTAAAAAGATAGACAGTTTAAAAGTGGCAGCCGGGGGAATCACGGGAGAAATAAGGGAATCCGGTATAGATAGGGCATTGAATAAGGGTAAAGTAAAAATCAGTTATATAGGCAGTTCAAGTACTGGAGAAATCATAGCAGGCGGCATAACCGGCATCGGAGAATACTGCAGGATATACAATGCGGGTAACGAAGGCTCTGTAGAAGCCAGTGAAAATAAAGTCCTTTATGCGGCCGGCATCGCAGGCAATGTAGGCAAGGAAGTCAGTATAGCTAACGCATATAATAAGGGCAATATATATGGAATATCCCCTGATAAAAATGCAGAGCTTTATGTGGAAGGATCAACAGGAGGAGTAACCGTAGTTGATAACTTTTATAACAGCGGCTCTGTCAGAATGAAAGCAGGGAATATGAGAGAAGTTGATGGAGAGGCTTTTACAAACATTAGGCCCGGGGAAAACACCAAGACCTTTAACTATTGCTACTGGGCTTCCGGAATTTTACCTTTCCCATTAACACGGAAGGAACAAGCTACCACTTCTTCTTTTAATCCCGGCAATGGTAAACTTTCCAGAAATGTAAATATCGGAGGTAAACAGTATGACCATATAAAAGATGCTCTGAACGCTTGGACTGCAACTCAGCAAAATGAATACTTAAAATGGAGCGGCAGTAATACTCCAAGCTTTGAAGTAAGCTTTGGTTATTCAGTACCTGAGTATATGACTTATAGAAATCAAAGGGAAGGAAAATGGTTGAATGCTTCAGATTGGGCCTATGAATGGATGGATAAGGCAGATAGGCTTGGTATTATTCCTGAAATATTGATTAATGTTGATATGACTAAGAGGATAACAAGGAGAGAGTTTAGCGCTTTGGCAGTGAAATTGTATGAAAAACTCAGCGGTAAAGCTGCCATAGCTGATGGTAATAGTCCCTTTAGAGATACGGAAGACCAATTTATTATAAAGGCATATAGCTTGGGAATCGTATCAGGTGTGGGGAATGGACTGTTTGCACCTGATGATATTCTTACAAGGGAGCAAGCATCTGTGATGTTAACAAGGGTTTATAAAGCTGTCTACTTGGAAGGGTGGGCATTTGAAGAAAATGAAGCATATACACACCATTCATTAGATATTGACGGGGTAGCAAGGTTTAGCGATGATTATTTCATTAGTTCCTGGGCAAGAGAATCTGTGTACTTTATGGCAAAGCATGACATAATTAACGGCGTAGGCAGTAATATGTTCGGACCGAGGTATAGAGAAGGAGAAAAGGAAGGTTTTGGAGTCGCAACAAGAGAACAAGCATTTAAGATAGCGGTAGCTATGATAGAAAGATTCATGTAGGATAATTGGGTGGGCGGTCAAAGTAAATGCAACCTTTGACAGAGTAGAATAATTGCCAGGTACCATACTACCTAAAATAGGGGGAGTTTTTTTTGCAGAAAATTCATTATGACGCCTTTATCAGTTATCGTCATATCGATCCTGATGCTCAGGTAGCTGCCAAGCTTGCTCGCAGTCTTGAAAACTATCGTATTCCACTTTCATTGCGAAGGCAGACTGGGAAAAAACGCATGGGCAAGGTGTTCCTCGATCATGATGAACTGCCAACGTCCGCAGATCTGGGCTCCGGTATCGAGGCAGCGCTTAACGCGTCCGATTATCTCATTGCCGTGTCGTCGCCGGAATACTTGCAGTCCAAATGGTGCATGAAGGAAGTCGATACTTTTATAGCCCAAGGCAAGCAAGATAAAATACTGACCGTGCTTGTAAAAGGCGATCCAGTTGATAGCTTTCCGCCTGCGCTAAGGTTTGTTACCAATCCGGACGGCACAGTAACGGAGGTTGAGCCGCTGGCGGCGGACGTACGTGCACAGGATTCACGGGAACGCAACAGAAAGCTGAAGGTGGAAAAACTCAGGCTGCTCGCTCCCATGCTTGGTGTCGGCTTCGACGACCTGCGCCGCCGTCACCGCGAGCGTTTCGTCAAGATGCTGATGCTCATTGCACTATTCGTTGCAACAGGCAGCGTAGCTTTCGGAACGTACGCTTACAGCAATGCTGCGACGATTTCACGGCAAAGTAAAGAGCTTCAAAAAACCAACGCCGCGCTTTTGTCTGCCAATTCTGAGGTTCAGGATAAAAACAAAGCCCTCACCTCAATGAACAATGAGCTTGACTCCGCAAACTCTGCGCTTGAGGATACAAATGCCGCTCTGGAGAATGCAAACACTCAGCTTGTTGATACCAATACAGCTCTTGAAAAAGCCAACGGGATACTTGCAATGCAGAAGCGTCAGATTGCATCTCAGAGAGATGAGGCACTTATTTCCCAGTCGCGCTTCCTCGCGGATGCAGCTCAAAACGCGTCAGATAATGGAAACCCAATGCTCGGAATGTTGCTCTCACTTGAGGCGCTGCCGAAAAATCCGAACAACCCTGAGCGGCCTTATACAAATGAAGCGGAGATAGCACTGAGGGGAGCTCTCGCCCAGCTGGATTCCAACACCTACACGATGTATTCATCATCGGAAACGCAGACCGGAAAGATGATAGAGTCTTACAGCTACACAAATCACATGCAGCGGAATTATATCGCTGTATGCAGCGGCTATTCGGATGATACAGAGATATATTCCGTCGAAACAGGCGCGCCCACCGCAGTGCTTACTGCGGCGGACCGAAAGGAGTATTCTTTTTCCACCTCGGGGGATTATGCGACATACATAAAGAAAATGGATGATGGCACAGAACGTCTTGTGGTGCGCGATATCAACCGCGGATATGAAACCTACGCCGAAGTAGAGTACCCGGACGCTCCCCAGATATGCTCATCCGGCATCGGCAATCTGTTCAGTGACATCCAGCGTGTCGCCGTAAGGAACGGCAGCAGGAAACTGGAGATTTACCGGTTCAGGAAAGGTTTTCAGGACGGCGAAAGAATGACTGAACTGTGCAGTATCCCGGTAAAAGAAAGTATAACAGGCTATGCCTGGCGTTCTGACGGCGGGCGTATCATCGTCTGGACTTACGGTACGCTTTATATCTATGATGCGGACGACGGAGCGCTGCTTGCCGGAATTAATGGCACTGAGGGCGGTTTTTCAGCTGACAGGCGCATGATATATGCTGTTGATAAAGGATATCTAAAGCTCTACGATGGAGCAACCTTTGAACTTGTCCATAGCTTTGACGGCAAGGATGAAAAGCTTATAGGCCGCAGCCAGAGCCTATATTTCCAGCAGATACTCCGCCACTTTTCGCCGGACGGTTCGCTTATTGCTTATCCTGCGAAGGACGGAAGATTGCGGCTTTATTCCTGCGAAACCGGAGAGGTCGTACATACCCTGTCAATTCCATCGGTAAGCCTTACCTGGGCCGACTGGAACTTCGACGGAAACAGGATACTGGCAGTGGGCAGGGGAAAAACATATATTTTCTCTGTGAAGAGCGGTGAGCTTCTGCAGATACTCAACCCGGAGGAAAGTGCCTTCATGGCGTTTTTTGTAAACGACTCAGACTCTGTATGCACCATAGCGCACAGAAGAATCAGCTTCTGGGGAGCATCCCCCGGGGATTCAGTCTATTTCGGAGACAATAACGCGACAGAATTCACCTTTTCAAAAAGCGGGAAGTATCTTTATCACCTGCGCAATTTTCCTGCATATACAGCTTTCGCCGAAGATACTGAGACCGGTGAAAAGGTCAAATACTTCGGTCAGGCGATATGGTTCAAGGAAACTCAGGATGGTAAAACCTTAGCTGTCTACAGGCCTGAGAACGACATAGATCTCTACAGGGTCGGAGATTGGGATAAGCCATACAAGACGCTCCACTACGGCGGAGGGCGGGATGATTATTATAATCTCTACAGCACGCCACTGGGAGGTATGTCCTTCTCACACGATGGGAAAAAGCTTGCCGTTGTCAATCACATCTGGGGTAAAATCATTCTCTTTGATGCGGAATCCGGTGCAGCGGAGATCCTGCTGGACGGGGACCAATTTTTGATGTATTTTCATTCTTTGGGTATAGGGCTTGCTTATGTTCCGGTGTATTGGAGCACTGACGGCGCCAGAATAACGGCAGTATACGACGAACCATATGTGAACGAATATCGGGGTGGAGTGACAATCAACGTGAAAACCGGTGTGGTTGAAGAGATACCAACGTATATCCATTGTGAGCAGAGTCCGGATAATATGTTTTTTTTCAAGCTAAATCTTGAGGAAAGAAAACTGAGGGTCTACAGCGCTGCGTCGGAGGGTCTGCTTTATACGCTGAAGGACTGCGACTGGGCGTGTTTCGGACACGGTGGATTACTCCTTACAACAGATGAAGAAGGAAAACAAACCACCGTCCGGCAAGCGTCAAACGGAAGAGTTGTTTCCTGTTTTGAAGAGCAGGCAAGACGGAGCCATATACACCGTTTATGGTATATGACTTCATATGACGGAAAGTACATATCCTTGAGCAGCAGCGATCCGGACGAGCCTTATGCAGTCATATATCTTGCAGCTACAGGCGAGGTAATACAGAAAATACCGGATGCGAGACATATTGTATGGTCCCCGGCAGACAAACGATTTGCGGTGGAACTGAGCGGAACAGCATTGAACAGCAGACTTTCCTATATAACACATATGGAAAACCTCGAAGCCGTGATGAAAAAGACACTTGAAAAACTTGGCGGTCGCACGCTTTCAGATGAGGAGCGGAAAAAATACTGGCTTAGATGAACTGCCGGACAAATTTGCATTGAGTGAAAGGATGATTTTTGGTGCCAGGGAAGCCTGGCACTTACTTAATTTTTGATTTAAATCAATTCTTTTTAGAAAACTTTTTGATAAAATGAAATCAACATAAATAATAATAAGAAGAAAGAAGGGGAAAATATGTTAAAGCAATCAGTATTTAATGAAATAAGGGAACGTCATTTTAAAACATTGGAACAATATGTACCGGTTGTAGCACGGGTTCATGGAGGTAATCACCCGGAATTCCATGAAGTTCGTAAATTATTTGATACAATCAATAAGAAAACCAAAGAAGCAGGATCAGAAAGGCCTGAGTTAAACGAAGAATTTGCTAAGTTACGTGAAATTACAAATAACTATGCAGTTCCGATTGATGTATGCGAAAGTTATGAGGCAGTTTACAAAATGTTGGCTGAAGCAGATAAAGCATATCAATCTTAAGCAATGTAAGTTTCCCAGGCATCATACTTATCCATTTATTTACATAGAGAAGTACTTTTGGTAAGTATGATGCCTGGATATTATATAGCCCTTGATATGCGTTTGTGAAAACATATTTCAATCTGAGAAAAAGGTTTTGATAAATCCTGAGCCAGGAAAGAGCCGTCCGGGAGCATTATTACCTCGGCAACCGACCTGCTGACCTTAGCACCATCCCGCTCAACTTATATCTCATGTAAAAGGGTATTGTCCGAAGTATCGAGGCTTCCTTTTTCGACGACGACATCGCCTTTTTTATCGTCCGGGGAAAAACCGTCCTCTTCCATTGTATAATTCATTCCGAAGGTGATAACGTTGCCCTTCGATTCCCTGTATTCTCCTCTGTTTTTGCCGAATACCTCCAAACTGTCATAGAGCCCGATGGAAGCGATTTGAATGCCGGGGCTCAGATAATCCATACCTACGTCAAACAGTTCGAAATCATCCGTTGTTAATTTGTTTACCGGACCTTCAAATGCACCGGTCGCATTGTGAAAGGCGGTAAAAAATTCACTTAATTCCGAACCGGCTGTTTTATAGATTCCTACGGATGCATTGGCACCGGAAGGGGCATCATCTTTTACGCCGTCAGTTTCACCAGCCTCTATCTGCCCCCCTTCCTTCATACTCCTTGGGGCAAAAGTTCTTCCCTTTCATGAAATTTATTTCTCCATACTGTACTTTAGTACATTGTCAATGGAAAAACTTCAAAATATAATATGAATATCGAGAATATTCGTGTATATTCTTACATATCTGCCATATTTCGAATAATATTTACCGGGTATGCGGTCACATGAACCCAAGGGGGGTGGCAAAGAAGATGTTAACACAGATACAGACTGAGGAAAGACCATTAGTTTCTTCGATCAATGACGATTTTGCCTTTGTTGAATTATATAACGAATACTTTCCACGGGTTTACAATTATGTCCATTATCGGGTTAACGACTTCTATGAAGCCGACGATTTAACCAGTCAGATATTTACCAAACTTTTCACCAAGCTGAAAAATTACCAACCGGAAAAGGCGCCATTTTCTGCCTGGATCTTCAGCATTGCGCGTAATACCGTGACGGACTATTACCGCCGTCGGGGGCGGAATACTTGCGTTACTTTCGAAGAAACGACAGAGCTTGCGGATTCCGGATTCAGCATCGATGATGCTATCACATCAAAGGAAATACAGAGGCATCTGCATAGGGCATTAACTGCTCTGACCCAGCGGGAAAGGGAAATTATCGCCCTGAAATTCTGGAGCGGTTGTACCAACAGGGATATCGCGAAATTTACCGGGATCAGCGAAAGCAATACGGGTGTTATCTTATTCCGGGCCATGCGGCGGCTGCGTCAAATCTTGGAAAGCCGGAGGATATACATTGATGACTAGAAAAACGAAAGCGGAACTGTACCTTGCCTATCTGGACCGGATCCTGGCAGGAGAAAAAGATATCGGACCGGTTGAGGATGAGGAAGTAGCCAAACTTCTACGTCTGGCCCAAAGTATGATCGCTGTTGATTCAAGTGTGGACAGCAAAATCAGAGAAAGCTTAAAAAAACAGCTGCTGGAGCATATAAGACAAGGAATTGAAGATGAACTCACAGAAGAGGAATTAATGTATGCTGCTGCAGGGTTGCCGGGAGAAACGGGGAGAAAAACATGTCCCCGCTGCGGGGCAAGGTTTAACGGACTGCAGGAAAGATGTCCTGTCTGCAGATATTAATTCGGTAGAAAATTATGGTTTTTATGTAATACATTAAGTGAAACAGCGTACTAATTGTTGAAAACATCAATGAAACGTATATTGGGATAAAGATGGGAAGGTAGAGGTGAGAAAATGGGTGTCGAATCGGCAAAGGCTTTTATTGCAAAAATAAAGAGCGATGAAGATTTTAAAAGCAAACTCAGTCAGCTTGAAAACGGTCAGGCGAGATTAGATTTTGCCAAGGCGGCAGGTTTTGATTTTACTGCGGATGATATCGCCAAAGCAAAAGAGGAACAGGGGCTCACGGATGAAGAACTGGACGGGGTAGCCGGTGGTTGCGGTCATGTTTGTCTTATTATTCCGGGAGCGGATATTCAATTTAAGTAGTCTACTGCTCTGTTAGGGTCAAATAAGAGAAAAATATAAAGGGGGCTATATAATGAGTATTGAATCTGCAAAAGCATTTATTCAAAAAGTAAAAAGTGACGAGGAGTTCAAAACCAAACTGGGAGCGATTAAAGACGGTCAGGCTCGGATGAACTTCGCCAAAGCGGCAGGTTTTGATTTTACTGCGGACGAAATCGCTAAAGTAAAAGCAGAACAGGGCCTTACAGATGAAGAGCTGGACAGCGTAGCCGGTGGTTGCGGGCATTTATGCCTTAAAGATGTAGGAGATCTTAGTGTCTGGTAAGATGCCAGCTAATAACAATACCCTCATTTCACATTACAATGAAATGAGGGTATTGTTTGTTTATTGGGGGTTAAAAGTCCAAGGGACAGGGTTTTGGGGGGAATATTTCATATTCATTAAGGAAAGCGCGGTCCTGATCATTGAATTGGCTGACCAGGACTGCGGCCAGCTCCAGCTCCCGTCGTCTCAAACGGCAGATCTCTTCGGAGGAGGTCCAGGCTGAACCGCAGGAACCGGCATTATCGTGCTTGCATCCCCCGGCGCAGTAATAGCGGGCAAAACAAGCGGCGCAGGACGGCACCCGGGTAAGGGGGGATTCCCGGTAATTCTCTTTAAGGCCGGTTTTAAATATGTTTCCCAGCTTATAATTCTCAAGTCCGACGAAACGGTGGCAAAGATAGATATCCCCTTCACAGGAAACGGCAATGAATTTTATACCGGCGCCACAGGCATAGCGTAATTTTTTATTATGCAGAAGCGACAGCAGGGCCTGGGAAAGCTGAGCTCTGGAACGCAAATCTTTTAACGATTCCTTATCCCTGTTCTTAACCAGCTTCAGCCATAGTTCCGTTTCCCGTTCCAATTCCCGGAGAAGACCGTCCAGTTTTCTGGCATGTTTCACTTTTCCGGTTTTTTTCTCCTCCTCAAATAGGGAGGGAGATGCCGGCAAAAGGGTTACTTCCCGAAATCCGATATTCTTTAAGGAACTTTTAACAAGTTCTGACTTGCTGTCATCGACCAGCACGGCATGGGCGCAGGTGTCCGGTTTTACTTCCAGCAGTTTCTTTACCCGGGGCATAATGGTGTCGTAGGAACCATGGCCATCGGCAAAGGGTCGTTGCTTGTCATGAATCTCCCTGGGTCCGTCCATGCTGACCAGAACATTGACATCATACTCCCTAAGAAATGAGATGGTTTCATCATTCAGCAGGGTAGCATTGGTTGTAACGCTAAAACCTACAGTTTTGTCCAGATTGCCGGCAGCTTCCCGGGCGTACGCCGCAACTTTTTTTATCAGGGGAAAATTTAAAAACGGTTCGCCGCCGAAAAAGGAAATATAGATCTTTTTCATGTCTCCCGATTGCCTAAGCAGCCAGTCCACAGCTTGGAAAGCGGTTTTTTCTTCCATACTATTATTGATCTTTTTTTCATAGCAGTACGAACACTGCAGATTGCAGGCCCGAGTGACAAAAAGAGCCATAGTGATTATAGAAGTGCGTTCTTGTTTTTTCTTTTTTAAATTTTCTTCCGGGTCGGACGGCAGCGGCCTCTCCAATTCGGGTGATACTCTGCCAGGATATTCAGCGGTCAGGTCATCGACAACGTTTGCCTGCATTTTCTCAATATCAATTGCATAATGAATGCCGCCGTATTGAAATACATATAAAGGTATGATCCCTTGTGTTTCTCTGTTCACGTAATATCCCTCTCTTCCTTTGCTGCTTTATAATTAATACGTTTGATAAGAAGTGTTATTACAAAAAGTTGCTTATGAATTTTAGAAAGGATATAGCAAAATTGTAATACTTTCCTCTGTTTGGCGTATTTACTTTAATAACCGCAAAAAAAGACAGATTTGTGCGGTTGGAAAGGCAGAGGAGGCTATATTGGGGAAACATATGATTTTTAAAAGCTTTATGATAAGCCTGTTCCTGCTGCTTGTCCTGGCGGGATGCACACGGCCGGCAGAGCCGCAAGATATTGTCATCGGAGTAGTCTGGCCTTTTAAGACCAACAACAACCTTTTTAACGAAAGCATCGATCTGGCAGTAAAGGAAATCAACGCCGGCGGTGGGATTAACGGAAAGGAATTAAAACTGCTTAAGGAAGACGACGGTTCCGAGGTTGTCAAAGGTCTCTCCATTGCAGAGTCTTTGGCCAGGAACAAGTCTGTCCGCGCAGTGATCGGGCACCGCAATTCCTTTATTTCCATTCCGGCCTCTGCAATTTACTCTCAGGCCGGTCTTACCATGCTCTCTCCAGCTTCCACGGCTAAGGAACTCACCCGAAACGGTTACCGGAATGTATTCCGCAACCTTCCGGGAGATGACAAAATTGCGCAGAGACTGGCGGGACATATGGCCAGACTGGGTGTAAAACAAATGGTAATCTACTATACCGCTGATGCTTATGGAACAGGCTTGGCCAATTTATTCGAAGACCAGGCCAAATTGCTGGGAATAACGATTGTTGACCGTTTTAACTATTATTCAAATGTGGAGGAGCTGAAACGTTTATATAGCAGGTGGCAGGCTTTTGGTTTTGACGGTATTTTTATCGCGACCGCGATGCCCGGCGCGGCTAATTTTATTCACGATGCCGGGCAAGCCGGTATTAAAGGGCCATTTATTGGCGGCAATGCCCTGGATTCTAAAGAATTAATCGCCATCGGGGGAGAAGCCGCTGAAGGAACCCTTGTCGGTTCCGCCTTTAACCCGAACAGTGAGCGCCCGGAGGTAAAAAGTTTTATTACGTCTTTCCGTCAGCAGTATCATCTGGATCCTACTGCTAATGCAGCTTTGGGTTATGATGCTGTAAAGATGCTGGCGGCAGCGATGGAAAAAGCAGGCACAGAGGATCGGGCTTCGGTTGCAGATGGATTAAGAGATTTGGGCAGATGGCGGGGTGTATGCGGGGTCCATGAGCTGGGTGAAACCGGAGATGACCTGGGCAATCTGGTAATCCTTAAACAATTGCAGAATGGGAAATTTGTCTGTTTAGAAGAATAGAGAGGTGCTGGGTATGGGACATAACATATTCCGGGAGGTATCCTTAAAGAGGCTTTCTTCGCCGGATCAACTGGATCAGCTGATCAAGGTTACTTCACCCAGGGGATGGCTGGCCTTGATTGCGTTGAGCCTTCTTTTGGCTGCGGTGATTGTCTGGAGCTTTGTCGGCAGTATTCCTACGAAAATAGCAGGCCGGGGAATCCTTCTTAACGACGGGGGCGTTTTTTCCCTGACCCATTATGCTTCAGGCCAGGTGCTTGACGTTCGCTTCGTAGTTGGGGACAAGGTAAAAAAAGGAGATGTTATCGCCAGAATCGAGCAGCCGGAATTGGTGAAAGAAATCAACGGCCTGCTTGGTACACTTCAAGATTTGGAGAAGAACCAGCAAACTGACTCACACGAATATCAGACCTTGCAAAACCAGGTGGAGCAGCTGCGCAAGGATTTAAACTATCGTTCGCAAATCGTATCCCCGATTGAGGGACGGATTTTTGAATTGAATATATATCCGGGCAGTATGGTTCAGCCGGGGCAGACCCTGGCGACATTGGAACGGTACGGTGCTGTGGTGCGGATGGAGGCTGTGCTTTATATTCCTGCCGAATCTGCGAAAAAAATCCAGCCCGGAATGGAAGTTCAAATCTCTCCGACCGTTGTCAATAAGGAAGAATTCGGGTATATGCTGGGAAGGGTCACTTCCGTTGCGGAATATCCGGCGACTGCCCAGAGCATGATGCAAACCCTGGGCAACGAAAATCTTGTCTCATTATTAGCGGGACAGGGTGCTCCATTAGAGGTACAAGCCGATTTGGTTCCCGACAGCAATACGGTAAGCGGGTACAAGTGGTCTTCACCGGCCGGACCGCCGATTTCCATTGCCAGCGGAACACTTATACAGGGCGCTGTAGTAATTGCCAGGGAAAAACCACTGGCCAGAGTAATTCCCTTTTTTGGAGTTCAGACCGGTGAAAGCGGCCAGAAATAAAGTGGGGGAAGAATCAAGTGGGCAGAAATGACGAGGATAAAAACCAAAAAAAAAGAAAACCTGCCATAGCCAGGGTACCCACTGTCCTTCAGATGGAAGCCGTTGAATGCGGGGCTGCATCTTTGACTATGATTTTAGGATACTTCGGGAAATATGTCCCCTTGGAGCAGGTCAGGATAGCCTGCGGGGTATCCCGGGACGGCAGCAAAGCCAGCAATATCTTGAAAGCAGCCAGGCAATACGGCTTTGAGGCCAAAGGGTACCGTAAGGAACCGGAGGATCTGAGAGAAATGTCCTTGCCGGTTATTATTCATTGGAACTTCAGCCATTTCATGGTTTTGGAGGGTTTTCACAAAGGCAAAGTTTTTTTTAATGACCCGGCTTCCGGCCGGCGAAGTGTGACGGAGGAAGAATTCAACCAGTCTTTTACCGGGGTCACACTCACCTTCGAGCCTACGTCAGATTTTCAAAAAGACGGCAAAAAGCCCAGTTTGGCGCCCGCTCTCATAAAACGGCTGCAGGGTTCCAAAACTGCTTTACTTTATGTGGTTCTTGCAGGACTGGCCATGGTCATTCCGGGGTTGGTCCTTCCCGTATTTGCCAGAGTCTTTGTCGACGATATTTTGCTCGACGGTAAAGATTCCTGGATTGTTCCTCTGCTTTTGGGAATGGGACTGACGGCAGTTATACGCGGGATTCTCACATGGCTCCAACAGTATTACCTGTTAAAATTAGAGACTAAAATTGCACTGACATCCTCCTGCCGGTTCTTGTGGCATGTTTTAAAGCTGCCGGCGGAATTTTTTTCTCAGCGCTCATCGGGGGACATCGCTTCCCGGATGCTGAGCAATGACAGGGTCGCCAAATTGCTCTCGGGCAAACTTGCTACCGCGGTTTTAAATCTGATTATGATAGTTTTCTATTTTGTTTTAATGCTTCGTTATAATGTTACCTTGGCTTTGGTCGGCTTGGTCATTGCCTTTATCAATATTTCTTATTTGAGAATGGTTGCAGCCCAAAGAAAAGATCAGAACAGCAAGCTGCTAAAAGACCGGAGTATGGCAACCGCTACCGGAATGACAGGCCTGCAAATTATTGAAACGCTCAAAGCTACCGGTTCGGAATCATACTTTTTCGCCAAGTGGGCTGGTTATCAAGCGAAAGCCCTGAATTCAGAACAGGAGCTGGGGGCTTCTTCCCAGTACCTGGCAGTGCTTCCTACCTTTCTGACCGGAATTAATAACACCGTCGTACTGGCCTTAGGCGCCTATTTTATCCTGCAGGAAAAAATGACCATAGGCATGCTGGTTGCTTTCCAAAGTCTGATGACCAGCTTTACGACGCCTGTAACTGAAATCGTGGGGATGGGTGCTGAGCTGCAGGAAGTGGAGGGGGAGATGAATCGCCTGGATGACGTTTTGCAATATCCGTCGCAGTCTGAATCTTGGGATGCAGACCAAGACTTGAGTCCCTGCGCAGCAGGGCAAAAATTGCAGGGTTTTGTGGAACTGAAGGGGATTACATTCGGATATAGCCCGCTGGAGCCTCCGCTCATTGAAGACTTCAATTTAAGACTCAGACCCGGGTCCAGAGTTGCCCTTGTAGGCGGCTCCGGCAGCGGTAAATCCACTGTGGCTAAAATTTTAGCAGGAATTAACAAGCCCTGGTCAGGTCAAATTCTTCTGGACGGTCGTCCCCGGTCAGACTGGCCGCAGACAGTGATAACCAATTCCCTGGCCATGGTCGATCAGGAAATTTGGATGCTTGAGGGCAGCGTGAGGGACAATATCACTTTGTGGGACGAAACGGTATCAGAATTCGAACTGGTTAGAGCAGCCAAAGATGCCTGTATTCATGAAGATATTACGGCCCGGGCAGGAGGCTACGACCAACCGGTGGAAGAAGGCGGGAAAAATTTCAGCGGTGGACAAAGGCAGCGGCTGGAGATCGCCAGGGCTTTGGTGCAGAATCCTGCAATCATTATCATGGATGAGGCCACCAGCGCGCTGGACCCTTTAACGGAAAAAAGGGTGGATGAAAGCATCAGGCACCGGGGATGCACTTGCGTGATTGTAGCCCATCGTCTGAGCACGATCCGGGACTGTGATGAAATTATCGTTCTGGAAAAGGGAAAGATAGCCGAACGTGGCACCCATGAAGAATTGTACGCGCAGGGCGGTATTTATGCCGGTCTGATCAAAACCGGCTAAGACATGCCCTTGGATTTTTTATAGAGCAGGTGAATTATGGCTATTATTGATTTTTTTGAAAGAGAAGGTACGAAGGTCCTATTAGGGGGCAGCAAACCGCAAATGCTGGATGATCCTGATTTTGTCTGGCTTGTCGGACCGAAGAAAACATTTGTTTTTATAACTGCTCTGTCTCCGGACGGCCAGCCGGGCGCCAAAAATTTCTTGTTTGAAGCTGAACCGGGAGAATTACTTTTTGGCCTTGCTCCGGAAGGAGTTCCGGAAAAAATGGCTTTACTGGCAACCGGGCCCTTTGGCTCCAGCCTGATCCGGCTGGAAGCAAAGCGGCTTAAAGCGCTGCAGACAAAAGACATATCCAAGGAAGCAGCTCGTTTGACGGCCCGTTGGCTGGAAAAACTAAGGAAAGCCGGCAGCAATGAAGATTACGGAAGTGAGAGCAAGGATCTTGCGGATGATTTGCTGCAAGAGGTTGCGGCTTCGGGAGATTCCGTGCAGAGGGAGACATATCATAGTTTGGCCCTACATTCGATGACGGAATTGTGGAAGGAACAGAAGCAAACGGAAATAAGCCGTCTGTTAAAAAAGAAAGACAATGACCGGAGACTGATGAACAATACACTCTCCGGGCTTGCATCCCTGAATAAGAAAGAAAAAGGAATCGGCCTATCCGAGGAAAGCGGCGATGTACTGCTGGATGCCTGTCGTTTGGTGGGGCGAAGCATGCAGATTGAAATTGTACCGCCGGTTTTAAATGATGCCTCCACCAGCTGCAGCACCCCGGAATTTTCACTGGATGCTATTGCCCGCGCTTCCCGCATCCGGACCAGAGAAGTGGCTTTGACCGGGGAATGGTATAAGGAAGACAGCGGACCGATTCTTGGGTTTATGGAAGAAGACGGCAGACCAGTCGCCCTGATCCCTGTTTCGCCTACTTCCTATATGCTTCATGACCCTGCTTTCCATAGCAAAAAAAAGGTGGATCGGGAAACGGCTGATAAAATCAGAAGCTGGGGCTTTGTTTTCTTCCGCTCCTTCAGCCCTAAAGAGATCAAGCTGGGGGATCTTCTTTCCTTTGGTTTCCAAAGCTGCTGGAAACAGGACTTGCTGGTCATTGTACTGATGGGTATCCTGGGAGGGCTTTTGGGGACAGCCGTTCCCTTGGCTACCGGCATCGTTTTTGACAGCATTATTCCCGAAGGGGATAAGGGTATGCTCGTGCAAATTGCCTTGATTTTGGGGGCCAGTGCTCTGGCCGCCATGTTATTCCAATTGACCCGTTCTATAGCGACAATGCGCCTTGAAGGGAAAATGGATGGTTCCCTGCAGGCGGCGGTCTGGAACCGTCTGCTTAGTCTGCCGGTGCCTTTCTTCAAACAATTTTCAGCAGGAGAATTGACGATGCGGGCTATGGGGATCAGTCAAATCCGGGTAATTCTCTCAGGGACAACACTTAATACAATTTTCTCCAGCATTTTTTCTGTCTTTACTTTTGTTTTGCTTTTCTATTACGATGCCCGGCTGGCCTGGACAGCAGCGGTGCTGGTTGTTTTGGCTGTCATGATAATGGGGTATCTGGGTTACCGTAAGGTAAGCTGGGAGCGTAAAGTCCTGGAGATTTCCAACCATATATCCGGTTTGATGCTGCAGCTAATCGGCGGAGTAATAAAATTTCAGGTAGCCGGGGCGGAAAAGAGGGCCTTTGGCCGCTGGGCCCGGGAGTTTGGCCGGCAGCAGAAGCTGGCTTTCCGGAGGGAGAGCGTATCCAATGCTTTGATAACGTTTAATACTGTTTTTCCTGTTTTTTCCGGCATGATTATTTTTTATACTTTGACTTCTCTGGCCATGCCCCTGCCGGCTGGTCAATTTGTCGGTTTTTATTCGGCCTTTACGACATTTATGCTGTCTATGGTTTCCTTGTCTGACGCCCTGATAGGCGCCAACCTGGTGATCCCTTTGTATCAAAGAGCCAAACCAATTCTGGAAACTCTGCCTGAAGACGATGAAAGCAAGATCAATCCCCGGGCTTTAACCGGTTCAATTGAGGTCAGCCACGTTTCCTTCCGTTATCAGGCAGACAGCCCTCTGGTTCTGCAGGATGTTTCCTTTGAGATTAAGGAGGGGGATTATGTCGCTCTGGTCGGTACTTCTGGCTGTGGGAAATCCACGCTGTTCCGGATTCTCTTAGGTTTTGAAAAACCGGAGACCGGAAAAGTCTATTATAACGGTCAGGATCTTACCAAAACGGATATTCAGGCCGTGCGCCGGCAGCTGGGTGTGGTGCTGCAAAACGGGCAGTTGATGACCGGTAACATCTTAAGCAATATTATCGGTGCCAACCCGCGCCTGACTATTGAAGACGCCTGGGAAGCAGCCAGGATGGCTGGAATCGAAGAAGATATCCGGGAAATGCCCATGGGGATGTTTACCATAATCAGTGAAGGTGCCGGGACCATCTCCGGAGGGCAGAAACAGCGCCTGATGATTGCCCGGGCTATCGCCAATAAACCAAAAATTATTTTCTTCGATGAAGCTACCAGTGCCTTGGACAACATTACCCAAGCTATTGTGAGCCAAAGCCTGGATAAACTCCAGGCCACAAGAGTCGTCATTGCCCATCGCCTTAGTACGATTATGAACTGTAATAAGATTCTGGTGATGGACCAGGGGAAAATAGTGGAGCGTGGGACTTATCAGGAATTAATGGCAAAGGAAGGGGTTTTTGCCGATCTTGCAAGAAGACAGCTGGCTTAAGTGCCAGGCACGACGGTTAGACGGTTATTGTTAGGGATAAATCCTTTTGGCGGCATATGGATATGGTTACCGAAAGGATTTTTTTTGGGAAGATCGCGGGGGAACTGTAAAAAAGCATACTAATATTATGTTTTATTAAATGAAAAAACCAGGTTCTTTTATTTATTGCCTGGCTATATACATAGGCGGAATAAACATTTACCAATTATAATCGTATAATTGTATAAGAAACACGAAAATAAAATATTGAAAGAGGGTATTATTATGAGAAATGTAAGTGTCGTCTATGCAACGAAAACACAGCACTCAAGGAAGCTGGGGGAGGCGATAGGGAAAGAACTTAACGTGAAAGCAAAGAATATTTCCGAATATCCGGGGGCGGAAGAAACCGGGCTGATATTTCTTGTTGGTGGTATTTACGGCGGCAAATGCAATCCCGAATTATTATCATATGCCGAAAAACTTAATGCTTCCCTTGTCAAGAAGGTTGTGCTTGTAACGAGCAGCGTGTCAGTCAGTGGCCGCAGTCAAAGGGACATCCGTGAGGTTCTTGTAAAAAAAGGCATCAATGTGGCAGATGAAATAACCTGCACCGGAGGATTTCTTTTTATTAAATTTACCCACCCAAATAGGCAGGATATCCAAACCGTTGTAAATGCAGCAAAGGACATATTCACCAAATTTTAGAGAACTGTCCCCGCTGCTTCCCAGGCACGAAAGATGGACAGTTTTTAGAGTTCGAATGCACAATAGCCCTAGTTTTAATTTTATGTTTTTTTTATGAAGGAATAGTAAGATAAAATGAAGAAATAATTGATATACTCGGAAATGGAAATATAATGGGAAAAAACGGGAAAAGGGGAGATAGAATGAAGGTTCGGATAATCTGCTTGATACTGATACTTTTATTTTTTGCCAACCTTATTGGGTGCAGTGCAAAAGACGGGCTGGATCCCCGGAAGCCGGTTACCCTGACAATGTGGCACAATTACGGCGGACAGATGAAAAACCTTATGGATGAGATGATAGATGAATTCAACCGTACTATAGGAATAGAGAAAGGCATTATAATAAGTGTGACTACAATATCCGGTTCAAACACACTGCATGATAATCTTATTTCTGCAGCCCAAGAAGACCCAGGCGCTCCAGAGCTTCCCGATCTTGCGGTACTATATCCCAAGACGGCGCTGAAATTGGTCGAAAAGGACCTGTTGGCGGATTTATCGGACCTGTTTACTGCGGAGGATCTGGCGGTTTATATACCACGTTTTCTGGAAGAAGGCAGATTTGCAGAGGGGTTATTCGTTTTCCCCATAGCCAAATCCACCGAAGTGCTGTTTGTCAATAATAGCATCTTTGGCCGCTTTGCGGCAGATACTGATACAGCTTACGAAGATCTTTCCACCTTTGAGGGTATCATGAGGACAGCTGATAAATACTATGAATGGTCAGGGGGCAAAGCCTTTTATATGCCTGATTCGGTGTTCAACCTGGCACTCATAGGTATGGCCCAGCTTGGAGAGGAATTTATAGAAAACAGTGAGTTGAATGTAATCGATGAAAAATATAAGAGAATATGGGACAGTTATTTTATTCCTGCTGCCAAAGGAAGTGCAGCAGTATTTAACGGATACAGCACCGACCTGTTCAAAACCGGTGATGTTATCTGCTCCACCGGTTCTACTGCCGGAGTACTGTTCTATCCCCCAACCGTTACTTATGCCAACAATACAAAAGAAGATGCTGAATATGTAATTTTACCCTATCCCGTATTTGAAGGGGGCAAAAAGATCGCTCTCCAGCGAGGCAGCGGAATGTGCGTCATCAAGTCTACCAAACAGAAGGAAATTGCAGCAGCGATATTCCTGAAATGGTTTACGGCACCGGAACAAAATTTGCGTTTTACAGCCTCAAGCGGCTATCTGCCGGTGACGAAAACGGCCTTCGGAATTGCTATGGATCGGCAAATAGAGGGTATATCTGAGGAAAACATCAAAAAGCTGTTGGACACCCTAATGATAATGCAGGCAGAATATGACTTTTTTATTCCGCCCCTTATCGAAAATTACGATGAACTTCAGAAAGGATATGAAGTAAAGTTGAAGAAAGCCGCCAAATCTGCCAAAGATGAATTTGACATTCCCGCTGAGGCAACAGGAAAAGGTGTGTCTCTTGAAGTGTTGTCAAGAAATGCATATGAATCATTTATTAAATAAAGCGCAGGTGAGATTGTGAACAGACTTTCTGAAACAACACGCAAAATCCAATATCAAGTCCGGCGGGAAGGGGCATCTGGAATATCTATGCGTCGGAGGCTATTTGGATTTTTGTTTGTGCTCGTTTTGACCCTGCTTAGTTTTGTCTTTATTATGTTGCTTTTAACGGGGACCTTTACTGCAGGGCTCAGGGAAGTTGAAAGCTTCTATACCAATGAGCTTAAGAGGATTGCAGCATCAGTGGAAAAGGAATACGGCCATGTTTCTGCTTCTGCAGTAAGCTTGTCGGCTTCCTTGTCGCAAAGTATGGAGAGGTTTCTTTCAGAAAAGGGACTTGGCGCTGCCGATTTGCCAGAAGATCCGGAGCTTTTGGAGGAACTTTTAGACAGAGAGTTTGATCGGCTGCTCTTTTCCTTGGAAAAAACCGGCGTAAGTGGTGTATTTGTAGTTTTGGATGAAACTGTCAACAGACAGGCTGAGGCTGCAGAGTCTTCCCGATCAGGACTATTTTTGAAAAATATGGAGCCCAATATTGTTAGCTCTGCTCCGCCTACCGTTACTATATTAAGAGGTTTCCCCGATATTGCCAGAGATCGCGGATATTCCCTCCATGCTCAATGGGATATGGAGTTTGAAATACACAGCCCTCCGCATTTTTTTCTACCCCTTGAAACAGCAAAGGGAAAAGCGCTCCCCCTTTCACGGCTGTACTACTGGAGCGGGGCTATGACACTGCCAAATACCAGCGAGGATTCAATGCTCTGTATTGTTCCGCTTATCGATTCAAACGGGAATGTTTTTGGGGTATGCGGCTACGAAGTGAGTGCCATGCTTTTTAAGCTCAGATTCATACCGGACAGTTCCGCTTATCATCGTATATTTTGTTTGCTTGCCCCGATGGAGGGTTCGGTATTGCAGGCAGGGAATGCGCTTTTTTCGGGCAATTATAATGCCTTTGGCGTTACGAAAAATATTAAGCCCCTTATCATAAAAGGTAGCAGTCGCACGTTGATTTCATATAAACAGCAGGACGGGATAAGCCTGGTGGGATTACATAAGAAAATCAGGCTGTATCCGGAGTATTCGGCTTTTTCAAAAGACCATTTTGCGGTAGGTATTTTAATGCCGCAAGAAGATTTGTATCAGCTTCTGCTCTCGCTGAATACCCGTCTTATAGTATTGTGTGCACTGGTTTTGCTGGCCGGTATCGGTGTTTCGGTATATATAGGCAATAAGTATATAAGTCCCATTATGGAAGGGCTTAATGCCATAGGTTCTCAGGATATCAACAGCATAACAAGAACCAATATAACTGAAATAGATGAAATTATTGAGCAGATAAAAGCCCGTCGCGCAGACAGGACTTCACTGCCCGACGATATATTTACCGATTTTATCAGAAGGGTGAAAACTCTGACACCTACGGAAAAGGTGATATTCATGTATTATCTTGAAGGAAAATCTACCGGAGAAATACTTGAGCTTATGTATATCAGTGCCAATACCTTGAAAACGCACAATAACCATATATATGCAAAGCTAAACATATCTTCACGGAATGAACTCTTACTTTACACCCAACTTATGGAAAAAAGTGGGAGGATTTTTGAATTGAAATAACGATATAAAGGCTGTCCGGCCCTTTGCTTTTATAAAGCAAAGGGCTTTTCTGGTGTTCGGGATTTATTCGTATCACCTCTGTTATGATATGAAATATTGAAGATTTTATAAAAATCACCCTCAGGGTGATATACAAATTAAGGCTGAATTCACATAATGAAAGTGAGCTTTAACAAAGGGCGGAGGTGCATAAAAGTGCTGGGACCAATTACCAGAAGGATCAGTGATCATTCAACAGAAAAGGATTTTTGTTTTACCTTTTACTGCGATATCTGCGGTAATACCTGGGAAAGCGTGCCTTTAAAGGGGAGTCTTGAAGCCGGCCACAGCTGCAGCGCGGAGGCAAAGACCCTGATCTGGCAGAGCGAGCATGATGCGGCTTATGAGCGGGCAAACCGAGAGGCGGTGAAGCATTTTAACCGCTGTCCTGTATGCAAGCGTTTCGTATGTGATGATTGTTTTCTGATATTGCCGGATCAGGATATTTGCATTGAATGTGCTAAAAAAAGAAAAGGGGATGGTTGTAAATGAATAAAAGGAAAATTGAACCCCACAAAGCTTCAATAGGAGGGATGGATGCAAATTTGCTGGCTCTTATAGCATATATCGCATCCACTGTTATCGGGTTTATACCTTTGCTGAGGTATTTTGCATGGCTTGCGCCTTTGGTGATTTTTTTAATGGAAAAAGAGAGCGGCTTTGTAAAGTTCCATGCCATGCAATCCTTTGTGCTTAACCTTATGGGTGCAGCCCTTGGATTTATAGTGACCGTGCTGATAGGCGGTTCGGTTGCTGCGGCAATTGGCAGCCGTGCAGGTGCCGCAGCCTTGGGCTTTGCGGGTTTAGTAGGCCTGCTGACAACGGCAATTTCCGTTATTATTCTTATTTTTGCCGTTATAGCCATGATAAACGCTTACAAATACAACATATACTACATTCCGCTGGCAGGAAAGGTAGCGGAGAATTTCTCCGGCAAGTCTGGAGGCGACGACGCTTAAGCTAAGCCGGTACTTTTTTGGGGAGTTGACAGGGGAGCCTGTTAATTAGTGAAGGAGTGAATAAATAAATGAAAAGAATATTAGCATATTTACTGGTTTGCAGCTGCTTATTGGTATTGGTTCTGCCCCTTGCCGGCTGTAATCTCAAGCAAAAAGCGGCGGATAAGATAGGGGAGAAATTAATGGAAAAAGCTCTTGGTGACAAGGTGGATATTGACGGCGATACAATGACGGTTAAAGGCGATGATGGAGAGAAAGTTACCATAGGCGGGAAATGGCCGGATTCCAAATTGGCAAAGAAGATCCCGGAGTTTAAAAAGGGGAATGTTGTATCCTCTATGGAAACCAACGAAGGTGTCACTATTTCATTGGAAAATGTTAAAGCAAAGGACGCAAAACCCTATATTGAGAAAATCAAAAAAGAATACTCCAAAGACAGCAGTGAATATGAAACCGATGGGACACTCATTTACAGCGGCTTCGGGGATGACAACATTGAGGTCAGCATATGCTATGCCGAAAAGGATGAAACTTTTTTCATTACAATTGCAAAAACAGTTCAATAGGAAAACGGATTTCAAGGGTAAATCTCAACGAGGCATCCGTGTGACTTTGTATAGTGTATAGTATAGGAAAGTATAACTCTCCTATACTATACAAGCATGGAAAGGCTAGGTTACAGAAAAGAAGAAATATTGCAGATGGTCATTCAATTTGGAAAAGGAGGGACAGAGGCCAATGAGTGAATTATTACATTGAACACATTAATTTTACCGTTAAGGGAGAAAACCTTGATTGAATTGCTTCCGTCTGTACGAATTGAATATATGGCGTTATCACCGATTTCATTACAATAATATAGTGTCCCCGGCTGAACCGCCGTGGCTTTTTTCATATTGCATTAGTCTGAGGTTTGTTTACTAAAAGAAACTGGAAATGATATACTTATTATTAATGAATTGATATCACCCGGAGGAATTTAAATGAAAAAGGTTTTATTGATTGAAGATGATTTGAGCCTTATTGAAGGCTTGAAGTTTTCGCTATCAAAAAATGGTTTTGATGTGACTGTGGAAAGGACCGTAAAGGAAGCAAAGAAGCGCTTCAACCGGGAAGAGTACAGGCTGGTTTTGCTGGACCTTATGCTCCCGGACGGCAGCGGCTTCGACATATGCAAGAGCATCAGGCAGTCCTCAGAGGTTCCGATTATTTTCCTTACTGCTTCCGATGAAGAGGTAAATGTGGTAATGGGCCTGGATTTGGGGGGAGATGACTACATATCGAAGCCCTTCAAGTTAAATGAGCTGATATCGAGGATAAATGCAGTAATGAGGCGTACCGAGACTATGGATGACAGGACTGAACTAAGCTCAAACGGTATAGTTGTTAAGCTTTTAGAGGGTAGAGCGGTAAAAGACGGAAAGGACATGGAACTTACCTCCGTTGAATACAGATTGCTTTGCATGTTTATGAAAAATCCACGTAGGGTGTTGTCCAGGGACCAGATAATGCAGAACCTGTGTGATGCAAATGAATACTTTATTGACGATAATACCCTGGCCGTTTACGTAAGCAGACTGAGGGAAAAAATCGAAGAAACCCCGAAACACCCTGCATTTCTCCTGACAATAAGGGGAATGGGCTACAAATGGAATATAGTTGAGGGATAGGTTATGAATTTATTGATGAACAGAGACGTAAAGAAATTCCTGGTGGGGTTGCTGCTGACTCTTCTGGCAGGGGCCGTTGTGCTTCAAATAGCTGCATATGTTAATGCGGTCCGTTTTAAAAACAATATGGTTACCCATGACAGTGAGCTGGCCGGTTATCTGGAGCAGAAGCATCCCGAGCTTTCTGCCGAGATACAATCTGCGTTTACAGCAGTAAAATCTTCTGCTGACAGGGAGAAAGGGAAGGCTTTACTTAGACAGGCCGGGTACAGGTATAGTACGGAGGTGTTTCTTGTTCCCAGGGCAAACGGCCTTTACCGGCTGAATGCCGTAGGGTGCTTTATATTTGCCTCAATACTCGGCGCAATTGTTTTAATCATCAGTACATCATTCCTGAAATCGCATTTTAGGATTATAGACGAGTATAGTGAAGATATTGCGCGAATAATGGAGGGGGATGTCTCAATAAGGCTTCCGGACAATGGCGAAGGCAGCCTGCCGAAGCTGGCGGCATCTATTAATACAATGACCTCCTCTTTATATGCGCATATAGAGAAGGAAAAGCAGCATAGAGTTTTTATGAAGGATATACTGGAGAATGTTTCACACCAGCTTAAAACCCCCTTGTCTGCTCTTTTTATGTACAACGAAATCATGAGGGATGAAGATGAACAGAATGAAGTGATATTAAAATTCCTTGGGAAAAGCGTCAGTGAACTTGAACGGATGCAATCACTGATAGCCAACCTTTTGAAGCTGGCAAGGCTGGATGCAGGAATTATTGAGCTTGACAGAAAGGATCACAGCATTAAGAGTATTGTTGAGCAAGTGGCGGAAAGCTTTGAAATCAGGCTGAAAAACGAGCAGAAGACCTGTGAAGTGAAAGCTGAGGGAGATATCTTCTATAGTTGTGACAGGGAGTGGATGCTTGAAGCTTTAAGCAATTTGGTCAAGAACGCAGTTGAGCATACGGGGCCGGGCAGCTATATAAGGATTATTGCAGAAGAAACACCTGTAATTGTTAATATAAGTATAGAGGACAACGGAGAGGGTATACATCCGGAGGATATCAACCATGTTTTCAAAAGGTTCTATAGAAGCAAATTTACGCAGGATAAGCAGGGAACCGGCATAGGTCTTACCCTGACAAAGACGGTTATTGAAATGCATGGAGGCTTCATATCGGTAGAAAGCACAATGGGAAAAGGTACAAAATTCGTTGTTCACCTTCCAAACTTACAAAATTGTAAGATTCAATAAATATTAGGGTAAGATTGGAATGTTATTCTGTGTTTGTGCCAAGAACACAAGAATAATGATTGAGGTGTAAAAATGGAGATATTGAGGACTGAGAACCTGTCAAAAACATACGGAGAAGGGGATATCAGGGTGGAGGCCCTGAAAAATGCCTCCTTTTCAATAGAAAAGGGCGAATTTATATCTATCGTAGGCCCATCGGGCTCGGGCAAAAGTACTCTTCTCAACCTGATAGGGGCATTGGACAATCCGACCTCGGGCAGGGTCTTTCTGGAGAATCGGGATATATTCAGCATGAAGGAAGAAGAACTTGCAGTTTTTCGCAGGCGCAGCATAGGCTTCGTCTTTCAGGCGTACAACCTTATACCTGAGCTGAATGTTGAGGAGAATATGGTTCTTCCCCTGCTGCTGGATTATAAAAAACCTGACAGGGATTATATTGATGAGCTTTTGAACATACTGGGGCTTGCTGAAAGAAGGCACCACCTGCCCAGTCAGCTTTCGGGGGGACAGCAGCAGCGTGCTGCAATAGGAAGGGCACTTGCATCAAAACCCGCCATCATTCTGGCCGATGAGCCCACAGGAAACTTAGACAGCAGGAACAGCAGGGAAGTAATTGATTTAATGAAGCTGTCCGTAGAAAAGTACAGGCAGACCCTCATCATGATAACCCACAATGAAAATTACGCCTCCCATGCCGACCGTATATTTGGAGTTGAAGACGGGATTGTTAACGAGCTTGGGGGTAGTAAAAAATGAAAAGTTACCTGATGCTGGTACAAAGCTACTTGAAGGCACACAGAAAAAGAACCGGTCTGACCGTCTTAAGCGTTGCGATATCTGTGGCCCTGGTAACCGGGATATTTTCAATGGTAGATGTTTTTCTGAGGTTTGAAAAGCTTGATGTAATCCGCATATACGGCAATCAGCATCTTTCGGTTATAAATGCGACTGAGGAAGAAGCTGCGATAATCAGGAACCGGATAGATGTTAGGACCTCCGGAAGATGGCGGGACATGGGAAACGGGAAAATAAACGGGATCGATTGCAGGATAGGGGCCTTGGAAGAAGCCATTGCAAGCAATTTGAACATAGAGGTGCAGCAGGGCAGTTTTCCGAAAGGGGAAAATGAGCTGATGCTGGAAAAGTGGGCTGCAGAAAACCTGTTTAAAGAGGAGGGAACAGGACGGAAGGTAAGCATCACATTTGCGGATAATACCATAGTCGAATACACGGTGAGCGGAATTTATAATGACCTGGGCAATATGAAGGCTGCAGGGGTACCGGGGGTAATGGTGTCAGCCTCCAGCGCAGATGCGGCTGCAAATACAGAGATGAATGCATATTTTGTGGAGTTTAAAAACAGGGTTAATATTCAGAAGGCGGCAGCTGATATAAAAGGTGAACTGCAGCTTGCCGATGACAGAATAAGGCTGAATGAACACCTGCTTTCGGTAATAGGCCAAAGCAGACATAAGGCGGCAGTCGGGCTTTATACAATAGGAGCCATACTGTTTTTTATAGTCCTTGCAGCCGGTGTGGTCATGATATACAATACCTTTAATATATCCGTTATGGGAAGGGTAAGACAATTTGGACTCTTAAGGTGCATAGGTGCATCCCGATTTCAGATAAAAAAACTGGTAAAAAAAGAGGGGTTTACCATTACTTTTTGGGCAATCCCTCTTGGCATAATCTTAGGCATGTGCATGTCGTTTATTTGTTCCGCCATATTGAAATTCTTCAACAATACCATATTCGGTGAAATTCCCTTGTTCAGCATAAGCATCATAAGCATTTTACTGGGCATCATCGTAGGCTTTTTGACCGTATCTATAGCATCCTTTGTTCCGGCAAAAAAAGCAGCCGGGGTTTCACCGGTAAATGCGGTAACAGGAAGTAATGAAATTAGGATTTCAAAAAAAAGAAAGAAGGGTCTCTTGTCCAAAATTCTGCGCATAGAATTGGCAATGGGGATAAACAGCGCCTTTATGAAAAAGAAGACACTGTTTCTTATGGCATGCTCCATAGCTCTTAGCATAATCATGTTCCTCGGTTTTACGGTGTTTATTGACTTTATGTATGCCTCACTGAAAACCACAAAGCCTTACACTCCTGATATTTCTTTCGTGTCTGAAAAGGGTATGGGAGACGAGATGTATAGAGAACTGTCGGGATTGGATGGAGTCAAAAGGGTATATGGCAGAAGACTGGCCTATATCGATGCAACTTTTGAAGCTTCAAGGCTTGATCGGGATTACAGGGAAAGCTTTGAGGGGCTTAAGATGGAAGTGGACGGCATTTTTATACAGCCGGAAAAATCCTGGCTGATTTCCTATGATGAAAACCAGTTCAAATGGGCCCGAAGGGACCTGTTGGAAGGAGAACTGTCAGAAGAAGGGCTGAACAAGGGCAATGGGATTATTGCAGTGGAACGGAATTTGAGGAAAAGTGTATCAACTGTGACCGCTCACCTGAAACCCGGGGATAAAGTATATATTGATACCCCGGCAGGTAAGAAAGAGCTTACCGTAATGGGAGTGCTGAGACAGATACCCCTTGGCAGTACTGAGCCGACATTTGCCGCTTTTATCACTACGGAAAAAATATTTGAGGATATTACGGGAGAAACCGTTTTCAGGACAATAGATATACAGCTGAAAAACAGGAAGGATGAAAAGACTGTCAGGCTTCTCAAGGATATTGCCGGAGATCGGATCAAGCTTCTGGATGTTCGTCAGCAAAACTCGGAAATCAACCAGGTATTTTTGACAATGGCAGTGTTTGTCTATGGTTTTGTGGCTGTGATAGCAATTTTCAGCATATTGAATATAATAAATACAATGAACACCAGCGTGGCTGCTAAGACAAGATATCTGGGCATTATGAGGGCTGTAGGCATGACGGGAAGTCAGCTTAATAAGATGATTCTTGCCGAGGCTGCTGCATACAGCCTTACCGGGTGTGCAGCCGGAAGCATACTTGGGGTGCTGCTGCAAAGGGTGCTGATACTTAATTACCTTACACACTTTTCACTAAAATGGAGGCTTCCGGTTGCTCAGTTAGTAATCATCCTCTTCATTACAACAATAGTAACTGCATTTTCGGTTGTAAGTCCTCTGAAGAGAATCAGGTCAAAGGGCATAACGGAGGTTATAAATTCACTGTAAGAGGTAAAAGGAATAATTCCTTTTGCCTCTTTTAGCGTTTAGAGAGGGGAGATTTTGCTTTTAATGGACTTGCCGTATAAAAAACAATATTTTGTATTTGAGTATTGACAAAGGGAAAAAATACATATATTATATTGAATATAAATTCAATGAAAGGAAATTCAATATGACTACCAGAGAAGAACAAAAAGAAAAGCGTAAGGCCGAGATTCTGGACACCGCTCTTGATTTATTTATCTGTAAAGGCTATGCGGCAACAAAGATCAGCGATATAGCAAGACGAGCAGGTATGAGCGTAGGGCTGATGTTTCACTATTTCAAGTCCAAGGAAAAGCTTTATGAAGAACTGATTAAGATAGGCATTTCCGGGCCTATGGGAGTAATGGCACAAAGTAATACCGAACCGTTTTTATTCTTTAAAAACTCCGCTGAATTCATATTGGGCCTGGTTAAAGCCAAACCCTTCGCAGCAAAAATGTTTGTGCTTATGAGTCAGGCTTATTATAGCGAAGCCACACCGAAGAGCATCAAGGACATGCTTTCCGGTTTTGACATTTATGGGCAAACTGTTGCGTTGATTGAGCAGGGGCAGAGAAACGGTACTATCCGTGAAGGGAACCCCCTTGCTTTGGCTATTGCTTATTGGAGTGCCATTCAAGGGATCGCCGGACAGCTTGCACTCAATCCAAGCCTGCCCTGTCCGGAAAGCCGGTGGATTATTGATATTTTAAGGAGGAGGCCTGAATGAAAAAAGTTATTATTGTAGGTGCGGGAATAGCCGGGCTTACGGCGGGTGTTTATGCGCTTCAGAGCGGATTTGACACAACAATTTATGAAAGTCACACTATCCCGGGAGGCGCATGTACCAGCTGGAGGAGAAAGGGCTACTTGTTCGAGGGAGGATTGCACTGGCTGACAGGTTCGTCGCCAAATACCCCTCTTAATAAGCTTTGGCGGGAGGTTGGAGCTTTGGATGATGACACCGTAATTCACAACCGTGATCCTTTTTTTGCTCTTGAGTATAAAGGTCATACGGTCTATCTTTACCGGGATATTGATAAGCTTCGTCAGCATTTTCTTGAGATATCCCCTGAGGATAAAACAGAAATTATCAGGTTATGCCGTGATATTAATAAATTCACTAAAATCAGCATGCCTATTTCGGATATTAAGGGCGTAAAGGTAAAGGAAAGAGCTGCCATGCCCTTATCAATGCTTTTTAGCATGCTGCCTGCTTTGACCCGCATGTCTTTTTATGCGAATCAAACGGCAGGGGAGTTTTCCATGCGGTTTAAAAACCCGATTTTACGGCTTTTGCTTCAACAGGTAGCAGGTTCTGAAAATAATGCTATTGCTGCGATATTTACCTTGGCAACCTTTGCCTCAGGGGACGGTGGTTATCCCGAAGGCGGCTCACTGGACATGGCAGGACGGATGGCAAAGCGCATTGAAAATCTGGGGGGTACGGTACAATACGGTAAAAAGGTTGATAAAGTATCGGTTCTGAACGGCATAGCCAACGGAGTAATTATAGACGGGGAATATATAGAGGCAGATGCGGTTATTGTTACCCGGGACACCCTTGCAGCGGTAGATACATTGTTCGATGATCCAATTCGTGAGCCATGGGCCCAAAAGATGCGGGAAAAGACAAAACCGATGCTCAATACCTTTATCTGTTTGGGTGTGAAAGCAGATTTGTCTGATTTGCCCGGAAGTTTGTACTTTATCCCGGAGGAGCCTATATTTTGCGGAGGCGTGCAGTTGCCAAGCATAGGGCTCAATAATTATACGGGTTATGCGGGATATGCTCCGGAAGGGTGTACCGCCATGACTTCTATAATTGCGGGGGATAGATATAATTACTGGAAAGCCTGCAAAGCCAACGGTACCTACGAATCTGAAAAACAGAAGCTGGCAGAGTCATTTATCGGGATACTGGAGAAAAAATATCCGCAAACTGCCGGAAAGATAGCTGTTTGGGATGTGGCCACTCCGCTGACCTATGAGCGTTATTTAGGTTCCTATAAAGGCTCATGGATGTCTATCATTGGCAAAGGAGACAAAATGACGACTTATCCTTCGAAACCGGAGAGCATCCAAAATGTATATTTTGCAGGCCAGAGACTGTCGGGTCCCGGTGGGTTGCCTGCAGCGGCGGAAACGGGGCGAAAGGCGGTTCAATACCTGTGCAGGGATACAAATACAGTTTTCCAGGGAAATATTTAAGGCAAAGGGTCGGGCCTTTTTGCTTTAAGCCTGACCCCCATTTCTTCACCGGGGGGTATCCTTTAACTTTGAAAAGTCAACATGACAATAGCCTTCAGGATTTTTTTTCAGATAAGATTGGTGATATTCTTCCGCAGGATAATAATTCTTCAGTTTCTCAACTTCTGTAACGATAGGAGCCTTATATTTCTTCTGCTCCTGTTCAATAAAATTCCCTATTACCTCTTTATCTTTTTCATCCATATAATATATCCCCGTCCTGTACTGGGTTCCAACATCCCCACCCTGCTTATTTCTGCTGGTAGGGTCGATTATCCTGAAAAAACGCGCCAATAATTCTTCAAAGCTTATTTTATCTGTATCGTATTCCACATGCACCGTCTCTGCATGCTCGGTTTTAGGGATATCATAATAGCCGGGATTCTCAGTCTTTCCGTTAGCATAACCTACAGAGGTTTCCACGACCCCATCCATACGGGAGAAATATTCCTCCACTCCCCAGAAACACCCTCCTGCAAACCATATTTCTCTTTTCACATTTTCCACCTTCTCTTTTCACTTATTGTAGGGGTGCCTGGGTAATAAAAAACCTTTATTTAAGTGCCCGCACCATTATTTCCTCATTGCATTCGGAAAAGGCGCATGGGCAGCAAATGCGGCGAAGCCGCCTTTGTTTTTTTGCAAAGATTTGCACCCGTATGTTTTCCATATATCATGGGTTTAGCTGCCAGAAGATATTTTTGTGGTATCTATTTTAGCATTAAAAGATATTATACGCAACTGCCGTTTTTGGCTGGATATGGACAGTGTTGGCTATAACTCCCTTGCCATTATATGTTATAATGTAAGTAATATATAAAAGCAAATTAAGGATGATTGGTATGAACAGAAACCTTATAAGAATAATTGTCTTAATGCAATTCTTTTGGTGAACCCCTTGTTCCTTTGGACAGATTTTGAAACTTTGAAACATATATCAAGGCGGCGCAAACCACAAATCAGACTTTTAAACATTTTGCGATGTTCTTTATGTTAATCTATGGGGCATGTTTTGTTGTCCAACTGTGCAGCATTGAAGAAAATGCAGGCATGGGTGTTGCAATTTTGACATCCGCAGTATATTTGGCCAGATTATTCAAAGAGAGGCAAAGTCTCGAAAATAGATAAGAGGGATGGGGCATATGAATCAAATACGAAAAATTATATATACTTTTCTCTTGTTTCCGGTGTTTTTTCTAAGTTCATGTTCCCCAGTATCCGTTGCAAACTACGACTATACATTAGCTGAAGAAAACAAGCTTACGGTCTATACACCACACAAAGAGGAAGTATACAGTCCAATAATCAAAGAGTTTGAAGAGAGGACGGGCATCTGGGTACAGGTCGTTTGCGGCGGTACTGCAGAAATACTGGATCAGATTGCGGCTGAGAGCAATAACGCAGTCTGTGATGTTATGTTTGGCGGAGGCGTGGAGAGTCTGGAAGCTTACAGCGAATATTTCGCCCCATATGAATACAGCCAGGAAGGAATGTTGGAACAGACCTATAAATCTGACTGCAACAAATGGACTGTATTCACCAAATTGCCCATTGTGTTTGTCTATAATAACAAACTTGTATATGAAACAGCAGCGCCAAAGGGGTGGGAAGACCTGCTGCAGGAAAAATGGAAAGGCAAGATTGCATACGCCGATCCCCATAAGTCCGGTTCCGGCTATACGATATTAATGACTCTGATGCAGGTAATGGGAAAGGATAACTGGAATGCAATGGAGCAGTTTTCTAATATATTGGATAAAAAAATCCTTAATGATTCCAGTGATGTAATCAATGAAGTGGCTTCGGGAACAAAGCTGGTAGGAATTACATTGGAAGAAAGTGCATTGAAGAGAATTGCGGCAGGCATGGATATAACGATGGTATATCCCATTGAGGGAACCAGCGCGGTTCCCGATGGGAGCGCATTGATTTTAAATGCTCCCCATGAAAAGAACGCCAGGTTGTTTCTGGATTTCATCGTTAGCAAGGATGTGCAGAAGATGATTGTAGATTATTGTTATAGAAGATCCGTGAGAAAAGATATATCCGATTCCAAAATGCCGGGCGAAAAAGGAGCGAAATTTATTGACTACGATTTAAAGTGGGCCAGTGATAACAGAAGCGAGATACTTAAGAAATGGGACTTATTGAATAGATAAAGGAATGGCGTAAATATGCGAAATTATATCAGGGGATCATTTAAAAGACAATTGCTGTTTTATTTTATTCTGGTTGCAATTCTGCCGTTGCTGATATGCAGTTTTTTTATGATCCAGCTTTTTAAAATGAAAATTGAAATGGACCATCAGGCAGAAATTGCAATGCGGTTAAACAGAGTTGAAGATGCACTGGGAGGTTTTTTTGACAAATTGGATGTTATCAGCCGGGAATTAAATAGAAACGAATTGGTTGTTCAGACCTTGTATGAAAAGAATGAGGAAAACCGCAACAAGACATATAATGCACTGTATGCTTCCACCTCGGAGCTCAGAAGGGTGGCGCAATTTGAGCTGTATTCCATAGGAGGAATCTGCAAGTATTCCACCAGCACTAAAACCTTAAATACAAAGCTTTCTACTTATTGTGGAATTCTGAAAGCAGCAGCCGACCAACCGGATACACTGGTTATAAGTGGTGAAAACGAGTATACAAGCAGTTCAAAGGATATTTTGCTAAGATCTGCAAGAACAATTACCGATAATGCAGGCAACTGTATAGGATATATTGTTGTCGGGATAAGATCTGCTGATTTTGAAAGCCTCCTGGAGGATGCTTACAGTCCGCAGGACAGTATAGTTATATTGGACAAACAATGGCATACAATTTACAGTACGGAACCGGCGAAGGAAAAACCGATCGGATCTGTATTGAGAGAGCAGCTTATGAAAGGCAGGGATTTAACGGATCTGAGCAAGGAATGCAAGTTTTATATTTCACCAATAGGTTATACCGGTTTATCTGTTGTACTGCAAAGGGACGAGATCTTTACGACGGATATAAGCAAGACAATGTACAGTGTCAGTGCAATTATGACTTTACTGAGTCTGATGCTTTGTATTGGAGTATCCGTAAAAATAAGCAATAACCTTGTGAAACCTATTCATACAATTACCGAAGCAATGCATGAAGTGGAAGAGGGATATCTGGATACTCGGATTGAAACGGAGAGAATTGATGAGTTTGGAGGTTTGGCGGTCAAATTCAATACCATGGCAGGCAAACTTCGTGATAATGTAGAACGCCAGGTTAAACAGCAGCAAGAGCTGAATAATTCAAATATTGCGATGATGCAGGCTCAATTAAATCCTCACTTTATCTATAATACTCTGGACACCATAAAATGGGTGGCAAAGGCACATAATATTTCGGAGATTTCTACTTTGGTGGCAAGCCTTGCCAAAATCCTGCGGACCAGTATTTCGTCGAAGCAGCTTATCACACTAAAGGAAGAACTGACTCTTGCGCAGTGTTATGTTGATATTCAGCGGATACGTTTCGGCGGGAAATTCAAATATACCGTTGAAATAAAGGACGAATCAGAGAATTATCTCGTCCCGAAGCTAGTTATCCAGCCCCTGATAGAAAACGCAATTATTCACGGACTTGCCGACAGAGAAGATGGAAGTATATATATCAATGTGTCCGAAGAAAATGAAAAACTCATTATATCCATATCGGACGACGGCTGTGGCATGAGCAAGGAAATGTTGGAACGCTTGAACAGCAGAGACAGAAACAAAACGGGGGAGAATATAGGGTTTATTAATGTGGATACGATAATCAGGCTGCGCTATGGTGACACATTTGGGGTCTCGGCAAGTGCAATTGAAAAAGGCGGAACCAAGGTAACGGTTGTATTGCCCGTTATAAGTGGGGAGGTAGCAGAATATGCTGAAGGTATTGGTAGTTGATGATGAGAAGCTTGTGCGTAAAGGAATTGTGTTGGGGGTTGACTGGCCTGCTCTGGGCTGTATTGTCGTGGCGGAAGCTTCAAACGGATTGGAAGGACTTGAGGCAGCAAGGAAGTATAATCCGGATTTGATTATTACAGATATAAAAATGCCGAAAATGGACGGAATAGAGATGCTGGGGAACCTGCGCCAGGCAAACAAAAACGTTCATGTGATTTTTCTTACTGCATACAGTGATTTTTCATATGCCCAGAGAGCCGTCAAGTTTTCCGCATCGGATTATTTATTAAAACCCTTTCAGGATGGTGAATTGGAAGAAACGGTATTGCGTGTTCAAAAGAAGATAATAGACGAAAGGAAACAAATCAATTCCGATATAAAACAAATCAGCATGATGTTGAAAAAAGGAGATAAAAGCAAGTATGTCATGGAGGCGATAGACTATGTTGCAAACCATTATAATGACCGAAAGCTCTGTGTTGATACTATTGCCGAATCATTGGGAATCAGCGGCGGGCATCTGAGTCATATCTTTAGAAAAGAAACAGACTATACAATTATGTCATATATTACCCGGTATCGTATCCGTACAGCAATGAATATGCTGCGTGATTGCAGGTACAAGGTATATGAGGTGGCCGAACTGGTAGGGTACCGGGACATAACATACTTCAGCAGTATTTTTAAAAAGATGGTTGGTGTGTCTCCCTCTGAGTATCAGGACAGAAGCAGAAGAGCATAAAAATATCAGAAAAAACAAAATTATAACAGTTTTGTCTACTACCATAAAATTCCGACTATTTGTAAAATTGTATCAGGGAGATTGGATACTTGATAGAAAGAATCCAAATTTTAAAAATGGGAGGAATTATTGGTGAAAAGAGTCAAACGTTTTACATCGGTATTGCTTATTTGCTGCATGGTTCTGATGTCTCTTGCCGGATGTGCCGGAAAGGCAGGAGGAGACGAACCGGCATCAGCTGAGGTCAAGGAAGACATAAACCTTTCCGAGATTGAAAAGATTATCGAAGAAGCTGAAACAATGAGCATGGAAGAGCTTGCCCAAAAAGCAATTGAGGAATCAAAGGGTAAAACATTTTATGGCGTTGGTAATTCCAGTCGCGGCAAAACTGCGGTTCCGCTGTTCATTGACTACCTGAAGACTATTGATCCTTCGTACACATTGGAATATGAGTGGCAGCAGCCTAAGAACAATAAGATTTTTGACCAGCTGTCGGCGGATTCACTAAAAGGAAAGGGCACCTTTGCAATGACATTAATACAGGACGGCAACCAGATTGAGAGCAAAATGGTGCAGACCGGTATCCTGAAAACATTTATTCCTCAGGAATGGGCCAAAGCGAATGGCACAACGGCAGATGAATACAAAGGGTATCTTCCGCTGCAGACTTTGAACAAAGTATTCATGTTCAATAATACCGGCAGTGCAATCTACAAGAATTGTTGGGATTTCGTAAACAAAGATGTTCACGCACTTTATATGGACATTGACTCTGAAGTTGTCGGCAAAAACTTTTTATATATGCTGACACAGGATAATTACGCAGCCTGGTTAAAAGAAGCATATGATGCCCTTGACAGTGGCAAACAGGCATACTTTAAACCGGTTATTGATGAAATGGCAAAAGATGCAGAAGACCTTGGCTTAGGTGAAAACGGGAAATATGCCCTTGCATGGATAAAATTATGGGTAGAAAGCTATAATGAACAAACGGATGACGGACCTATCTGCAATACTCTGGTAACAAAATCAGCAACAGATCAATGCGGTTTGCTGGTTTACTCAAAACTTCGTTCTGTTGAAGAATCGGCTTCCGTATCCAAGAATAACATTACGGTAGCTGCATATCAGGATGATTACAAAGGAATCGGCGGCTATGGATATTGTCATTACCTTTTTGTAACAAACAACAGCCCACTTCCCTGGACAGCATGTGCTTTAATTGCTTACATGACATGTACAAAGGACGGTTTCAGCGCATGGGGTAAGGATATGGGAGGTTATTCCTCAAATCCGGAAGTAGCAACAGCAACAGAATCAGCCTATAACCACAGTAAGGGCGGCTATGAGAATGGCGTAAATGTTTATGACTGCAAGAATGACAGAGGCTACAACTGGTGGACGACAACAGGCGAGCTGGTTCTCGAGGATCCTGAATATTGTTCTTCCGTATCATTTACGGTAGGAAGCTGGATTGAATTGCTTACCAAATACAGTGCAGGCAGTGATAAGAAATAAACCTGCATAGCAGGTCTGTATTTAATAGTATAGGAAAGTATAACTTTCCTATACTATTAAAACCCTTGACTTAAGTGCCCGCGCCATATTTTTCTCGCATGCTCGAAAAAGGCGCATGGGCGTCAAATGCGGCGAAGCCGCCTTTGTTCTGGCATCAAAGGCGTGAAAACACCTTTGATGCCTTTTAAGGAGGTAAATATGAACCGGACAGAGATAAAAAAGCCGGGTAAGCATGTGATTGTACTGAATAAAATTAAAGCTTTTTTTTCAAAACCGCAGAATACGATCCTGCTTCTGTTTGGCATTGTCCTTACACTTACGACTTTCGTACCTATTATAGCAATTGTAAATGATACCTTTGCAATTCATCCGGGAACGATAGATGCCCACCTGACAAAAAAAGTTACAGGTTATTCGGTTGTCAACTATGTAGATTTGTTTACCAGCAGACTGGCAAAGACAAATTTGTGGACACCCTTGACAAATACGGTTTTGCTTGCAACCTTTGCATGTATTGTTTCAATCCTGTACGGTGGGATTTTCGCATTTTTAGTGACGAGGACAAACCTTAATTTCAAAAAGTATTTAAGTTCGATTTTTATTTTTCCATATATAATGCCCCAGTGGACCCTTGCGGTTGTTTGGCAGAATGTATTCAACAGTAACACAGTTACGGGGACCTCAAATGGTTTGCTTGCGGCAATGATGGGAATATACATGCCTAAATGGTGGTGCCAGGGCATGTTTCCAAGTGCGTTGGTTTTGGGATTGCATTATGCTCCTTTTGCCTATATTCTTATTGGAGGCATTTTCCGGAACATGGATGCGAATCTTGAGGAAGCTGCAACGATTTTAAATACGCCCAAATGGAGAACGATGCTTCGTATCACAATACCCATGGTAAAACCCGCAATTTTATCGACAATCCTTCTGGTATTCGGAAGCTCCATGGGAAGCTACCCGGTTCCGCACTATTTAGGACTTACTACACTTTCTACAAAATATATTTCCATGAACTCCAAGTATACGGGAGAAGCGAGTATACTGGCAATTATTATGATGGTATTTGGTGTAGCAATATTGTTGATGAATCAAGTCAGCCTCAGGAGCCGTAAAAGTTATACAACGGTGACCGGAAAATCAGGGCAGATCTCAAAAATTAACCTGGGTAAGACAGGGAAAAATGTGATTGCAATTATTTTCATAATTCTTACGTTCTTCACCAGTATATATCCGATTATCTCCTTTGCTTTTGAAACGATATTGCCGAACCCGGGGGATTATAGTTTCCTTTATAGCGGGAATATAAACAATCTGACCACCAAATGGTGGCTGACAAGGGATAACATTGCAGAAAAAGGCATGTACGGACAGCAGGGTGTTCTTTACAATCCGACAATCTGGAATGCTTTCAAAGGCACATTGTATGTGGCGGTCTGCTGCTCACTATTAGCGGGTACTATCGGGACTCTGATAGGGTATTCCGTGTCCAAGAACAGAAGGAGCAGATGGGCAAATTACGTAAATGGCGTTGCATTTCTCCCGTATCTGATGCCTTCTATAGCCGTCGGTGTTGCTTTTTTTATCATGTTCTCCAATGAGACCATTAATCTATTTAATACCTATGCTTTACTGATAATAGCGGGCACGGTCAAGTATATTCCCTTTGCAAGCCGAAGCTCTCTGAACTCTATGCTCCAGCTTAGCAATGAAATTGAAGAGGCGGCAATTATCCACGGTATACCATGGTATAAAAGGATGTTAAATATTATCATACCGATTCAGAAGGTCTCTATCATAAGCGGATATCTGCTTCCGTTCATGACATGCCTGAGAGAATTGTCGCTGTTTATGCTTTTATGTACGCAGGGGTTCATTGTTGCAACATCCCTGGACTATTTTGACGAGATGGGCTTATATGCATTTTCCAGTGCAATAAACCTTATATTGATTGTTATGATTCTTATTTTCAATTCCTTGGTGAATAAAATAACCGGCGCAAGTCTGGATAAAGGTATCGGAGGGAATTAGCATGCCAGATATTAAATTAACGAATGTTTCGAAGAGATGGGGAAAATTCTATGCCGTTGATAATCTCAGCCTTGATATTGAGGATAACTCCTTTGTTACTTTGCTTGGTCCATCCGGTTGTGGGAAAACTACGATACTTCGCATGATTGCAGGCTTGGAAACGCCGACAAGCGGAAGGATTGCCATAGGCAGCAAGGTAGTTTTTGACAGCGAGCAGGGAATAAATGTGCCCCCTAATAAAAGAAAAGTTGGGTTTCTGTTTCAGAATTATGCACTGTGGCCGAACATGACCGTATATGAGAATATAGCATTTGGTCTCAGTAATATCAGAGAGGAACTGCCTTCCTTTGACCTATTATATAAGAGCACAATAAAATTAATTGAAATTCTGAAAAATGTCAGGGAAGTTGTAAAGCATATCGAGGAATGCAGAGATAAAAATAATAAGATTGACATAGATAAGGCACTTTTGAGATTGATTGATGCATATTCTATTTCTGTGTCCACAGCAAAAACATTGTTCAGCTATAATCTGCATGATGCAAGGGATGCTCAGGCTGTAGCGAAACAAATCTCCGAGGATCTGGCAAAAAAATCGGATGAGATCAGAGCAGGCTATAGGTCAAAGGGGCAGGAATTGAATGAAGAGTGTGCTGTTACAGAGCACGGAAAGGCAATTAAAACAGTAAGAAATCTGTCAAAGGAAGAGGTGGATTTGACTGTAAGGAGAGTCGCCAAAGTTGTAAAAATAGGCATGTTTATGGATCGCTACCCCGCGGAGCTGTCCGGCGGACAGCAGCAGCGTGTGGCTATTGCTAGGACATTGGCCCCCGAACCGGCTGTACTGTTTATGGATGAACCTCTTTCCAACCTGGACGCTAAGCTTCGCATGGAAATGAGATATGAGCTGCAAAGGCTGCATGTGGAAACCGGCAGCACTTTTGTATATGTGACCCATGACCAGATGGAGGCTATGACACTTTCAACCAAGATTTGCCTGATTAATAACGGCACCCTTCAGCAATGCGCAGCCCCCCTTGAGATATATAATAAGCCGGATAACCTGTTTGTTGCAGATTTTGTAGGGAACCCGTCCGTTAACTTTATAGAAGCCAAAGGGGAGCAACAGGAGGATGGAACTGTTTCTATTTCCATACTGGATGGAATTAATGCAACCTTTAGGCCTTCTGCAGCTGTTAACCTTAAAAACTGGTTTGAGCAGAGGAACGCAGCGGAGGATGAAGATATAAAGGCAAGGCAGCAATCATTACAGAACAAGAAATATGTGGAAAAGGGAAACAAGGACGAAATCTTCAAATATAATATTCCGAAGGTGGATAACTATGAATTCAGTATTAAAGAAGAAAAGGTTATTACGGATGGGGATTTTGTAATCGCAATTAGGCCTGAATGCATAAATATTACAACAAATGGAGCAATGGAGGGTATAGTCTACGGCGCTATGCCCACGGGAATGGAATCTACAGTAAAAATACGCGTAGGCGACTTCCTTTTAACCGGGGTCATATTTGGGAGCGTTCTGTACCAGATTGGGGCGAGGGTACGCATTGATATTACCGGTAACAATATAGCCTTATATGATCAGAAGTCAGGGAAATATATAGTATCAGGCTCAATACAGATCAGGTAACGATTGTCTTTGCCGGTCATATACCGGGTGAAGAGAAGAAGGCAGGGGATAAGAGGTGAGTACCTTGTCCCACTATATCTTCGGTCTGATTGAGGCAGTGTACAAGTAGAAGCAGAAAGAACTGTCAGACCGCTTTTATGATAACATAGGGGCATAGTGGGCAGATAATTTGCGTGGCAGCACTATAGAAGAGGCGTTTTCTTTTGAACAGTCCTTATACAGGGTTGGACAGGTCAGAGAAGGCTTAAGCAGTTTTAGAAAGCTTACTGAACAAGGCAAAACTAAATTTGCACAAGATTTATTGGAGCAGGTGAGCAATACCGGTTGGGAGGTGCAAACCCTCGGCTTCCATAACTGGCCAAATACAATTGAGGGGGCATTAAGGATGCAGGAATTCTTGGATTCATACTCGGTTGCGGATTAGAAGCAACAGGAACGGTTAGACGGTTATTGCATAGAAATTAACATTCTGGTATTATGGAATTGTTAGGGCAGAATGGGATTTTTATGGGCAGGCTGTAGAGAGAAAGATATGAGGATGAAAACGAACGATTGCCTGAATATAGTGTCTGACACCATATTATAGCCGGAAGGCTAAATAAATATAATGGAGGGTCAATAAATGGAATTTACCAATGCGCGAATTGTAAAAAAGGCCAATGTTTATTACGATGGCAAGGTTACCAGCAGAACGATTTATACAGAAACGGGGGAGAGAAAGACCCTGGGAATCATTTTACCGGGGGAATATCAGTTTGGCACAGGTGCCGAAGAGCTGATGGAGGTATTAAGCGGTGAAATGGAGATCATGCGGCAGAATGAGAACTCCTATACCAGCTATAAGGAAGGCACAAGCTTTGTAGTGCCTGCAAACTCCAGTTTCAAGGTCATTGTCAAATCCATTGCGGATTATTGCTGTTCATATCGGGATTAATACATACACATACAGAAGCAGCAGGGACGCAGAAGCAGCAGGGACGGTTCGAAACCACTGAAAAACGTCTCATAAAAATTTGAAAATATGGTACAATATATAAATAATATTAGCGAAAAACCTCCAAATTTGGTAAAATAGAATTGACAAAAACTATCACCAAAAGGAGGTTTTTCAATGCTTAAAGACAAAAATGTACAATTAAGCAT
>JAKPKE010000060.1 GCA_029553855.1 Bacillota bacterium | reverse complement strand
CACCAACAGATGTAGGCTTTTGTTCGCACAAAAGCCCTGAGGTCGGGTTTATGTGCGTTAGGATTTTTCAAGTATCAAGCTGTGATTCTGTCCAAAGATTTGCACTGTGCGAGTCGATATACAAGGCTGTTGCTCCAGGGTATCTACAAACTCATAGCTATGTCGCATAATACTCCGAATACGAAAAAGGAGGTATCGCTTCTACTTATCCAATAGTTTTGCGACACCTTCTTATTAGTTTGTTCGTGCTTGTTATGAAATTATACGAATATATGCTTTCTTAATAGCCAAGTTCCTGCCCGATAATAATAACCTCAAGATCGGTCTTACTCGGCTTTCTTTCAATTATCGTCGTAACATTGCACATTCTCTGGGGACTTCTGCAGTCGGAACATTTTTCTGTGTGGGCACAGGGAGTGTCAAGCTTCAGCCTTCTTGCATTTTTGTATGTGTTGTCTTTAATCCTCTTTAATGCTGCATCCAGATCCTTTGTGATTTTGTTTATCCCGCATATCACTAAAACCTTTTTCGGTCCAAAAATCATTGAAGCTACCCTGTTTCCTATTCCATCAATATTAACCAGTTGCCCGCTTTCGGTAAGAGCATTTGTGCTTGATAAATATACATCGGCTTTTACAGCGTTGTATCTAATTTCGTCCATTTCTTCCGGTGTTTTCGCAAGCCAATGAAAGTGTACTTTATTGCCTCTCTCAATAAGTTTTTCCGGTATTCCCAGGGACTTTACAGTCATAGATCCGCCGATTCCGACTGTCTCTCCATTTTTTATATTATTCATCAGATAGTTTACCGCTGATTCAGAACCCTCAAAATACTTAGCATTAACACCATTTCTCTTAAGAGATTCCAGTGTCCTTTTCACAGATTCATTCATATAACCGCTCCTTACAAATAAAATACTAATAATTTATTATAGGTCATAATAGAGCTCAAATTCCGCCGGGTGTGGAATTATGCTTATCTTTTTGTGCTCCTTTTCCAATTTGTTCTTTATCCATGATTCAATCATATCTTTGGTAAACACTCCGCCTTTTAGCAGGAATTCATGATCTTGTCTAAGAGCCTCCATTGCCTCTTCAAGGCTCTTCGGAAGAGCTTTAATCTTCGCTTTTTCCGCGTCGCTAAGCTCAAATATATTTACATCATATGGGCCAAAACCTTCTTTGACAGGATCAATCTTGTTGATTATTCCGTCCAGGCCTGCCATTAGCAGTGCAGAATACGCAAGGTACGGATTGCAGGTGGCATCAGAAGGTCTGAACTCAAATCTTTTGCTTTCGGGGTCATTGCCATAGCCTGGTATCCTTACTACTGCGCTTCTGTTGGAAGTAGCAAAACATATACTTACCGGAGCCTCGTACCCGGGTACTAATCTTTTGTATGAATTGGTGCTTGGACTTGTTAAACCCAATAGTGCAGGAGAATGCTTCAATAATCCTCCTATAAAGAACAAAGCGGTCTGACTAAGGCCTGAGTACCCATCCTTATTATAGAACAATGGCTTCCCATCCTTATAAAGCCACATATGCACATGCATCCCGCTTCCCGGTTCACCAAACATCGGCTTGGGCATGAATGTGACGCTTTTTCCGTTTTTGATTGCCATGTTCTTTACTATATATTTCAGCAGATAAGTTTTATCCGCCATTTCCCTCATCCTGCCTGCTTCAACCTCCAGTTCAACCTGAGCCGGCCCCCCGACCTCATGATGATGATATTTTACCTGCATTCCAAGCTCTTCAAGGGTAATTGTCATCTTGCTTCTCAGGTCATTGGATACATCATTGGGAGGTGCCAGATGATACCCGCCCTTATATCTTACCTTATAGCCGAGGTTGTCATATTGATCATTTGTATTCCATTCGGCCTGCACGGAATCAATAGTAACTTCCTGATGATTGGATTTGCTTTCAAAGGCTATATGATCAAATAAATAAAACTCAAATTCGGGGCCAATTATGTTTTCATCTGCTATTCCGGTTGAAACCATAAATTTCTCAGCCTTTTCCGCAATATATCTGGGATCTCCCTCATATCTTCTTATACCGCCATCCAAAGTATGAATATCCCCTATCATGCTCAGGGTTGGTACTTCACAAAACGGGTCAACGAAAGCAGTGCTCAAATCAGGAATGAATACCATGTCGCTCTTTTCGACAGTAAGAAAACCATAGCTGGAGCCGTCAAATCCAATTCCTTCCTCAAACGTCTTTTCATTGAATCTCGTTACCGGTATTGAAAGATGATGCCATCTTCCCATCAGATCGGTAATCTTAAAATCAATAATCTTTATACCCTGTGCATTGCAGAATTCCTTAGCCTCCGTAAGATTTTTGAACAATTATACAACCTCCTTGTAATAAACTCTATTATAAGTATATTTAAAGGACCATAATATGTCAAACATTACGCCGTGTAAAAAGTTCCGCGCAGTTGACCAGTTCTGATCCTATGCATGAAACACTCACATTATAGATAAATTTCTTTATGGTATACTCTCTTGCCGTTTTGTAATTCTACACGATAATAATCCGAAACTTTCAGATCATTTTCAACAGCAAGTCTTACTATTCCATCGATTTCATCAGTTTCCAGCTTTGCTGAAATTCCGCAGCTTGCGGTAATTTCCCGGGGAACAGGCATAATATTTATTTTAAAGCCGCCAGCTTTAATTGTCTTCTCAAACTTCAAAGCATAGTGCGTAGAATCAAAAACAGCAACATAATAATCATTCATTGCATTCACTCCTTGTACCCTCAATACTGTGTTGTTACAACATTTCAATAATGCTTGCCAAAAATAAATAATTTTATACCATCAATTATAACATTGCCTCAACCTGCTTTATTGCTTTTTTATCCAACTTACCGCCTGAAAGAGCATTAAATATGTAACTGTCTATTTCGTTATCGGGCTGCTGCTTTCTAATTAATGCAAGTGCTGTCAGAATATCGGTCAGGACTAGCTTACGCATTGTCTCCCTGACCCGGGTTATGTCAAAAGACATCAGTTTATCTGCAATTTTTAAAAGCAAATGCTTCTTGTATGGTATTATTACACACAAAGATTGGATACACTGGCGTACCGTAATAGGTTTTTCATCGTACAGCAGCGATAAATATACATCGATTATTTCATCCATCATACTATTCTTGTCCCATTTTGCATTAGCAGCTATAAGCATTAAACCAATGCTTCTCTGATATGAGTTGGAGCTTTTCAGCTTTTCAACGAACACCTCCCAATATGGATAAACATCTTCAAGGTATCCGGAGCGATGCTGAAGCAAAAGAAAAGACTGATACCTTATAGTATCATCATTTTGCGACAGCCAGTCCACAAGCTGACCCAGCTCATCTTCACTTAATGCTTTCGATGCCTCCGGCAGATCATCCTTTTGAAAGGATAACAGTCTTTCAATAGTAAGCATACTATCATCTCCATAAAATTTATTATGCAAATCTGCAGTAACCCCCTATCAAGGGTATTCATATTCAAATTCACAGCCTGTTTTTTTCAGAAATTCACTCTCTTCTATTTTTGTTGCATATATAAGGTGTTAGGAAAGAAGCCAAGCTTTCTATAAAATCCTATGGTGGATTCATTTTCCTGGGATACGGTTACCCCTATAACCTTGCAATTCCTTTCATTCATCCATTCCAAATGCCTTTGTACAAGTTCCTTTCCGACTCCATTACCTCTGCAGCTCTCATCAACATGCATTGATTCAAGCTCTCCCTTTCCATCGATAGCCGTTGATATGCAATATCCAATATGTTTCTCATTGCTTTTGGCGACTGTTATTTTCATTGTCTCTTTGTCAAATACGCTGAATGCTTTGATTCTCTGATCAAAATTCATGGAATGATATAATTCGCTGAAGTATTCTGAACTATTTTCATGGTACTGTCTGTTCTTTTCCCAAAGATCCCTTATGACTTCAACTTCCTCATAGGAAATATCAATTAATTCAATCATTATTATATACCTCCTATTTCTTCTATTCTATCAATCTGTATATACATCTACAGGAACATCAAATATATCAGCCTCCCGGAGCATATATCAAAAGAAACATATCCAATACAGGAGCATTTATCACTTTACCTTTAACCAAACCGCTCTCAGGTAATTCCTGGCAATATGTTATCAAAAGCGCATCCACATGTCAATGTATTATTTTTATGGAAGGTTCGGATAAAAAAACAGGCAGTCATTCTGCAATTTTGTTGCTTAAGACTGCCTGTTTTATCCCTATTATTTCACTGAGAAATTCAAAACATCCGCCGGTTCATCGTTCAGGAAAAACTCAACCTTGTATTCCCCTAGAGGGAAGCCCTGATCCGGCTTGCTTACGTGAAAAGCCACGTATTGGCTTGCCTCTGTCGTGTTAAAATCGAGCATGATAATTTCATAGTTTTCGGGAATATATGTCCATTTTGTACTGATTTTTGTATCATCCGGTGCATTCCTAACAAGAACAGCGGCATAGATTACCGGTGTCTGAGCAGAGAAAGTGTCTGCCTTCGCAACTGGCTTCATAGTTACGGGATCTACTTCAGAAGCCATTACGGCCTCGCTGAGCTTTGCTGTGGAATAGCTAATCTCGCCGCCATTGGCAATTGCCATGGCAATCAGCAGTACAATTATCCCTACTATTGACAACAAAGCAATAAGACATCCCTTTTTCTTTTTTGGCTTTGCTGCCGGCCTTCCTCTTTCAGCTTGTGCTACAGGATTTTCCTGTATTTTTTTCACAGCAGTACCGCAATATTTGCAGAAACCAGCACCAAAGGACAGTTCTTTTCCGCAGTTCTCACAAAACGCAGCGTTGTCAGGAAGCGACTTTCCGCACCCTTCACAATATGTAATCTGCCCTAAGGGTTCTGTATCGGCATTGGCAGTCGGATGGGATACATATCCTGGGGGATACATTGCGTTTTCCTTTTTGAGTACTGTTTTAAACTTCCATCCATATTCCTTGGCGCTTTTCTTTACAGAATTCGGAATTTCGCCAAGATTTAAATCATATTCATAAGCCTTGCCATCAGTGCTGTATTGAACACTTTTTACCTTTCGGAACAATGTAGAACCGGTTTGTGAAAAGCTCTCATTGCTGCTGCCGAAAGAAAACCCCGAGCCGCTTTCCTTTGTCAGCTCGCGCATAAAAACGGTCTGTATTCTTTCATCAAAAAATATTACCGCTTCATAGCTAATGCTCTTTTTGCCGGTGCCCCAGCTGGCATCTAAAAATTCGCAATTAATGGATATATCCGTTCCCTGTCCCTTGGAGTAGGAGATACCCAATTGATCAAATTTTTCCAGCACATTTGACATCAACTGTTCTTTGCTCATCTTTATCCTCTCCTTTACCTAAATATAATTCAAATAAACTGGAATAAACATCACCTATTTGGGTGATTTCAAGTCTAAACGACAAAAATAAAACATAGGTTATTACATTTAAGTAAAACCGATGTTTTATTTTGTTTCTTATGCATCAACCCTTGTTTAGTATCAACAGGTATGTAAGCTCTGTGCGGTTATTCGCTCCGGCCTTGCGATATATACTTTTTATTTGTGTCTTTATTGTGTTTTCAGACAGGCCAAGGGATTCAGCTCACTATCCAGCAGGCATATTCCCTTTATATACGCCTCAGAAAAAACAACATTTCCTCCTCGGAAAATCCCAGCTTCCTATACAAGTTATGCGCCTTCTCATTGCTCAATTCCGCATGCAGTTGGATTCTTCTGTACCCTTTCTGCTCTGCAAATGATATTAAATATTCCATGATCTTTTCCCCGATACCGCTTCTTCTATAAGATGAAGCCACATATAAATCATCAATTGTCAAAGCTTTGCCTCCCGACCATATGCTGAAAACTGTCCAAGTATTTGCATATCCTATTACCTCGCCATCAGCTTCAGCAACAAAAATCAGTATTTTATCTGGCATACTCAATGCCTCTCTGAAAACAACTGCCATTTCTTCTTCCGTAGGCATTTTCAATGCTGTCCAATAGGGATTTTCATCCATTACATCCTGCATAAAAGCCAGGTTGAGCTTGACAAAAGCGTATTCATCCTTTGCATTACATTCCCTGATAATAATACCTTCCGGCATACTATTACCCCTTTCATCTTACTCTCCTTTACATCACCCAAAGCTATTTATGAAAACATTCAGTTTTCAAATAAATGCGGTTTGTTGTATTCAATATCTGTTGTCTCAAACTGATACCACTTAAAATCTCCAGTTTTTAATTTCCACATAACTTCTGCTTTGCTTGGAACCTTGATACCATTGAAATCCTTATACTCTTTCACAATGGGAGACCATGTTTCCAAGCTATATTGACCGTTTGTTTCCATATACCTTTGAGCAACAAAATTAACAACCTCGTACTTTTCATTAAACAAGAATACTCCTGATGCTTTTATCCCTCCGTAACTCATGGTTGCTTTGGCTGAATTAGAATCAATTTCTTCCCACTTAATGTAGTCGCTCAAAGCTGCCGATGGAAACCATATCATCTCAGCGAGATATCGCAAAAGCGCACCCTGGTCTAATTCCTCCCCTTTTGCATCCACAAGTGTTATCAGTGAAAGAAGCTTAATAAGCATATCCCCTTTGCCTTCATAATACTTGTCTCTTCCCATAATGTATATAAGTGGGGCCGCCTTGATTCTAGCTTTCCAAACAAAGCCGGGTTTGTTTATCGCAAAGTATTGTTCCGCTTCTGTAGGCATCCATGGCTGTCCTTCCTTTGTCCTTAACAGTCCTTCTTGTTTTAGGCGAACTGTTCTAATTCTTTCTTTCCCAACCACCTGAGAACTTTCCAGCCATTTTTGGACACAGAGCGGCAACCCTTCCAAATCTGCTTTGCTGACAGTTTCTTTTTTGCTTTCTATGTCAGTTATGAAAAGCTTACTTACCTCTTTTTCTACTTTTTGATCGAATAATGCGTTTGCAGTATATGAAGCTGTTAGCATCAAAAAAATGACAGCAACCAGAATTCTTAATATTAAAAGTGTTACTGTACGCATTCATTCATTCCTTTCAATAATTTATTTTGTTGATGTATCAATGCAATGCTATTCCTAATTTCATTGCACTATTTATATTTTTTTGTTTTTTCTAATTTGGCTGATCGTATTACATCATTTGCTGCACTTGACAATATATTCATCAAATCTTTCTCTTTATAATCTTCAGGCAGTAAGTCGTTGGCAACCATGATGGAAAGTCCTAATTGGAATACCCTCATTTTTAGCAATATAGTTTTTAATTCATCTTCTGTGAAGTCCTCCAGCTCAGGATCCTTTTTCATCTCTACAATTAAAGAGGGTATTATTTTTTTATCATAGTCTTTCATGTATTCATTATTTTTCATCACTAAATCTCTGAAAAGTACACTGTATTCCATAGCAAACCTTAGACTTGCCCTTCCCATATCCTGGAATGGATCTCCTGTACTTTCTTCAATTAGTAGCTGCTGACTGATACTGATAATCCTATCTATTACCGCTTCAATCAGTTCATTGTTATTCTTAAAATTTACATAGATAGGGGCTACGGAGCTCCCCATTTTTTCTGCGATTTTTCTCATGGTTATGCTGTCAATTCCTTCTATTTTTGCTAGTTCAAAGGCTATATCAATTATGTACTCCTTTGTAAATTTAATCTTAGGTCCCATTATTATTCCATCCTTTATACAACATTTTTAAGTAACGCCAGTTACATAACTTATGTTATACCATAATGTAATGAGTTGCAAGTATATTTTCAAAAGTCTTTACTATATATTATCGCATATCAATAAAAAATGTCTCTAACCTATTGATACATCTTAACTGCCAATCTTTATCCGGCTTGTCACCGATATACTTGCTTTTCATTACATTGCACTAACAACTAAAATAAATTCCAATAGTTAAATACCCATATTAACCCCGAGACTGTTATCGTAAATATAGTATGATGAATGCGCGCAATTTTCCCCCATAAACCCTTCTTCCATGCGATTGAAGTAAAAGCTATCTGAAGAATGCCAAAAATCAATACAAGTGTTGGTATAAAGTCAAATAACGACTTCCCTTCTAAAGATATATAAGCTTCTTTTGGCAATTGGTATACAGGATCAATATTCCCTGAAAAAAGAATGCCGAGATAAAAAGTCAGAACAGTGATACCGGTGCAGATTCCAATCCATTGAGCAACAGCAGTAAATCTTGGGTTTTGTGTTTTTTTCGATTTGAACATACGTAATATTCTTATAATTACCCAGTAGATAAGTGAACTTGCTACTATTACTAAAATGATTATAAAAGCTAATGCTGTAAAGCTCATAGTCGAATAAAACGGAGCTTTTGAATATGTCATAGGGCCATCAGTTGTCAGCATTGTTCTACCATATGGATCTGTTTTAAATACAATTTTATGAAACGGACCAAAGTAATCCTGTGTTCTGCCTTCCCTAAGATTTTGATACACACCGGGTTCAATTTCAATAAATTTATTTGTTTCTCCAACATTAGTTACCAGAAGATATCCTTCTTCATCTACATTAACATTGATAATGCCTCCGCCAAATATGCTGTTAATTTTCTCATCCGTGGTGATACTTCTTCTATTCATCTGGTATTCACCTGTAAATTTTTTGCTTCTTTCTCTGCTGCCTTCGCCAGGTGCTCCCCCAATTTTAGCTTTGGCAGGATAGTAATAGTCCATAAACTCTTGGAATAACTCAGAATGAAGAAAATTGTTGCCACCGCTATAGGAAATAAAAATCCCTGTATTCTCTTCTGGCAATAAGTAAAGTCCCGTACTGTATAGCATAGTACCTCCGGAATGAAAAAGCACACGTTTGGTATTGAATACGCCCTCCATAAACCCAAGGGTCATGCCCCCTAAAGCCGGGTGATGTGTAAAGTGCTGTTTATGCATTTCTGTTAATGTTTCTTCCTTAAGGATTTGTCCTCCACTATAAGCACCCTTATTCAGATGGGCTATCATAAATTTAGCCATATCTGAGGCAGTGCTGCACATGCTGCCTGCCGGTTCGGCCAATATATATTCAAAGTTTCCTTCAACATATGCACCATTAATAAATCTATAGGGTTTAGCAATATGAGCAACTAAATCTGGTGCCGGATACTGCCGGAAGCTGCTTTTATTCATATTCAAGGGCATGAAAATATTTTTCTCGACATATTCCGAAAAAGGCAGACCGGATACCCTTTCTACAATATAACCTGCCAAAGCTGTACCATAATTAGAATATGCAGCAACTTCACCAGCCGGAAATATTCTTGAAGGCAGGCAGCTCTTTATATATTCATTAAGTGGCAGAAGTTCATCTGCTGAAAGCCTGAAAATCATATCAGGGTAATCCTCAAAGCCGGAGGTATGCGTCATCAAATGTGTTATAGTGATTGGCTCTGTTGCAGTTTTCTTCAGGGATTTTATAAGTTGCGGCTGTATTCTAAAATCCAAATAAGTATTAACATCTGTGTTTAGATCCAGCTTACCGTCTTCAACAAGCTGCATTACAGCAGTCCAGGTAATTAGTTTCGAAGTAGAACCGATACGAAAAGAGGTTGTATCAGCATTAACAGGAAAATTTTTTTCAAAATCTGCAAACCCGAAACCCTTTCTATATACAATTTCTCCATCCTTTACAACCGACACTGTTGCATTAGGAATATTATATTTCTCCAGTTTGGAATTCATTGCATCGTCAATAAAGGCTTCTAAGCTGGCGTCTTGAATGCTTCCAGCACAAACAGCGGTTGTGGTTATGCTTAAAATAAATATTATTATTAAGCTTATTGTTATACTATTTTTAATTCTTTTAGTCATTTTTTGCTCCTTTCAAACATTTATTCTGATTGGCTTTTATTCAGCTCGGCTGAGAGTACTAAATCTGATGCGCCAAAGACATCGTGAATTTTCTTTTGCTTTGTAAACTTAACCTTATATCCCGTACTATTCATTCCTCCCTAAATAACCCGCGTTATATAATGTTCGTTATATAACATATATTATACTATCAGAAAATATTTTTCAAGGTATTTTTAAAAATATTTAATTTTGTACACAAGTAAGCTCCCCTCTTTGTTTTTAATTACTTAAGGACATAAAAAAACGGTTATCATTTTCAAATGCAACCGTAAATTTTAAATTTATATTTATTTTTGCTAAAGACTATGCTTTCTTCCCGGATAAACCCAGTCTGTTTACCCGCAGTTTATGTGGTGTTCTCGCGTCGTTTCTCGCCGCGCTTCGGGGTGGTATGGTTGCCCTGACCGGCGTACCGCCTTGTTATGGCTTTGCCAGGTGAAGGTGATCTTACTTTAACATTAAGGGTAATATCCCAATCATTCCAGCTATATTTAATGCAAAGTGTGTGACAATGCCAATATAGACATTTCTTTTCCACCAAACTACATAAACAAAAGGCACGTTTACCCATTGCTCCTGCCCGCCGTGCCGCAGCGTTAGCGTATTGTCAGGTGATGTATGACAACTGTTAATACGGAATATCTGAACAAATATGATATTTTGAAAATAATTTTAAATTTTATCATTATTATGATATAATAAAATTGTAATAATGATAAAATACTAAGTGAGGTGAATTATAATGCCTATAATCAAACCGATTTCCGATCTACGCAACAACTTCAATGATATATCCGAAATCTGCCATACTGAATCTGAGCCTGTATTTATAACAAAGAACGGACAAGGTAATCTTGTTGTAATGAGTATGGCCCTTTACGAAAAGCAACAAGCACTTATTGAGTTATATCAAAAGTTATCTGTAGCAGAAGCCGAAAGCAAATTCTCCACTAATAGGGTCTCACATAAAGATCTGCTGAAAGAATTAAGGGAGACTATCAATGGAAAGAAACTATAAAATTGAGTACTTGCCAAGCTCTGCAAAGGACTTAACTGAAATAGTAGATTATATAAAAATTGATAACCCTCAGTCGGCTATGAATTTTGTAGAAAAAGTTGATGAATCAATTTCCAGCCTTGAGCGATTTCCTTTTCTTGGCGTAGTGCCGAAAGATATTAGGCTTCAGAACTTAGGCTATAGAATGCTTATAATTGAAAACTACTTGGTATTCTATGTAGTGTTAGACGATATAGTTGAAATAAGACGTATCACTTCTGGCAAAAGAAAATATGATTTTTTGCTTTAATATATGCTCAGAAGTTCATTGCAAACTTAGAAACTTTAATTATTTCAAGTTCTTAAGCTTTTATTCAAAGTCTAATTCCGTCATTACCAGGATTTTGTTATCCAACAGCAACTGTGCAGTCACACCATTTCCATTTATCAACTTTCCGTCGAAGCTGCCCCCATGTATAATACCGCAGCCACAGGAGGGACTTCTTGATTTCAGTACAGCTACCGTGCAGCGGTGTTGTTTAGCCACATCAAGTGCCTTCTGGGCACCTTCCAGGAAGTTTGCCGTTACATCCTCTCCTGCTTTATTCAGCACTATAGCTTTCCCTTCCAGTACTTCCTTCCCTGTGCCCCCCTGTATCTCACAGGGCTCCCTCGGTGTCGCCAGACCGCCTAACTCTTCTGGACATACCGGTACCATATTATGTTCTTTTCCAAATTTTTCCACCTTAGGAACAAGGTTATTTCCGCCGCTGTACTTACAGTTTGTGCCTACCAAGCATGCGCTTACAAGAATGTTCATTTAATCACTTCCATTACTTTATTTCTACTATTGTTGTTCCTAAGCCGCCTTCACCGAAGCCTCCGCTTCTGTACGACTTAACATGGGAATGATTTTTCAACATCTGCATTATTCCCGCTCTTAGCACTCCGGTACCTTTTCCGTGGATTATTGTCACCTGGGACAGGTTGCCGAGATAAGCATCATCCAGATATTTATCTACGTTCATCAAAGCTTCATCTAGAGTTTGCCCCCTTAGATCTATCTGAAGGGCAACTGCTATTGCCTTTTCTGAGCTTACCCTGGTATTCCTGCTTCTTTCCGGTCTTTCTTTTTCTTCTTTTGCCGCTTTGAGATTATTAATATTTACATTTATTTTCATTATGCCCGCCTGAACAGTGAGATTGCCTTCTTCATCAGGGAGTGAAAGGACGTTTCCCTTCTGATCAAGGCTTACTATCTTTACAGGCATTCCTATCTTTATGTCCTTCAGAGGTTCACTGCCGGCTTTCCTAAATAGTGATTCTCCTATTCCGTTTTCCAGCTCATCTTCTTGTTGTCTGACTTTAAGTCTTGCCTTTTCAACCATTGCGGCCTTTTCGTTGTTTTCCCTCTGAATTGCATCCTTAAGCTCTTTTATCAGCTCCTCTGCTTCCTCTTTTGATTTTCTAACAATTTCAAGAGCTTCCCTGCGTGCTTCTCTTATAATTCTCTCTTTTTGGGATTCAAACTTATCAAGCCTATTATCAATATCACCCTTTGCCTTTTCAAGCTCAAACTTCAGCCTTACAGCTGCATCTCTCTCCTGTTCGGCTTTCCTTTTGTCATCCTCCAGACTTTTAATCAGATCTTCAAACTTAACATCGTCCTGGGAAATGAACTCCTTTGCCCTCTTTATTATTTCGTCGGGAAGCCCAAGCTTTCTGGATATTTCAAATGCATTTGACTTTCCGGGAATTCCGATTAACAGTCTGTATGTAGGTCTCAAAGTTGCCACATCGAATTCTACGCTGGCATTGCATATACCGTCAGTTGTCAGAGCATATATTTTTAGCTCGCTATAATGTGTGGTAGCAGCTGTTCTGATATTTCTCCCGTGGAGCAGTTCAAGTATAGACATTGCCAAAGCTGCACCTTCGGTAGGGTCTGTTCCTGCGCCCAACTCATCGAACAGCACAAGTGAATTAGGGGTCAGATTCTGCAAAATTGACACTATATTGGTCATATGCGAAGAAAAAGTACTTAGGCTCTGCTCAATACTCTGTTCATCTCCGATATCTGCAAATACCTCATCAAAAACAGCCACCTCACTGTAATCATCTGCTGGGATATGAAGCCCCGACTGAGCCATGAGAGTCAAAAGTCCTATAGTCTTTAATGTAACCGTCTTTCCCCCCGTATTCGGCCCGGTAATAACCAGTGTGTTGAATGTCTCACCGATGTATATGTCGATGGGAACTACAATCTCGGCCTTCAAAAGGGGATGCCTGGCCTTCTTGATATTGACTATTCCCCTTGAATTGACCTTGGGTTCCGTGCACCTGAACTCTAAAGAAAATTTAGCTTTGGCAAAAATAAAATCCAAAGTCGCAAGTATTTCCATATTAGTTTTTATGCTGTCGTATTTTTCATCCACTAGGGCAGTAAGTTCTCTTAAAATCCGCTCTATCTCATTCTCTTCATCCAGCTTTAGCTTTCTTATTTCATTATTCATCTCAACAATTGCCATAGGTTCTATGAAAAGAGTAGCACCGCTGGCCGACTGGTCATGTACTATTCCCGGCATGTTTCCCCTGAATTCCTGTTTTACCGGTAAAACATATCGGTCCCCTCTCATGGTTATTATTGAGTCCTGGAGGTATTTCTGATAAGCAGCGGAGGAAATCATATGATTAAGCTTTTCTCTCATAGAAGCTGTTCTGTCTTTTATTTTTCTTCTAACGTCATACAGCAGAGGGCTGGCATTGTCAGATATTTCTTCCTCGCTGATTACGACACTGTCTATTCTCTCTTCTACATTTTTATGAGAAGACAGAGTTTCAATATAATATTCTATAATGGGAAATCTTTCTTCCCCCCTGTCCTCTTTCATAAAGGCCTTTATCCTTCTGGCGACTCTCAAAGTATCCGCAATCTTTAAAAGTTCCTCGGGCTCCAGCACTGATCCTATCTTAACTTTTTTAAGAGGCACCCTGATATCCTGTATTCCGCCAATAGGGATATTTCCTTTTTTAAAAAGAAGATTCACTGCTTCCGTGGTCTCCTGAAGCAGCTCCTTTACTTCGTTAATGTTGCTTGAAGGCTTCAAATCCGCTGCGATATCTCTTCCCATCCCCGAAGCCGTATTCTCGCACAGCATATTTATTATCTTATCATATTCAAGAATTCTTAATGCTTTTTCGTTCAATATATTCACCTCGGGTTTCTTTTGACAAAAACGTTTATTCTTCACCTATCCGCATATTTTCACTATATGCAGGGAGATAGAAACAAAATTCAGTACCTTCCCCTTTCGCACTTTTCACATTTATTTCACATCCATGGGCATTTATTATATCCTTTACTATTGCAAGTCCAAGCCCTGTGCTGTTCTCTGACTTTTTCTTATCTATAATATAAAACCTATCCCAAATGAATGGCAGGTCTACCTCAGCTATTCCTTCCCCAAAGTCTCTTACGCAAACATTAATATTGTGTCCCTGCCTATATGCGCTTATCAATATATTGCCATAATCAAGGGAATGCTTTGTTGCATTATTGATAAGATTGATAAGCACTTGTTTTGTTTTATCTTCATCAGCATAGCAGACAAGTGCGTCTCCGGATATATTTACATATTCAATTGTGATATTCCTCTTTAATGCGTAGGGCAGCAGTTTATCTATGGTAATCCTTATCATAACATCCATGCTAAAAGGCACAGACTGGAGCTTGGCAAATCCCGCTTCAATCTGTGACAACTGGAGTATTTCATCTACCATCTTTTTCAGTCTTACTGTCTCGTCCATTATTATTCCGAGATATTTTTTCCTGTCCTCTTCTGATTCGACAAGACCGTCCTGAAGAACCTCCGAATATCCCTGAAGATAGCTCAGAGGCGTTCTTATCTCATGGGATACATTGGCAATAAACTCTCTCCTTATCTGTTCAACCCGCGTAAGTTGTTTTGCCAGATTGTTGATAGTATCGCCAAGTTCCTTAATTTCTCTGCTGGAACGAAGGTTAATTTTTGCATCATAGTTGCCTTTTGAAATCTCCATTGCAGCATTGTTTATGAGTTTTAAGGGCTTGGAAAAACCTTGGGAAAGGAAAAATGATATAGCAGAGGCAAGGGCTATAGCTATAATAAAAATATATGCGAATTGCTTCTTTATAGCATCTATCGTAGTCTGCATATATTCCAGCGTAGTAATTATATAAACGGCTTCGCTTATTTCCGGTCTTTTCAGGGTTTCTCCCCCGTAGCTTTCACTTAAACTCTGCCTGTTTTTCTGGGCAATATTCATAGTTTTTCTTACAGGAACTCCGACCAAAAGTGTATCCATTTCCTTCGGCCACACTGAATAAGGATTTCTGATCATCTTGCCCTTTTCATGGACAATTTCCCCATTGAGAATCTTTTCTATATGCACCAAACCGAAACGATGTCCCAGATTATATTGATTCGTCCCCTCCACATATGTTATTATGCCTTCCCTGTCGGTGACTATTATGATGTCGTTTACCCTCCTCATCACGCTGTAATAGGGTATGGTAAAATCATACTGCCCTTTGGCTACATAATTTGACAGCCGGATGCAATCTTTCTCCAGCTGTTCTATCTCCATCTCATAATAAAAATCATTTAAAAATTCCGTCTGAAATATCAAAATAAAAACAAGAAGGGCCATTGTCATGGCAATTATTGCAGCCCAAAGCTTAAAGGATATTCCATAGCTTCTCATTTAGGCACCTCAAATTTGTATCCTACTCCCCACATCGTACTGATATAGCTGCTGTAATCACCTAACTTCTCCCTAAGCTTCTTGATATGGGTATCTACAGTTCTCGGATCGCCGTACTGCTCATAGCCCCAGACCTTAAGAAGAAGCTGCTCCCGGGTAAATACAATCTTGGGGTTTGCAGCCAAAAAGCACAGCAATTCATATTCCTTGTTGGTAAGACTTATCTCCTTCTCATTAGCCGTTACTTCCCTTGAAAGCCTGTCTATCACTATATCACCGACCTTAAAACAGGGAGCGGAATCATTAATCTTAATTTCCGCCCTTCTCATCAAGGCCCTGACCCTTGCAATAAGCTCCTTCGGGCTGAAAGGTTTTACCAGGTAATCGTCGGCACCCAGTTCAAAGCCGAAGAGCTTGTCGAACTCCTCGCCTCTTGCAGTCAAAAGAATTATTGGAACATTCGACACTTTCCTGATTTCCCTGCATACTGTCCAGCCGTCAATTTCAGGAAGCATTATATCCAATATAACGATATCTGCACCATTCATTTTAAAAAGATTCAGGCCTTGTTTCCCGTCAATAGCTTCAATAGTATCAAAATTCTCTTTCTTGAATGCTATCTTTATCAGCTCTCTCATGTTTTCTTCGTCCTCAACCAAAAGCACTCTAATATTGTTTTCCACATTCAGCACTCCCTCTTTAATCGATATCCCTGCAGAAATGCTATCAGTTCTCAGTTTCACGACCCCGCTGCTTGTTATATCCTCCGGGTTTTCTGTTTTTTGCATCTTCCAGTTCTTTTTTTGTTTTAAGAAGCTCTATTTGACTTTCAAAAAGCTTGTTCTGCACATCGCTTATTGTTTCTTTTGAAACGTCAAGCTCGCATCTGAGATCTCGCAGTTCCTCCTGCGCTTTTGCCCATTCCCTGCTTATTTTTCCCAGTTCAATCTGAGATTTTGTATATTCCCCTTGCATTTTTGTATATTGTTCTTTAATTGCCTCTAATTCCTGATGAAGTTCGTTAAGCTCCTCAAAAGGCCTCTGCATTTCCTCCTGTATATTTTCAAGCTTTTCTGAGGCTTCCGAATGCTCCTCTCGGGATTTGTGCAATGCATCGGCTAGATTCAATGCAGTCAAAACGGCAACCATAGTAGGATTATATCTGGAATTGCTTTTGGCGATTTCCGTCATGATATTATCTACTTCATCTGCAAGAGCATTTATATATTCTTCCGGTTTCTCAGCAACCATAACATACTCACTGCCATATATTTTCACATCTATCTTTTTTTTCTCATTCATATACGACAACCCCTTTAAACAGAATATTGTCTTGTTTTCCTATATAATATTCTTTAAAAGCACAGATTTTCCTTCATTTTTTTACAAATACTTTAATCATCGCCCTATTATTTTGCATTAACCGGTTTTGATTTATTTATGGTGTGCAAAATGGGCGTCCATCGGCCGCCCATTTAGTATACATATGCCATTTTGAATTTTCTACTGTCTCAACACCGCACCTATCTGATTTATAAGGGAATTCACTATCTTATTGTGAACCTTTGTGACATCCCCTTCAGACAGAGTCTTTTCATCAGACCTGTATACTATTGAATATGCCATGCTCTTGTATCCCTTTTCTATCTGGCTTCCCCGGTATATATCAAAAAGCTTGACCTCTTCAACAAGCCTTTCCCCTTTATTCCTGATTATTCCCTCAACCTGTCCCGCGGTAATCTCTTCGGCTACAACAATTGCTATATCTCTTTCCACCGGCGGATACTTGGGCAGGGATTTATATTTTATGTTCATATTGCTCTGCAATATGATTTCTTCAAAATCAAGCTCTGCTATATATGCCCTGACCGGTATGCCGTAATTATCCAGCACGTCTGGATGGACTTCTCCAAGGGAACCAATTCTTTTGTTGTTTATCACAAGATCTGCCGTTCTTCCAGGATGCATACTGTCATTGCAGGAGGACAATATGCTGTATTTCCTAATATTTAATTCCCCTAAAAGGTTCTCGATTGCTCCCTTGAGATCAAAGAAGTCAATTTCTCCATACATCCCAATTGTAAGCGTTTCTCTCTCGTCTGCAAGTTCATCCAAAGGCAGCCTTTCCGATAAATATACTTTTGAAAGCTCGAAAAAATGTCCTTCGGCGGCCTTCATATTATAATTCCTTGAAATTACCTCCAGCATATTCGGTATCATGGTAGTCCTCATTACGCCCTGATCCTCTCCAAGGGGATTAATAAGCTTTATGGCATTCCTGAGGGGGTTTTCCGCTTTAAGGTTTATCTTGTTGTACACCCCGGGACTGACGAAAGAATAGGTCATCACTTCATAAAGTCCTTGAGCAGCCATATTTCTTTTTGCCATATCCCTTATTACCTGCCTGTAGTTCTTTCCCCCCTGAGTAAAGGTAGTATCCATCAGCTTTACAGGAATCCTGTCATAGCCATATAGTCGTGCAACTTCTTCCATAAGATCCGCGCCACCCTCAACATCATCCCGGAAGGTAGGTACAGTAACCTCCAGATCTCCCATCACCTTTACCCCAAATTCCAGGGATGTAAGATACCTAACGATCATATCCTCTGTTATATCATTTACTCCAATAAATTCATTCACATTTTTGACATTCAGGTTCAGCTTCCTTCTTATTTTGGGGACAGGATATATATCTATCTTTCCGCCGACAATTTCACCTGCGCCTATTTGCTCGACAAGGCTGCATGCCCTGTTCAATGCCAATGTAACAAGTTCCGGGTCTATGCCCCTCTCGTACCTGGAAGATGCATCGGTCCTGAGGCCCAGTTTCTTGGAGGTCAACCTTATATTTACCGGTTCAAAATTGGCACACTCAAATACAATTGTATCGGTATCGCTTTCTATTTCACTGCCATACCCGCCCATGACCCCTGCAATCCCGGTAGGTTTTTTCCCGTCTGCTATCACAAGCATTGAGCTGTCTAATTTACGTTCAGCTTCATCAAGGGTTTTAATGACTTCTCCCGGCATCGCATTTCTTACTATTATTTTTTTATCCTCTAAATCCTTATAGTTAAAAGCGTGCATAGGCTGACCAAGCTCGAGCATTACATAATTCGTTATATCGACAATATTGCATATGGGCCGCACCCCTGATTTTATCAATCTTTCCTGCATCCATGCAGGGGAGTCTTTTATCACCGCATTTTTAACCATTCTGGCAGAATACCTTGGGCACAGTTCGCTGTTTTTTACCTGAATGCTCAGGTAGTTATTTATGTTCTCTCCGTTTTCTTTATAGGTTGTTTCCGGATATTTCATAGCACTGCCAAAGGTTGCAGCTGCTTCTCTTGCAATACCTGTTATACTCTGGCAATCAGGCCTGTTGGTTGTGATTTCGAACTCTATCACTGCATCATTTAAGCCGAGCACATCCTTAATATCGGCTCCAAGAGGATACTCTTTATCCAGAATATATATCCCTTCCAGAATATCCTGGGGAAGATTATCAAGCTCCAGGGCCAGTTCCTGAGCAGAGCACATCATTCCGTTTGACTCTACTCCCCTGAGTTTTCCTTTCTTTATTTTCACGCCTCCCGGCAGGGTTGAGCCATGCTTTGCTATGGGGATATAGTCTCCTTCCCTTATATTGGTTGCCCCCGTCACTATCTGCAATACCTCTGTTCCTACATCAACCTGTCCGATAATCAGCTTATCTGCATCGGGATGATTTTCAAGCTTCAAAATCCTGCCTACTACAACATTTTCAATTTCTTTTCCCGTCTCTGAAATGGCCTCCACCTTTGACCCCGACATTGTCATTGCATCTGCAAAGCTTTTGGGGTCAACCTTTATATCAACGTAATCCTTTAGCCATTTTATTGGTACCAGCATAATTTATCTCCTTTCTTATATTAAAACTGCGCCAGGAATCTCTTGTCGTTTTCAAAGAACAGCCTGAGATCATCTACATCATATTTCAGCAGTGCAATCCTATCAAGCCCCATACCAAATGCAAAACCCGTATATATTTCCGGATCGATGCCGCAGATTCTGAGTACATTGGGATGCACCATACCGGAGCCTAGGATTTCTATCCAGCCCTCATCTTTGCATACCCTGCATCCCCTGCCATTACATGCTGAACATGTGCAGTCCATTTCGGCACTTGGTTCCGTAAAGGGGAAGTGATGCGGTCTGAACCTTGTCTTGGTGTTTTCTCCATAAAGCCTCTTTGCGAAAACATCCAGGGTTCCTTTCAAATTGGCCATTGTGATACCCTTGTCTACAACCAAACCCTCTATCTGATGGAACATAGGCGAATGAGTAGCATCTATTTCATCTCTCCTGTAAACCTTTCCCGGCACCAGCACTCTTATGGGGGGTTTCTGCTGTTCCATTACCCTTACCTGCATTGGAGACGTCTGTGTCCGCAATAATATTTCTTCGTTAATATAGAAAGTGTCCTGTATATCCCTTGCCGGATGATATTTACTGTGATTAAGCGCATCAAAATTATAATAAGCCTTCTCTATCTCGGGACCTTCCACTATTGTAAAGCCCATGCCTATAAATATCTGGTTTATTTCGTCCAACACCTTTGTCAGAGGATGCTTATTCCCTAAAGCCTTCCTTTTGGATGGCATTGTAACATCTATAAATTCGTCTTTAAGCCTTACCTCCAAATCCTTCCTCTTAAGGCGGTATGCCGTATCTTCAATCTTTTCATTGATATAGTCCCTGATTTCATTTGCAAGCTGCCCGATAACAGGCCTTTCCTCAGAGCTTAGTCCTCCCATTCCTCTAAGAACCTGAGTAAGCTCCCCCTTTTTACCCAAATACCTGATCCTCAATTCTTCTAGATGCTTTTGAGACAGGACGCCTTCCAATTCCTTAATAAACTGTATCCTTATTCTTTCTAGTAATTCTTTCATTTTTCTGCTCCTTTCTGAAAGCACAAAGGCGGCCTTGCCGCATTTGCAGCCCATGCACCTTTTCCGAAGAATGAGGAAATAATGGGTCAGGCACTTAAAAAAACCTCCATCCCGAAAGGGACGAAGGTTATCCGCGTTACCACCCTGCTTGATTGCATAAATGCAAACCGCTCGAAACATAACGGTATTATCCGTCAAAGCTTACTCCATTCAGCCTTGAATCTCCGGGGTGAACTTCAACTGCTTTTCGGCGGTGCCGCTTTCAGCCGCTGACTGCACCTCTCTGACAGCCTTTCACAGTTTACTCTCCCCATCAATGATTATTTCATTACTGGATTTTTCAAAACAATTATATTTGATTATAACATAAGGTTTTAATCATTACAATAAACTAAATGTAATATTTTTTATTTTTATTATACTTTTTGTTACCCGTCTATTTCTGACATTTTCTTTCATATTGTCATATATATGCAGAAATCCTAAAAAACGCATTGATTCATTTTTCATAGTTTATTATAATCAAATTAGAAAAGGAGAAGGTGAGATTATGTTAGACAGACGAAAAGGTCCCGATGCACTTGTTAAATGGGTTAAATGGTCTGGAATAATATCCTGGCTCCTGATATTACTGATACTTTTTATAACTTCGGTTGCAAAACCCGACTTCGAATCTTACATGGACAAGTCATTTCATATTAAGCTTCAAGACAACTGGAACACTGATATGATGCATTATGTTTTGCTTCTATTGATATTTCTTTTCTTTTTTTGTCTTATATCAATCAATATAAATATGATGCGCTGCAGGCGAAAGAGTGATAAATTCAACAAAACTCTTATATTTAATGCTGCAGCAGCTTTTATCGGAATTTTGCTTTATTTGTTTTTCTTTACCTAGAGGAGCAAGTCTAATCTTCAATATTTGCGACTCCTGTGACGGTCTTAATAGCCTCGGGCAGATACCTTACTATATCCCCTGCAATCAGTGAATATTCTCCGATAATACTCTTTCCGATATCTCCGGCCAAACCATGGATATATACTGCGGCTCTCAACGCCTTGACAATATCAATTTTTTGACCTATGAAAGAAGCAATTATACCTGTCAAGACATCCCCGCTGCCAGCGGTTGCCATTCCGGGATTTCCGGTCGTATTAATATAGCAGCATCCATCGGGGCAAGCTATTACGGTCCTTGCGCCCTTCAATACCAGATAAACACCGTTCTCCTTCGCAAATTCCGCCGCCTTATATGTGATATTTCCCCTGAAATAGTCTGCATCTTTTTTTATCAGTCTCGCCATTTCGCCATAATGGGGAGTTAATATAATATTCTGCCTATGATTTTTCAGCATGCCGAGATCTAATAAGTTAATGGCTTCCGCATCTAATACCAAGGGTTTTTCCGAGTTTTCAACCAGAAAATTCAATATATCTCTATATTTTTTAATATTCACGCATCCGGAGCCGGTGGCAATAACATCCGAAAACTGTATAAGTTCTCTGTCCAGGTCGTCAAAAGATATATTATTCTCGTCAAATGAATATGTTATGGCTTCTATTGACATTGATTCGACAACACTGTATATTGCCTCTGTTATACATGCCTTTACAAGTCCCGAACCGCTGCGAAGAGCAGCGTTGCAGTTCAGCACCGCCGCACCTGCCATACCTTTTGAACCTGATAGTATGCCAACCCTGCCATAGGTTCCCTTATGTGAATCTCTGCTCCTTTTCCCAATTATGTTTTTTACATTTTCATATTCAGTCATACAAACTCTTGGACTTTGGTTTTCTGCTGATATATTAAAAGTATCTGTTATCCCCAATATATATTTATCCATATCCTCTATCATTTTTCTCTCTCCTTGCCCATAATCGGAAGCGGCATTAAATAATATCAAACAACAGCTTCAGTGTCAGAACCAATGCTATAGCCACAAATATCGGCTTTATTACCTTTGCGCCCTTCTTTATCGCTATTTTGCTTCCTGTCCTTGCTCCTGCGACCATGGCAAGTCCTATAGGAATTCCAAGCATATAATATATTTTTCCATTCACCGCAAACATTACAAGTGATGTGACATTGCTAACAAAATTCAGGACTTTGCTGTTTCCTGCCGCTATTGTAAAGTCAAACCCATATATCTTAATGAACAGGAATATAAGGAATGATCCTGTACCCGGGCCGAAGAAACCGTCATAAAAGCCAAGGGAAAACGCAAAAATACAGCCTTGAACAATATTTCCCCTTGTAAGGCCATTGAATTTGTCCTCATTTCCAAAATCCTTCTTGACAATTGTGTATATAGCAATTGCGAAAACAAGCACCAATATAATCATTTGAAGAAAACTCTGGTCGATTCTTAAAGCTGTAAGGACTCCGATTACTGAACCTGCCAGGGTACACGGCACAGTATATTTCATCAGGGGAATAAAAACTTTCTCTGAACGTATGAAAGTATAAGCGCTTGTAATTGCCCCAAATGAGCTTGAAAACTTATTGGTGCCAAGGGCAAAGTGAGGAGGTACCCCTGCCGCCATTATCGCAGGAAGGTTAATAAGTCCCCCTCCTCCTGCGATAGCATCTACTGCAGCTGCCGTAAATCCCGTAAAACATAAGAATAAAACTTTTAATACGGTAATTTTGAAATCCATATATTTTTCTCCTTCAACATTGCCTCTACCTTTTCCGTACAATAGGCAATAAACTTTTCAAAATCTTCTTCCACTATAGATCTGCATTTTTCTATTATATCCCTGCATTTCGATATATTGATTTCTATACCGTGTTTGACCTGCATTTGTGTATTGTATCTACATGACAATGTAAAGCTGTTTAAATCCTCCAATTCCAAAAAATCATTAAATTTGCTGAAGCACTCTGCTGTGGACATGCGCTTCAGCCCAAAATATTTGTCGATATGGCTTGAAAGCTCCCTTATCAATAATTTGTCGTTTAAACCTTTGGTAAATATATCTGCAAGCTCCTTTTCGGAATCCGAAATGTTCAGCTCAATACCCATTTCTATAAAATTATGTGCTTTCCAGAGCCCTAATTTCTCCGGAATATTACATGCGGTAATAACCTCCTTTTCAATTTTGGAAGCTTTTTGAAAGCAATAGCCCTTATATCCGTCCCCGTATTCTTCATCTCCATAAAAATCAAGACCTCTGGGATTAACTGTATGGACAGCAATAGCCTTTACAAAATCAATGTACTCTTCCGATTGATCCATAAAATAATCATACAGACCCCATCCCGCCCTGTGGGTCTGGTCGTATGTGAGACAGCATTTAATCACGGTATCAGGGAAAACAGACCCCAAAACAGTCATATTATTGACGTACCCCAGCACTTTTCTGCTGAACCATATATGCGTCAATGGAAACATAGCCTCACATCCCATACAATAATATTTTACTATGCATCCCTTTTATTTAACTTCATTCTATAAATAATTTTACTATATCACACCTGAAAAATCATAACTACCCGTAAAACGGGTAGTTTGCTCTGAGGCTATAAGCCTCTATTACCGGCCAGCGCCTAAAGACGCTGGCTTTCACTTTGTTCAAGCCACTATGCCGTTGCCACTTTTGCCACCCCTAAAGGGACAAACTTACTGCTTGCTACCCCTTAAAGGGGTCTTCATATTCTTTCACACTTAATTTGTCTATCATTATGTCATGCTTCTCCTGCTCTTGTATGTATTTCATTATTGTTGCTTCGTTTAACCCCACTGTACTCACATAATATCCTTCTGCCCAAAAGTGCCTATTCCCAAACTTGTATTTTAAGTTTGCATGTTTGTCGAATATCATAAGTGCGCTCTTCCCTTTGAGATAACCCATGAAGCTTGATATGCTGATTTTCGGTGGAACACTTACCAAAATATGTACATGGTCCGGCATAAGGTGTCCTTCTATAATTTCTATTCCCTTGTAATTACATAGCTGTCTTAGAATATCCCGTATGCTTTCTTTATATTGATTATATATTATTTTTCGTCTATACTTGGGAGTGAATACAATATGGTACTTGCACATCCATTTAGTGTGGGCTAAACTATTTTCTTTGTTTGCCATAAAAATCGCCTTCCCTTCCGTTGTCATAGTAGCTTGAACAACTCTATTATAACGGAAAGGCGATTTTTTGTATAACCTCTGTCACGCACCCGCATAGCGGGTGGTTCTTTGTTTCGCATGGCTCATTTCTCTGTAGAGAAACTCGCTTCATGCTCAACAGACTAAAGTCCATAATCAAAAACCCAACAGTAGTTTTCATACTGTCGGGTCCCCTCGGATAATGTATCTAATGCGTCCTACTTGACATTGCATTGGAAATCGGCTTGTATATTTCCCCCGCCAGGAGCGGTATTGCACATAGTGAGGCAACCGCAAGCCAGTCATTACCGCTAAGGGCATATGTCTCGAATATCGGCTGCAGGAATGGTATATATATTACTGCAAGCATCAGTAAAAATGAAATCATGGATGCCCACACAAGAATTTTGTTGCTGAATATCCCAAGTTTTATCAGGGAGTACCTTTCAGACCTGCAGGAATATGCCCTGATAAGCTCAGCTGAAATCAATGTAGCAAATGCAAATGTCCTTGCAATAAGGAGGTCTCCGGAATACTTGTTCAGTGCCCATATATATGAAGCCAATACCGCAGCTGTCAGTGCAAGGCTTTGAACAGCAACTTCCGCAATCATTGATCTATTTATAATAGGTTCTTTTGAGTTCCTTGGCTTTTGGTCCATTACGTCAGGATCGCCTTTTTCCGTTCCCAGCGCCAATGCAGGAAAACTATCGGTAACAAGGTTCAGCCACAATAGTTGTATAGGAATCAGCGGAATCGGCAGATTCATCATTATACTGATGAAAACAATAAGTATTTCTCCTATATTGCAAGACAGCAGGAAGAAAACAAATTTTCTTATATTGCCGTATATGATCCTGCCTTCCTCTATCGCCGATACTATTGTCGCAAAATTATCGTCCATAAGTATAATATCCGCTGTCCCCTTTGCAACATCGGTACCGGTTATGCCCATTGACACCCCGATATCTGATTTCTTCAATGCCATAGCATCATTGACCCCATCACCGGTCATTGCGGCTATATGACCTCTCTTTCTGAGGGTCTCTACAATTCTCACCTTATGATCAGGTGAAACCCTTGCATATACGCTGATATCCTCAACCCTGTCGAAAAGCTCCTCATCAGAAATCCTATCCAGCTCTCCGCCTGTCAGCACACCTGAATCCTCTGTCATAAGGTCCAGGTCCTTGGCAATAGCCACTGCAGTGTCCTTGTAGTCTCCGGTTATCATAACCGGCTTTATGCCGGCTGCCTTACAGGTTTTTATTGCTTCAAAAGCCTCAACCCTGGCCGGATCTATCATTCCCATAAGCCCTATAAATATCAGATCCGTTTCTATGCTTTCCGAGTTTATTACCTGGGGAATAGTATCAAATTCCCTATACGTAAATGCAAGCACCCGAAGGGCTTTCCCTGCAAATTCACTGTTAATATCAGCTATTTGCTGTTTTAAGGCATCTGTCATTTCAACAACGCTGCCATTCATTTGCATTTTTGTACACTTTCTCAATACTATATCAGGAGCCCCTTTTGTGAAGGCTGTTATCTTATTACCGGTGAAGCCCTGATGGAAGGTTGTCATCATCTTTCTCTCGGAGTCAAAAGGTATTTCTTCAATTCTGGGAAAATACTCGTTCATTTTCACCTTTTCATAGCCTGCCTTTGCACCTGCTGTAACAAGGGCCCCTTCGGTAGGGTCACCGACTATTCCCCATAAATTATCATTCGCGTCCTTTTGTTCAAGAGCGGAATCGTTGCACAGCACTCCTGATACAAGCAACAGCTTCAGTTCTGACTCTTTTTCCGGATCAATTCTCTTCTCCCCAACCGTATACTCTCCTGCCGGGTTATACCCTTGTCCCGATATATCATAAATAGTTCCGTCCGCATATGCCTTGGTCACTGTCATTTCATTCTGGGTAAGGGTCCCGGTTTTATCCGAACATATAACAGTTACGCAGCCGAGGGTTTCAACCGCAAGAAGCCTTCTGACTATGGCGTTTCTCTTCACCATCCTTTTCATTCCCAGTGCAAGCACAATTGTGACTACAGCAGGTAATCCCTCAGGTATTGCAGCTACGGCAAGACTCACGGCAACGAGGAACATTTCCAGGATGTCTCCCCCTCTTAAAAACCCTATAGCAAATACTACTGCACATATTACCAGGCAGGCTATCCCAAGCCATTTTCCCAATTCGTTAAGCTTCATCTGAAGCGGAGTAGCCTCATCTTCAAAGGTTTGTAATGCTTCAGCTATTCTGCCTATTTCGGTATTTATTCCTGTATTTGTCACGATACCTTTTCCTCTGCCATATGTTACAATAGTACTCATGTATGCCATGTTTACCCTGTCCCCTAAAGGCACTTCATCATTAAATGCCTTTTGGGCATCTTTTTCTGACGGCACTGATTCACCGGTAAGAGAAGCTTCCTCCACTTTAAGGTTTGCGCTTTCAAAAAGTCTCAAATCTGCAGGCACACTATCCCCCGCCTCAATAAACACCACATCTCCCGGTGCAATGTTTCTTGCCGGCATTATTTCTATATGCCCTTCCCTAAGCACTTTGGCATTAGGAGCAGACATTTTTTTCAAAGCCTCCATTGCTTTTTCTGCTTTGCCCTCCTGAACGACTCCAAGAATTGCATTCACTATGACTATGGCAATTATTACAATGGCATCCGATATTTCCCCGACAAGACCTGATACTATACTGGCAATAATCAGTGTTATTACAAGGAAATCCTTAAGCTGTCCTGCAACTTTTACCCAAATTGACTCTTTCTCCTTTTCCTTAAGCTCATTGAAGCCATATTTCTCAATCCTGACGGCAGCCTCTTCCCTGGAAAGGCCTCTTTTCAAATCTACAGAAAGTTCCTCTGCAGTCGCTTGAATACCTTTGTTGTACCAACTTATGTCCATTTAATCCCCTCCGATTTACAATTACTATAGTATTTACCTCTTAAAGCCGTAATTATTACGCCCTTTGTATATTGACATATATAAAGACCTTTGATACAAATACTATTTTGTATCAAAGGTCTTGCCAGGCACAGAAATAATGCCGCGATAAAGCCAGGCCGTAAGGCAGTGTTGTTGACTTTATCAACTCTTGCGAGCAGCTACTCCCCTTTAATAATTTCCTTAATATGCTATATTATGAACTGTCTTATGAATCATATTATACAATACTGATTCAATCGCCGTCAAC
>JAKPKE010000010.1 GCA_029553855.1 Bacillota bacterium | reverse complement strand
CCTTCGCCAAAAGAGGGACTTTCAGCCACGATACGCCTTTTGCCATCTCCGATAAGATAAGAGATGCTGAGTTTCTTATCTTTATAATGCAGATCTCCTCGTTCAGGGACTGGCGAATGTCCGAGCTTGCCTAGCGTAAGCAGTTTCAAGCTATCCACAGGTGTAAATGTACGCTTTACAAAATCTAGCCACACTATGCTCGAAAGCCCCGCATAGCCCAGGTCCGACACGGTAAACGCAATTCCGTAACCGCGCTTCTGCGAGAGCACACAATAGTAATCCCATTCCTTAATTCGATACCATGGCGCTTTTATGCGCGATCTGTCATAGCGCCAGAAAGGGCGTCGCGCCCAACCCTCTTCGGTGATATGCCCCTCGTCATCCAAAAGCTCGATCGGCCTTGTTATTTCGTGCTGTTTCATAAAATTGATGATATCCTATATCTGGCTGAAGTCAATACAGCTTGTTGATTTTATTAGGACCTTGGAAAACCACCGCCTTTGGCGGTGGTGATGTCCTGACTGGCTATGCCGTAAGATAGCCAGGAGTTACAATGAGGTATGCCGAAGTGGAAGAAGCTTGCGCATGTTGTCTATCAATGCAGTTATCATATCGTATGGACGCCGAAATACAGATATCGAATTCTGGAAGGTGATATCGCGAAAATGGTAGAGCATAAGATCAAGGCAGTATGCGAATGGAAAGGGATAGAGATACTGGAACTCAACATCAGGAAGGATCATGTGTATATGGTAGCGACGATACCGCCGAGGATATCGATATCAGAAGCGATGGGGATTATAAAGGGGAAGACAGCGATAGCGCTTTTCAAGGGGCATACGAAACTCAAGGAGAAGCCATATTGGGGGAATCATTTCTGGAGTAGGGGATATTGTGTGACGACCATCGGGATGGACGAAGAAAAGATTCGTCGTTATGTAAAATACCAGGAAGAAAGGGAGAAACAAGAGGAGAATAACTCGAAGTATTATGGGCTCTTTGAGAGCCCAGATTCTTAAAGCCACCACCTTTGGTGGTGGTTGTTTACTATTAGGAGGATAGATATGAAGCGAATTTTGCTTACAATCATGTTATTCATTTCTTGTACAAGCACTTTTATGGCTGTGGCACAAACAAAAGGCGAATTCCCGAACAAACCAATCCATGTCATCGTATATACAGCTCCTGGTGGTCTCATCGATCTGACTGCGAGAAAAATGGTACAAATAGCAGCGAAGTATACAAATGCTACCATGGTTGTCGAGAATAAAGCTGGAGCTGGAGGAATGATTGCATGGGAATATGTTCTTTCTCAGCCTGCGGATGGTTATACATTATTTCCTGTGACAAGATCAAATATTGGGAATCTTATCAGCACGGAATCGACTGTGGATCCTTTCGACTTGGATTGGCTATCTCTTATGATTTTGGATCCTGAGGCGCTCATTGTAAGCGCAAAGTCTAAATATAACACTGTTGCTGACATTGTAGCTGATGCTAAAGCAAAGGCAGGTAATCAGATCTGGATAGCTCCTCCGGGAATAGATGAATATGTCACCTATAAATTTTGGGAAAAGACAGGCATCTCAGGCAAGTTTGTTCCATATGATAGTGGAACTCAAGCGATGGCAGCAGTAATTGGAGGGCTAGGACAGGTATATGTTGGTAATCCTGCCGATATTTCTGGTAAATCAGATTTAAAAATTATTGCTATCTCAGCTCAGCAGCGTTTGGCACAATTCCCTGATGTGCCAACACTAAAGGAATCAGGAATTCAAGGCATGGATGAAGAGTCTATGTGGCGCGGATTTACACTTAAAAAAGGCACTCCTCCTGAAATTGAGAAATGGTATGATACCCTTTTTGAGAAAATTACTAATGATCCTGAATGGAGGGCCTACTTTGAAAAAGATGGTATGGAAGTTGTACATTATCGCGCAGATAAATTTAACCAGTTGGTTAATAATGATATGGTAGAAATGGCAAGATATTTGAAACCAAAGAAATAATATAACAGAAATTATTTTATTAAATGCGGAACAGCCAGGCTGTTCCGCATTTAGATAGAATTACCATAAACAGAGTTATCATAAGGAGAAGCTATTTTATGAGCTTTCTAGCAAAAATAGGAAATTTTCTTAATACGCCTAATGGACTTTTGCTAGTCTTATTAATGCTTATTGGTATCCTGATATTAGGTGCCTTGATTGCAAGAAAGGTTGTTTCTAAATACTATAAAGGCCAATTTCTTACGCTATTAGCATTAATATATTTGTCTTTGATATTTTTCATTATCACGTATAGCTTCCGAAAAGCTGGAAAGGTAACAGCAGCCGTAGTACCAAGGCTATGGATATTTGGCCTTTTGGGATGCTGCATCTATTTATTGATGAATATATTTAGAGGTAACGAGAGCAAGGATCCTGAAGGGGGATCCCTCATAAAGCCTCTTGTTTATATAGGGATGTGTTTGATCTATATCATATTGATGCCGTTTTTAGGATTTTTTATTGCAAGCTTCATTTTTCTTATTACAAGTTTTCTTTTTCTTAATTATCATCGATGGCGTGTTATTTTCCTCATCTCGATTGCTTGGATTGCTTTTAATTATTTCATATTTTATAAGCTCTTTTATGTTTCTTTTCCACAAGGAGTTATCATAAATATATGAGATTAGGATTAAAGTAAGCTCAACATATATGATTTTATGGTTTTATTTAGGGAGGATCATACATGGAGTTATTCACTCAATTGATTCAGGGTTTTAGCAGCTTATTTGGTATTTCCCCAATTCTTGCAATTACTGTTGGAGTAATTTTTGGTATATGGGTTGGAGCAATGCCTGGTCTTTCTCCATCGATGGGTGTTGCTCTTATGTTGCCATTCACTTTCAGAATGCCAGCAAATATTTCTCTTATGATGCTAACCGCAGTCTATCTTGCTGCCAATTATGGAGGCTCAATTACTGCAGTTACTATAAATACTCCAGGAACTCCTGCCGCAATTCCGACAGCCTTTGATGGATATCCCCTTACTCAACAGGGCAAGATTGGCTGGGGCCTTGGAATTTCACTTTGGGCATCAGTTATTGGCGGGTTCATAGGTATTCTTGTGCTGATCTTATTTTCTAAGCCTCTTGCTGACATAGCTGTTAAGATGCATCCTGCAGAATATTTTTCACTTGCGCTCCTTGGTTTATCCTCTGTCGCTTCATTGGGTGGAAAAAGCGGCATTAAGTCATTTGCAATGGCAATGCTGGGATTGCTTATAAGTACAATAGGCCTTGATCCAATTTCGGGTGTAAAACGGTTTACTTTTGGTCAGTTGCATCTATTTGATGGATTCGATTTGATTCCTTTACTTATTGGACTTTTTGCACTAAGCGAAGTATTTGAGCGGCTAGAAACCAAACTACCAAATACAAGTAGCGCATATAATAAGCAAAAGAATGATGGTCAATGGCCAAAGATAGGTGATTATTGGAAGCTTAGAAGGGTTATATTGCAGTCTTCTTTTATCGGGACGGTTATTGGTATTTTCCCAGGCGCGGGCTCTGCAATAGCTTCACTCATAAGTTATGATTTTGCAAAGCGTACTAGCAAATCTGCAGAAACTTTTGGCAGCGGGAATCCAGAAGGTCTTGCTGCATCGGAAGCGGCAAATAGTGCTTCGGTAGGTGGTGCAATGGTACCTATGCTTACACTTGGTATCCCGGGGAGCGCTTCAGCAGCTGTTCTTTTAAGTGCACTGGCAATTCATGATCTAGTTCCTGGGCCAATGCTCTTTAAGCAGCAACCTGTCTTGGTTTATGGCCTTTTTGCCAGCATGCTAGTTGCAAATTTAATCATGCTTGCTATAGGTCTACTTGGAACGAAGATTTGGGTTAAGGTTACGCTGGTTCCTCAGGAGCTATTAATACCACTTATTGTATCAATCGCATTAGTTGGTAGTTTTGCAGTAAAAAATTCACTTTTTGATGTTTTTTCTTGCATAGGTTTTGGTGTCGTTGGATGGCTACTTAAGCGATATGGATTTCCTACGGCTCCAATAGTGCTTGGACTTGTGCTTGGCTCCTTAGCAGAATCCAACTTTAGAAAAGCGGTGATAATGGGTGGATATTCTGTGTTTTTCACTCGTCCAGCAAGCCTTGTTCTTATAATTATAAGCATACTATTCTTTGTTCTTCCTTTTATTCAATTTCATAAAGATAAGAAAAGGCATTAGCTGATTAGTGAAAGCATATCTTACCCAATTCCTCTAGATTAAAAAATATCATTCTTGCATAAATCAAGAAGGGATGATTAAGTTCTATATATGGCTAAATCGAGGCTGCACAAAGCATACTATAGATTCATATCTTCTTTGAGCTTCTCTGCTGAGCTGCGCAAGATGAGCAGGGAGCTCAATGCGAAGATTGATCAACCAGAGAGCATTACTCCTCCGCCTCCCTTTCACCCCCAAGCGACAAACCGCTGGTTCAAACGCCGAAGGATCACCATCGCCGAATCATATCTGATGGTGGTCCGAGATCTGGATGCTAATGTCAAGGTAATTTTTACATGTGTCATTTAAGAATCAAAAGTGCACTGTTTTTAAGGGTTTAAAGTTTAAAAGTGCACTACTCTGAAGCTGTTTCTAGAAGGAAATCTAAGCATTTGTTGAGGAGAAAATGCTATGAAGGAACAGCTTCACCATCGTTTTACAGATGAAGAGGTAAGAGAACTTTTCAT
>JAKPKE010000006.1 GCA_029553855.1 Bacillota bacterium | reverse complement strand
AACTTATGCATTAACTTAAAAAGATGCACAATCTGCTCCACACTGAACGGTGAAGTGGACTGCTGCCCGTCTCTGAATGTGGTATCGGTTATCCATATTTCCTTGGGCATATTCATGGGTACGCTTCTGTGATTAAAAGGTACTTTAGGTACCGTTTTATAATCATAAAGGTATCTGTATAAGTTGGGTGTTTCTCTGTCCTGCAACTGATACTTATATGCGGACTGTTCCAAAAGGTTGCTCTTGTCGGAGAACTGAAGTACCGGATTTGTGTCTTTTTGCATAATTTGTTTTCATTCCTTTCATTAATATGCTAATCAGCATAAATTATTCCGCATTATATAATCATTTTTGCATAATTGCAATACAATAATTGCAGTATTAACATTTTTATTACTTTCAGTTTCATTTATTCATTTACATTTTACACATTTATCCGATATCAACTAAAACAGCCTCCGTTACGGAAGCTGTTTTGCAATATATGTTCTTTAAGTCTATTCGGCCTGTTTCCTTTGGCTTATCTCCAACATCATCCGGTCATACGTTTCTTCGTCAATCTTATTCTTTTTCATCATTACAAGATATGCCAACGAAATCAATATTATCGGAACCACCACAATGAATATTCTGAAATTCATTTTCATGGAATCGGTTCCGAGTGCCAATGCCTGTTCTATCATTGTACTCTTCTCTTCCGCACTGATAAGCCCCATGTTACTTAATCTTTCGGCTTCCGATATACCGTTGGTAATAGCAGTTATACCCAGAGCCAGATACGCTGCACCGACTATACCCTGCTGCAACGCCGAGCTCATTTTAGCCATAAAAGGACGTATTGAGAATATAATGGCTTCATCACGGTTACCGGTCTTATACTCATTGTATTCGATACAGTTGGTAAGATTTATGGTTGTAACCATATATATCATTGCCTGACCGAATGAAAGAATAAATCCGGATACACATAAAAGCAGATAATTCATGGGAATCAGCACACCTATTATAAAGAAGAATCCGTAGCCGATAATAACTCCTATAAGTCCGGTGGTAGCAATCTGTTTTCTTGTCATGACTTTAACCAATTGAGGATACACTATATTAATCAACAGATTCCCTAAAGCATAAGCCCCCACAAACATTGTTATATTAATTCCGTCATAGCCGAAATACATGTAGACATAAATAATACCGAAAACATTAATAAGTGAAGATCCGAGATTATACAGCAACATTACAAGCGAAGTCCACAGCAACTGGTCGTTTTTGAAAACCACCTTAAACATTGCTTTAAGCCCTATTTTCTCACCTTCACTGCGATAGGAGACCGGTGCTTCTTTAACTAAGATTGCCGTCATCAACTGGAAGGCTACAAAGAGTATTGCAATAATAATCGATACCCACATATATCCCGTAATGGAGTTACCGCCTATTGCATTGGGACCGTTTGTCAGAATGGGTATTGTTGCAAAAGCAATTATTGCTCCTATGGATGCAAACAGGTTTGCCATTGACGTCAATGTAGCTCTTTGCTTCTGATCTTTTGCTAAAGACGGAAGCATTGCCCAGTATCCGATATCGTTCATGGTAAACGTAATATCGAATAAAAGATACATACATGCGAAGAAGATAACAAAAGGCCAACCTTCCAACGGAGAGGAAAAGTATATCACCATGACTACGGCATTTGTCAATGCTCCTATTACAATCCATGGCTTGAATTTTCCCCATTTCATTCTGGTATTCTCAATAATACCTCCCATAACAGGATCATTTAAAGCATCGAATATACGGCATATTACCATAATAATCGATATTGCGGCGAATTGGGCATTGGTCAACGTCTTTGTAAACATGACATAAGTCAGCAAATACGCCGAGAAAAGCTGATATGCCATATCACGCCCTATACCGCCTAAAGAGTAAAACCACTTGTTTCGATTAAATATCTTATCGTTCTCCATACCCCTCTCCTTCTATATCAAATTGTATTTAAAATCCTTACCATTTTATTATATACCATCCGGAGTCCGTTTTAACAGAACTGTTTTTATTCCCCGCTTATTCATTTTCACTGCTCAGGTTTACTAAGCAGTCTTTTTCTTCTTTTTAAAAATGCTGTCTCTGAAAAGCAGTACAGTATATACTGCCAGCAATACTATAAGGACTATAAATGTTATCCATAAGTTTGTATTGCTCTGCGGGGCAAATCCAAGGAGTAAAAGAACTGGAAAACCGAACAGAATAGCGTACAACTGCTGGTACACAAGATTGGTGGCGGCAGGAGTCGAAAAGTAAGGATCAATCTCTCTGAGAAGGATTATTCCGGTACTTGCCGTTCCTGTGAGCATTCCGTACAAAGCAAGGAAAGACTCATGCTCATAACCTTTAAACAGTCTTTTAGCTATAAAATCACACTGTATGTAAGTAAACACACACCCTGCTACGGATAATGCGATGATGGGTATTATAAATGAACGATGCTGGAAAGCTGAAAGCTTTATTGCGGCTATAGAAGCCACCACCATTATATCGAACATAAACCCCGATATCCTGTTCTGCATGAAATTGGATGTATATTCCCTCTTCATTATTTTCTTCTTTTTGAGAAATCTGAGGAAAGTCTTAACAAGGACGGCAAATACAGTGGAAATCAGGAAGTTAAATCCCCATATAAGAGGTTGCAATGTATTCGTACCGAAAGTACCTAATATGCCGGCTTCTATTATTTTGTTGATTCCCCACATGAAAAGATAAGCAAGAGCATAGGAAATAAGAACTAAAGCAACCTGCACTGTGAGCTTATCCATGGATTCGGATAACGGTATCTCTCCTTTAGCCGGTTTATTTTCTTCATCTTCTTCCGATGCCACTATCTCATCTTCAAACGTGTTTTTTACCAACCCTTTCCTTTTTAATCTTTCCAGATAAAAAATACCTCCTACACTGGCCGATATAAAGCCGGTAGCGGCAAGAGTAAGACCGAAACTTGTACCGTGCTCAAATCCCCACAGGACCTCATAGGTATGTCCCCAGTTATATGCCTGACCCGGTCCCTGCCCGTATCCCATAGGTAAAAGAAGCCCTGCAGCCGGGAATGTGTCGGACAAGAATAATCCTAAAATCAACATAATGGCAATACCGATTGCTCCCTGAAGCACATAAGCGGATACTGTTGTCAAGCCGTAATTCATTATATCTTTTTTACTGTCACCGACAATTTTACGTTCGGTGGTTTTTAATGCCACGGCCGCAAATCCCAAGCCCAAACCGTGATAAGTCAATGCTTCCAGCATTACAGGATTGAACATGGAATTACCTGTAATTTTCTTAAATATGAAATCGGCAAACAGTGCGAGAAAACCTCCCAACACCGAGCTGGGTATTAACGATCTTCTAAGCGGCTTTATAACTCTTCTTAAAAAATTTGCTACCATCATACAGGTAAGCAAAATCGTCAGTGTTATTATAAACGACCACATTCCGGTATCCCAAAAGTTCATTCCTGTAGGCATAATATACTCTCCTTTGAAAGTTTTTATGAGCTAGTCATAACTTATTTCAGTATAACACATGAACTGCTGATTGCAATATAAAATATTGGTTAAATGCTCGGTTGTTTTTCTCTTTTTCAATATTTTTTGCTCTTTCCTACCTGTTATATATTGGAATAAGGCAAATTTGTTTGGTAAGATTAAAATAAGCATTAGCGGAGGATGACATGATTACAATAACCAGAATGGAGCCGATAGATAAAGGACTGGTATTTGAATACAAATGCAGTTCGGAATATGAGCTTGTAATGACCGTAAAACCGTTGACGACAAGTATGCCCTTGATACAAAAGAAACTGGACAAATCCGAAACAAAGGTAACCGTTAATAATCTCATAAACAACCTGGACTACTTTGTCAGCCTCACTTCAGTTGACAATTCGGGAAGAATCAAAGAACCGTCGTGCACCAGGCTTTTTACCCCTTATCCGAATAAAAGAAAGTTCAAAACGGTAAACTACATACATAAAGATGACTACTATTACTATCCTTCAGGTAAATCTACCTGTTCGCCGAGTATACTGAAACTGGATGAAAACACCTATATCTGTTCACACGATGTCTTCTGGCAATATACCGCTCAGAATCTCACACTGTTTTTTAAGTCAAAAGACAAAGGAGAAACTTGGGAGTACTTAAGCCAGTTGTCTCCCTGCTTCTGGGGCAGTCTCTTTTTGATAAACGGAATTGTATATATGTACGGAATAAGCACAGAATACGGGGATATAATGTTGCATAAGTCTTATGATAAAGGCGCAACCTGGCCGGAATCGGTATGTCTGTTTGCAAAGTGTCAAGATGATATCAAAGGATTTCACAAAGCACCCATGCCTGCGATTATTTCAGACGGCAGACTGTGGTTGAATGTTGAATACGGAACCTGGAAACACAAATTTGCAATACATGCCCTTTCCTGCGGTATTGACGACGACATTATGAACCCGGCCAACTGGACAATCACAAAACCTTTATACATTACAAAAAATGATGAGGGAATAATTGCAAAGGAAGATCCCGTATGCATAGAGGGCAATCTTGTGCAGGGTTTTGACGGTAAACTGTATAACATTCTCCGATGTAATTTAATACAAAACATATCCGCCGTCTTATGTGAAGTGAATAAGCAGGACATATCGGCACCGTTGAAGTTTATAAAAGCGGTGGATCTTCCCGTTTCGCACAGTAAATTTGTTGTCAGAACCCATAGCGACGGATATCATTACGCAATGGGAAACAGAATAGACGAGCGCTGCAAAAACATCAGACAAATACTCAGCGTATATCGCTCGAAAAATCTTATAGACTGGGAATTCTGTAAGGACATTGCCGATCTTTTAGGCACAGCGGACAGAAGTAAAGCCGCATTGCAATATCCCGACTGGTTTATTGAAGAAAAAGACATAGTTTATGTAAACAGAACCGCAATCAATAAACCGTATAACTTCCATAACGCAAATAACATAACTTTCCACAGATATAAAAACTTCTTTGCATAATCCGACAAAGAAGTTTTGCAACCGACAACAAACAAAAAGGAGTCTTAGGCTCCCATTTTGTTCATCTCTTCTTTTTCCAGTTCCCTGTAAGCGACTTTTCCCACAAGTGTTTTGGGAAGATCCTCTCTGAACTCAATATCATACGGAAGGGCATATTTTGCTATATGCTTCTTACAGTATTCAAATATGTTTTGTTTTGTAATATCATTCGGTTCAAATCCCGCTTTCAATACCACAAATGCCTTTACTTTCTGGATTTTGTACGGATCCTTGACACCTATTACACAAGACATGGATACTGCTTCATGGGCATCAAGTATGTTCTCCAGCCGGGACGGATAAACATTATATCCCGAAGTAATAATCATTCTCTTTATTCTTTGAGAAAAATACACGAATCCGTCTTCATCCATCTTGCCCAAATCACCGGTATGAAGCCATATATAACCGTCATCGTGTTTTCTCAGTGTTTCGGCGGTTTCTTTTTCATTATTACAGTAACCTATCATTACCGACGGACCGTGAATACATATCTCTCCTTCTTCATTGTACGGAACTTCCTCTGTTGTCCCCACTTTGACTATCTTATAATATGTGTCGGGATAAGGGATTCCTATACTTCCCTCTTTATAGAAGTCCTTCGGAGTAAGACAACTTGCGGTAACACACTCGGTGGTACCGTATCCTTCCCGCACCTGAACATTGCAGCCGTGTTCTTTCAAAAACTTGTCCAACTTTCTCTTAAGCTCGATTGATAAAGAATCTCCGCCGGAGAATACTCCTTCAAGACAGCTTAAATTTACATTATCCATGTACGGATTTCTTAAGAGAGCTTCAAACAGAGTGGGTACACCCGCAATATAATTCGGTTGCTTCTTTTTCAGCAGTTTTGCATAGGAAGCCGCATTGAAGCGGGGAACCAGTATGCATGTACAGGAAGCACACAGCGCGGTATGTATACATATACCCAACCCGAATCCGTGAAAAACCGGCATAATGGAAAGCATGGTATTACCGGGCTTATTGCAATTTCCCATTATCATTGTCTGCATGGCAAGAGCATTAAAATTGAGGTTGGACAGCAGTATCCCCTTGGTAGTACCCGTAGTTCCCCCGCTGTACAGTATTACCGCAGGATCATTACCCTTTCGTTCCACCTCATAACTGCCTTTGAAAGCCTTGCCTTTTTTCATGAAGTCTTTATACTTAAGTATTTTTGCATCTTTAGGCACTTTTTTTATCTTTCTGCCCTGAGTAAGTTCATATCCGATTGAAAGAGGAATATTTAACTCATCCTTTATGGAGGATATTATCAGTATTTCCGGATGCACTTTAGATTTTATCGCAGCAAATTTACCGTAAAACTGCTCAAGGGTTATTGCAGCCTTGCTTTTTGAATCGTTAAGAAAGAATTCTATCTCCCCTTCGGAAGACAGAGGATGAATCATATTGCCCAATGCTCCTATCAGATTCAATCCGTAAAACATAAACAATGCCTGCGGACAGTTGGGAAGACAGACCGTTACTCTGTCACCTTGCTTAATCCCGATAGCGGTTAATGCTTTTGCACACTGCCGGACTTTTTTCACAAAGTTCTTAAATGTGCATTTTACTCCCAGAAAATCATATGCATAAAGATTTGGAGTGCTTTTTGCCGCTCTTTCCATCATATCAAACATGGAAATGTCCGGATAATCCAGATAAAACGGCAAATCCTTATAGCTTGTAAGCCACGGAGTTTTAATATTCGGTTTCATGTTATCACCTTTCCTATACATATTCCTTTCTGCCTGCCCTCTTGTTCTTCTTCATCCGAATAAGATCAAAATAACATTTTTCAACGTCCTCTATTACGGTGTCCCAGGAAACAGGTATTGTCATCTGTGCATTCCTGCCAACCTGTCTTATCCCGTTCTTTTCTTCAAACAACACCCTTTTCAGAACGCTTGCTATGTCTTTTGAATTATCTTCGCATAAATATCCGTTATATCCGTCCGTAATGCCTTCCGATGCACTGCTGCTGCGCACCAATAACGAAGGTGTCATCATTGCTGCCGCTTCTCTTACCACCATGGGGCTGTTATCATACAATGACGGAAAAGCCAATATTTCCGCTAATCCGTACAAACCGTCCAGTATGTTGACATCGGAAATATGCCCTGTCATTTCCACACTGTCGGATATATTCAGTTCCGTTATCTTTCTCTTTATTTCTTCAGTATGAGGTCCCTGCCCCGCTAAAATCAATTTTGTTTTGTATCCCTGCCTATCAAGCAGGCTGACCGCTTCCAGTACTTTTTGTATATTCTTCTTCCAGTTCATCTGCCCCACAAAAAGAATTACAGGCACATCATCTAAATTGAAAAGTGTCTTCACATAGTTGACATTCTTTCTGTCGGGTTTTCGCACTTCCGTACCGTTTCGCATTATCCTGATATCACCTTTATATCCGTAACTTTTCAAGGCTTCAGCCGAAATATCGCTTACCGCCCAGACTTCATCACATTTTTTATAAAAATCTCCCACCATCATCGCTCCGGCTTCTGCCAGAGTTTGTACTTTCAAAGCCTGCAGAAAATCTTCATAATATTTGGAATGAAAGGTTCCGACTAACGGTATCTTCATTTTTTTTGACAAACGTAACCCTTCAAAACCCGAACGAAAGGGACTGTGCACATGAATTATATCCAATTTTATTGTCTTAATTCTCTCATGATAATGGATATCCCATGCGGGTATACCCATCTTATACTGTGTATATTCAGGTACCGTAACTCCGTAAAAGTCCACAATATCAAACGGATACTTGCCTCGGAAACCGGCATCGGAAATGGGTGTAATAACATAACACTCGTGTCCTCTCCTGCTTAATGCATCTGCATAGCCGTACACAACCCGCCCTACTCCGTCAACTATCGGCAGAAATGAATCGGTAAACTGTCCTATTCTCATTTTATTTATTTCCTGTCCGAATACTCTTAATATGCAAATCAGCGTTAACCCCATATAACCTGACGGCAGAGTATCCACAAGTTCAATTATATTCCTTTATAATTACCGAGTCAATTATCCCGCAACATAAAGAATCAGTAAAAAAGAGCGGACAATCGGAGATGTTATAAAAAACTTTATCGGAAGAATGATTTATGTTATTATTACATACGAAAAAGGACGGATAAACAGTGTTAAAAACCAGATTTGAGGACATATTGGCCTCCAACGACAAAAAAATAGAACAACTCAGTGAAAAAGCACTGGCAAGTGACATTATAAGTAATGAATTATATGAAAAATACAATGTCTTCAGAGGCTTACGTGACAATAAGGGAGTAGGTGTAATAACCGGACTTACCGAGATATCCGAAATGAACGGGTATATAAAAAATGAAGACGGTATACGTGTTCCCATTGAAGGCGTCATGTATTACAGAGGTATAGATATATTCGAAATAATAGCCGGCATTATGAAGAATAACCGATTCGGATATGAAGAGTGTGCTTATCTGTTATTATGCGGATCTCTACCCGACAGGAAGGAATTGGAGGAATTTATTCAGCTGCTTAACGACTTTCGTTCGGTACCCGACAGTTTCGTCAGAGACATTATTCTAAAAGCACCCTCTAAGGATGTCATGAATGCCATTTCCAGAAGTATCCTTACCCTTTATTCGTATGATAACAATCCCGACGATATTTCCATAAAGAATGTATTCAGACAAGCCGTACAACTGATAGCGGTAATGCCCATGCTTGCCGTATACAGTTATCAGGCATATATGCACTATATACTCGGAAAGAATCTCTATATAAGACAACCCAAACCGGAACTTTCCACGGCGGAGAACTTTCTGTACATGCTTAAGGGTACGGACAGGTACACTCAGGAACAGGCGCACATATTGGATATATGTATGATACTGCAGGCGGAGCACGGCGGAGGTAATAACTCCACATTCACCACTCATGTTGTTACATCCAGCGGTACCGATACCTATTCCTGCGTATCCGCTTCTCTCGGTTCATTGAAAGGACCCCGTCACGGAGGTGCCAATCTTAAAGTTGTTCATATGATGGATGACATATTAAAACATGTGAAAGTACTTTCGGATGACAATATTGAAGCATATCTGGAAAAGATTCTTGCAAAAGAAGCATTTGACAAATCCGGTCTCATATACGGACTGGGGCATGCGGTCTACTCGGTATCCGATCCCAGAGCACTTATTCTACGCGATCAGCTGGAAAAATACATGTCCGATAAAAAAAGAGACAGGCTATACACCTTATACGATAAACTTCAGTACATAGCTCCTAAAGTAATACAGAAAAAGCGGAATGTCACAGGTAACATCGCTATAAATGTTGATTATTACTCCGGATATCTTTACAGACAGCTGGATATTCCCGAAGAATTATATACACCTATTTTCGCTATTTCCAGAATTTTGGGCTGGTCGGCTCACAGGATAGAAGAATTGGCCAATAACGGCAAGATAATACGTCCCGCATATATCGCGGTTGCCGACCGCAGCAAATATGTGGATATTGACGAGAGATAAGCTTATTGATATTGCATGTAAAGTTTTTTGATATATAATACCGATATTATGGTAGTTGTGCTTTTTATCATTATGTTAATAGGGCTGCTCTTAGGTAAGATGAAGGTGCTGAATTCCGAATCCAGGAATGCAATCTCTTTTCTTATTGTCAATGTTTCCATGCCCATGCTCATAGTCGTATCCAGCAATCTGGAGTTTGACAAACAAACCGGGAACGAGACACTGTGGTTGGTAATAATGTCGGTTGTGACTTTTTTCTTTTCCATTCTGCTGGCTCAGCTTATATTCAAAAAAGCGGTTCCTAGATTTGCCATGGTTTTTTCCAATGCCGGTTATATGGGATTGCCCGTACTTAACTCCATTTTAGGTGCAAAAGGCTTATTCTTAGGTGCAATATTTCAGATGATTTTCCATGTTTTCACATGGACATACGGCATCTCACTGTTCACTAAATCGGGTAAATTTAAAGACTCTCTGAAAAAAATGCTTAATCCCTGTCTTGTTGCAGTGGTAATCTCCGTCATTTTCATGCTGACAGGTTGGGAAATACCCGATACAATACGAACGGTTTTGAAAATGATGGGTGAACTGACTACCCCTCTTTCCATGCTTCTCATAGGAGCCACACTTTCACAGGTCAACTTTAAAGAGATAATAAAAGTCAAAGAAATATACCTTGTAACAGCTCTGCGCCTGCTGGTGATACCCGCATTCGTGCTGATATTCTTTCTGTTTCCGTCAATACCCGCAATATCCGTTTATGTTGTATTCGTTATAAATGCCATGCCGTCTGCAGCCATAACGGGAATATTGGCCATGAAATACAATAATGACGAGAAACTTGCTTCTTCTATCGTGGCTTTTTCCACACTGGTATCCATAGTCACTCTGTACCTCATTACCGATGTTTTTGATGTGGCGGCTCTGCTTTCTTTAATTTGAAAAACGATTATCTTACTCTTTTTTATATAAATTTCTCTTAAAATAATTAAAATAATTGTAAATTTAAAACTGTAACAATATTTGACACCTACTATTCAATGGATGTATAATTTGTATGTTAATAGAACATAAAATCAATTAGATTTATATTTTTCAGGAGGAGTGAATATGAGAAAAATAAAAGCGTTCAGGTCATTGGCATTGCTATTGGCCTTATGTATGATTGCGGCATTATTTGCCGGATGCGCAAAAAAAGCCAACCCCCTCACCATCTGGGTGGGTGTGGAATCGGTAGATTTTTACACTGCCAAAATGGCGGAGTATGTGGAAAATTACAAAACCAAGACCGGTGAAGATTTCCCCTACCAGATTGCGGTGCAGGGAGTGGACACCGGTTCGGCAGCATCAAAGGTGCTGGATGATATAGATGCCGGTGCGGATATCTTTACCATTGCGCATGACAATCTGCCCAAACTTACGGCAGGTGCATCGGCAATAGCTCCGGTCAGAAGCCAGGCATTATTGAATCAGATAAAATCCGATAATCCTCAGGCATTTCTGGATGTTATCGATATGAATGTACAAGGCACAACATACACCTTCGGCATTCCGTATATCGCACAGTCGCTTATCCTGATGTATAACACCAAATATCTGACAAAAGACGATGTTAAAACATGGGAAGGAATATGGGCGGCTGCAAAAAAACATAATATGCAGTCGGTCTCTCTTACGGGATCGGACGGATTTAATAATTCGTTTTTGGTTCTTGCAAAAAATGAAACGACCAAAAAAATGCCTACCGTATTGTATGAAGACGGCATTACCGAAAACTGTAATTTTACTTCCGATGAAGTGGTGGCAATAATGCAGTGGGGCCAACGGTTCTTTACCGGTGCTAACGGCGCCAAGATGCCTACCGACTCGGGATGGGAAATAGAGTTAAGAGACGAGATTTCCTTAGGTGTCATAACCGGTGCATGGAAATTCAATGCGGCAAAAGCTGCCCTGGGAGCAAATCTCGGAATAACCACACTTCCTTCCTTTACATTGACAGCGGAGGATGTCAAGGGAACAAATGTCAAGGCGGGTACGGTATACAGAAGCGGTACCTTTGCCGACTGTAAAGTCTTTGTCATGAAAAAAGGAAGCGATAAAGCCGATTATCTGGAAGACATATTGCTTTTCTTGACAAGCAAGGAAGTACAGGAACAGTCTTTCATCGAATGCGCAAATCTTCCCGCATACAAGAATGCCGTCAAGGAATTTGCCTCCATGCAGACCGACAATCTGGAAACCGAATTGGCTGCAAGACAGCTGGATATGTTCGATTACGGTATTCCCCAGCCCTTCGGTACTCCTACATCTCAATTCTATTACTACTCAAAAGGAGCTCCCGATCTTATAAGGGAAATACTGGAGAACAAAGACGGCTTATTCGGTACAACAGATGCCATAAGAGCTCAGTTGCAGAAAGTTGAGAATATTTGGAAAACCGGAGAAAGAGAATAAAAGTCGGTCGAACGGAGGCTAAAATATGGACAGGAAAAAATACGGGATTAGCGGATTTTTTCAAAGAATTGCGCAACCCTTCGTAAATTTCTATAAGCGTTTTATGGATGGCAGTATCGGCACCAAAATGTCTCACTTCATAATGGGTGCGGGAAACATATACCACGGTCAGATAATAAAAGGGCTTATATACTTTCTTATTCAGGTCGGTTATGTTGTCTTCATGGTAACCTGCCCCAAAGTCAACAACACGCCTTTGGGCTATAAAGCATTCATAAACTTCGTTACATTAGGCACACAGGAGGGAGATATTTTCACTCCCGCGGACAATTCCATGCTGATGCTGCTTTTCGGAGTTGTCACATTCGGTATTACA
>JAKPKE010000005.1 GCA_029553855.1 Bacillota bacterium | reverse complement strand
AACTTATGCATTAACTTAAAAAGATGCACAATCTGCTCCACACTGAACGGTGAAGTGGACTGCTGCCCGTCTCTGAATGTGGTATCGGTTATCCATATTTCCTTGGGCATATTCATGGGTACGCTTCTGTGATTAAAAGGTGCTTTAGGTACCGTTTTATAATCATAAAGATATCTGTATAAATTAGGTATTTCCCTGTCCTGCAACTGATACTTATATGCGGACTGTTCCAAAAGGTTGCTCTTGTCGGAGAACTGAAGTACCGGATTTGTGTCTTTTTGCATAATTTATTTCTATTCCTTTCATTAATATACTAATCAGCATAAATTATTCCGCATTATATAATCATTTTTGCATAATTGCAATATGATAATTGCATTATTAACATACTTTTACTTTCATTTTCACTTATTTATCTACATTTTACACATTTATCCGATATCAACTAAAACAGCCTCCGTTACGGAAGCTGTTTTGTAATATATGTTCTTTAAGTCTATTCGGCCTGTTTCCTTTGGCTTATCTCCAACATCATTTGGTTATATACATTTTCGTCAATCTTATTCTTTTTCATCATTACCAGATATGCAAGCGAAATCAATATTATCGGAACTACCACAATGAATATTCTGAAATTCATCTTCATGGAATCGGTTCCGAGCGCCAATGCCTGTTCTATCATTGTGCTCTTCTCTTCAGCACTGATAACGCCCATATTGCTCAATCTCTCTGCTTCCGATATACCGTTGGTAATAGCAGTTATGCCCAGAGCCAGATACGCCGCACCGACTATACCCTGCTGCAACGCCGAGCTCATTTTAGCCATAAAAGGACGTATGGAGAATATAATGGCTTCATCACGGTTACCTGTCTTATACTCATTGTATTCGATACAGTTGGTAAGATTTATGGTTGTTACCATATATATCATTGCCTGACCGAATGACAGAATAAATCCGGCAACACATAAAAGCAGATAATTCATGGGAATCAGCACACCCACTATAAAGAAGAATCCGTAGCCGATAATAACTCCGATAAGTCCCATAGTTGCTATCTGTCTTCTTGTCATGACTTTAACCAATTGAGGATACACTATATTAATCAACAGATTTCCTAAAGCATAAGCCCCCACAAACATTGTTATATTAATCCCGTCATAACCGAAATACATATAGACATAAATAATGCCGAAAACATTAATAAGCGAAGACCCGAGATTATATAGTAACATTACAAGCGAAGTCCACAGCAACTGGTCGTTTTTGAAAACCACCTTAAACATTGCTTTAAGCCCTATTTTCTCGTCATCACTGCGATAGGAGACCGGTGCCTCTTTAACTAAGATTGCCGTCATCAGCTGGAAAGCTACAAAGAGTATTGCAATAATAATGGATACCCACATATATCCCGTAATGGAGTTGCCGCCTATTGCATTGGGACCGTTTGTCAGAATGGGTATTGTCGCAAAAGCTATTATTGCTCCTATGGATGCAAACAGGTTTGCCATTGACGTCAATGTAGCTCTTTGCTTCTGATCTTTTGCTAAAGACGGAAGCATTGCCCAGTATCCTATATCGTTCATGGTAAATGTAATATCGAATAAAAGATACATACATGCGAAGAAGATAACAAAAGGCCAACCTTCCAACGGAGAGGAAAAATATATCACCATGACTACGGCATTTGTCAATGCTCCTATTACAATCCACGGCTTGAATTTTCCCCATTTCATTCTGGTATTCTCAATAATACCTCCCATAACAGGATCATTTAAAGCATCGAATATACGGCATATTACCATAATAATCGATATTGCGGCGAACTGGGCATTGGTCATTGTCTTTGTAAACATGACATAAGTCAGCAGATACGCCGAGAAAAGCTGATATGCCATATCACGCCCGATGCCGCCTAAAGAGTAAAACCACTTGTTTCGATTGAATATCTTATCGTTCTCCATACCCCTCTCCTTCGATATCAAATAATTTTTAAAACCACTGCCCCCTTATTATATACCATCAGGAGCGCGTTTTAACAGAACTGTTTTTATTCCCCGCTTATTCATTTTCACTGCTCAAGTTTACTAAGCAGTCTTTTTCTTCTTTTTAAAAATGCTGTCTCTGAAAAGCAGTACCGTATATCCTGCCAGCAGTACAATAAGGGCTATAAATGTTATCCATAAGTTAGTATTGCTCTGGGGAGCGAATCCTAGCAGCAGAAGCACGGGAAAACCGAATAAAATAGCATACAACTGCTGATACACGAGATTGGTGGCGGCAGGAGTCTTGAATTGAGGATCAATCTCTCTGAGAAGGATTATTCCGGTACTTGCCGTTCCGGTAAGCATTCCGTATAAGACAAGGAAAGATTCATGCTCATAACCTTTAAACAGTCTTTTAGCTATAAAATCACACTGTATGTAAGTAAACACACACCCTGCGACGGATAATGCGATGATGGGTATTATGAATGAACGGTGCTGGAAAGCGGAAAGCTTTATTGCGGCTATAGAAGCCACCACCATTATATCGAACATAAACCCCGATATTCTGTTCTGCATGAAATTGGATGTATATTCCCTCTTCATTATTTTCTTCTTTTTGAGAAATCTGAGGAAAGTTTTAACAAGTACTGCAAACACGGTGGATATAAGGAAGTTGAATCCCCATATAAGAGGTTGCAATGTATTTGTACCGAAAGTGCCGAACGTGCCGGTTTCTATAATTCTATTTATTCCCCACATAAAGAGATATGCAAGAGCATAGGCAATAAGTACTAAAGCAACCTGCACGGTAAGCTTATCCATGGATTCGGATAACGGTATCTCTCCTTTAGCCGGTTTGTTTTCTTCATCTTCTTCCGATGCAACTATCTCATCTTCAAATGTGGTTTTGACCAACCCTTTCTTTTTTAATCTTTCCAGATAAAAAACACCTCCTACACTGGCTGATATAAAGCCGGTAGCGGCAAGAGTAAGACCGAAACTTGTACCGTGCTCAAATCCCCACAGGACCTCATAGGTATGTCCCCAGTTATATGCCTGACCCGGTCCCTGTCCATATCCCATAGGTAAAAGCAACCCTGCAGCCGGGAATGTGTTGGACAAGAATAATCCTAAAATCAACATAATGGCTATACCGATTGCTCCCTGAAGCACATAAGCGGATACTGTTGTCAATCCGTAATTCATTATATCCTTCTTACTGTCACCGACAATTTTACGTTCGGTGGTTTTTAATGCCACTGCCGCAAACCCCAAGCCCAAACCGTGATAAGTCAATGCTTCCAGCATTACAGGATTGAACATGGAATTACCTGTAATTTTCTTGAATATGAAATCGGCAAACAGTGCGAGAAAACCTCCCAACACCGAGCTGGGTATTAATGATCTTCTAAGCGGCTTTATAACTCTTCTTAAAAAATTTGCCACCATCATACTGGTAAGCAAAATCGTAAGCGTGATTATAAACGACCACATTCCGGTATCCCAAAAGTTCATTCCTGTAGACATAATATGCTCTCCTTTGAAAGTTTTTATGAGCTAGTCATAACTTATTTCAGTATAACACATGAACTGCCAATTGCAATATAAAATATTGGTTAAATACCCGGATATTTTCTGTTTTTTCTTCTTCCGATTTCTTTTTTATCTCTTTGTTACCTAATCCTTTCCCGGTAAAATATTGGAATAAGACAAACTTATTTGGTAAGATTAAGGTGAGCATAACGGAGGACAGCATGATTACAATAACCAGAATGGAGCCGATAGATAAAGGACTGGTATTCGAATACAGATACAGTTCGGAATATCAGCTTTTAATGACCGTAAAACCGTTGACGACAAGTATGCCCTTGATACAAAAGAAACTGGACAAATCCGAAACAGGGGTAACTGTTAGCAATCTCACAAACAATCTGGACTACTTTATCAGCCTCACTTCAGTTGACAATTCGGGAAGAATCAAAGAACCGTCGTGTACCAGGCTTTTTACCCCCTATCCGAATAAAAGGAAATTCAAAACGGTAAACTATATACACAAAGATGACTACTTTTACTATCCTTCAGGAAGATCCACCTGCTCACCGAGCATACTTAAACTTGATGAAAACACCTATATATGTTCACACGATGTCTTCTGGCAATATACCGCTCAGAATCTCACACTGATTTTCAAGTCAAAAGACAAAGGAGAAACTTGGGAGTACTTAAGTCAGTTGTCTCCATGCTTCTGGGGCAGTCTTTTTTTGATAAACGGAATTGTATATATGTACGGAATAAGCACAGAATACGGGGATATAATGCTGTATAAGTCCTATGATAAAGGTGCCACCTGGCCGCAATCGGTATGTCTGTTTACAAAGTGTCAAGATGATGTCAAGGGATTTCACAAAGCCCCCATGCCTGCGATTATTTCAGGCGGCAGACTGTGGCTGAATGTTGAATACGGAACCTGGAAACACAAATTTGCAATACATGCCCTTTCCTGCTGTATTGACGACGATATAATGAACCCTGCCAACTGGACAATCACGGAACCTTTATATATTACAAAAAATGATGAAGGAATAATTGCAAAGGAAGATCCCGTATGCATAGAGGGCAATCTTGTGCAGGGTTTTGACGGTAAACTGTATAACATTCTCCGATGCAATTTAATACAGAACAAAGCGGCGGTTTTATGCGAAGTGAATAAACAGGACATATCGGCACCGTTGAGGTTTATAAAAGCGGTGGACCTTCCCGTTTCGCACAGCAAATTTGTTGTCAGGACCCATAATGACGGTTATCATTATGCAATGGGAAACAGAATTGATGAAAATTGTAAAAATATAAGGCAGATACTAAGCGTATATCGCTCGAAAAACCTTATAGACTGGGAATTCTGTAAGGATATTGCCGATGTTTTAGGCACAGCGGACAGAAAAAAAGCCGCATTGCAATATCCCGACTGGTTTATCGAAGGCAAAGACATAGTTTATGTCAGCAGAACCGCAATTAACAAACCGTATAACTTCCATAACGCAAATAACATAACTTTCCACAGGTATAAGAATTTCTTTACATAATCCGACAAAGATTTTTTCAACTGATAAGAAACAAAAAAGGAGCTTTAAGCTCCCATTTTGTTCATCTCTTCTTTTTCCAGTTCCCTGTAAGCGACTTTTCCCACAAGTGTTTTAGGAAGATCCTCTCTGAACTCAATATCATACGGAAGGGCATATTTTGCTATATGCTTCTTACAGTATTCAAATATGTTTTGTTTTGTAATATCATTCGGTTCAAATCCCGATTTCAATACCACAAATGCCTTGACTTTCTGGATTTTGTACGGATCCTTGACACCTATTACGCAGGACATGGATACCGCCTCATGGGAATCAAGTATATTCTCAATACGGGACGGATAAACATTGTATCCCGAAGTAATAATCATTCTCTTTATTCTCTGAGAAAAATATACGAATCCGTCTTCATCCATTTTGCCTAAGTCACCGGTATGAAGCCATACATAACCGTCATCGTGTTTTCTCAATGTATCCGCAGTCTCTTTTTCATTGTTGCAATACCCCAGCATTACCGACGGCCCGTGAATACATATCTCCCCTTCTTCGTTGTACGGAACTTGCTCTGTTGTCCCTACTTTGACTATTTTATAATATGTGTCGGGATACGGAATTCCGATACTTCCTTCTTTGTAGAAATCCTTGGGAGTAAGACAGCTTGCCGTGACACACTCGGTAGTTCCGTACCCTTCCCTGACCTGCACATGTGCGCCGTGCTCTTTTAAAAACTTGTCCAACTTTCTCTTAAGCTCGACAGATAAAGAATCTCCTCCGGAGAATACTCCTTCAAGGCAGCTTAAATCCACTTTATTCATATACGGGTTTCTCAAGAGTGCTTCAAACAGAGTGGGTACTCCCGCAATGAAATTAGGCTGTTTCTTTTTTAATAGTTTTGCATAGGAAGCTGCATTGAAACGGGGAACCAGTATGCATGTACAGGAAGCACACAAAGCGGTATGTATACAAATACCCAGCCCGAATCCGTGAAAAACCGGCATAATTGAAAGCATTGTATTACCCTTCTTAATACAATCACCCATGACCATTGTCTGCATGGCAAGAGCATTAAAATTAAGGTTGGACAGCAATATTCCCTTTGTGGTACCCGTAGTTCCGCCGCTGTACAGTATTACCGCGGGATCGTTACCCTTTCGTTCTACCGCATAATCGCCTTTGTAAGTCTTGCCTTTTTTCATGAAATCTTTATACTTAAGCACTTTTGCATCTTCGGGCAGTTTCTTTATCTTTCTGCCTTGAGTAAGTTGGTACCCGATTGCCAGAGGAAAATTCAATTCATCCTTTATTGAGGATATTATCAGTGTTTCCGGATACGCTTCGGATTTTATCGCAGCGAATTTCCCGTAAAACTGGTCAAGTGTTATTGCCGCCTTGCTTTTCGAATCGTTGAGAAAGAATTCTATCTCTCCTTCGGAAGACAAAGGATGAATCATATTGCCCAGTGCACCTATCAGATTCAACCCGTAAAACATAAACAATGCCTGCGGACAGTTGGGAAGACACACCGTTACTCTGTCACCTTGCCTGATTCCGATAGCTGCCAATGCTTTTGCACACTGCCGGACTCTCTTTACAAAGTTCTTAAATGTACATTTCACTCCCAGAAAATCGTATGCATAAAGATTTGGAGTGCTTTTTGCCGCTCTTTCCATCATTTCAAACATGGAAATGTCCGGATAATCCAGGTAAAACGGCAAATCCTTGTAGCTTGTAAGCCACGGAGTTTTAATATTCGGCTTCATTTTATCACCCTTTATCCTATACATATTCTTTTCTGCCGATCCTTCTGTTCTTTTTTATATGAATAAGATCCGAATAACATTTTTCGACATCCTCTACTACAATGTCCCAGGAAACAGGTATTGTCATCTGTGCATTCCTGCCTACCTGTCGTACTCTGTTCTTCTCTTCAAATAATACCCTTTTCAGAACACTTGCAATGTCTTTTGAATCATCTTCGCATAAATATCCGTTATATCCATCGGTAATGCCTTCCGATGCACTGCTGTGGCGCACCAATAATGAAGGTGTCATCATTGCTGCCGCTTCTCTTACCACCATGGGGCTGTTATCGTACAATGACGGAAAAGCCAATATTTCCGCAACTCCGTACAATCCGTCCAGTATGTTAACATCGGAAATATGTCCCGCCATTTCCACAACATGAGATATATTCAGTTCCGTTATCTTCCTCTTTATTTCTTCTGTGTGCGGTCCCTGCCCTGCCAATATCAGTTTGGTTGTATATCCCTGCCTATCCAGCAGACTTACCGCTTCCAGTACTTTTTGTATATTCTTCTTCCAATTCATCTGCCCCACAAAAAGAATTACCGGCACATCACCCAAATTGAAAGTCGACTTTACATAGTTGACATTCTTTCTGTCGGGTTTACGCACTTCCGTACCGTTTCTCATTATTCTGACATCACCTTTGTAACCGTAACTTCTTAAGGCTTCCGCCGATATTTCGCTTACCGCCCAAACTTCATCACATTTTTTATAGAAATCTCCCACAAGCAAGGCTCCTGCTTCGGCCAGAGGCTGCACCTTCAATGCCTGCAGAAAATCTTCATAATATTTGGAATGAAAGGTTCCGACTAACGGTATCTTCATTTTTTTTGCCAGTCGTAATCCTTCAAAACCCGAACGAAAGGGGCTGTGAACGTGGATTATATCGAATTTTATCGTTTTTATTCTCTCGTGATAATGGATATCCCATGCAGGTATACCTATCTTATACTGTGTATATTCAGGTACCGTAACTCCGTAGAAGTCCACAATATCAAACGGGTACTTGCCGCGGAAACCGGCATCGGAAATAGGTGTAATAACGTAACACTCGTGTCCTCTCCTGCTTAATGCATCCGCATAGCCGTAAACGACCCGCCCTACTCCGTCAACTATCGGCAGAAATGAATCGGTAAACTGTCCTATCCTCATTTTTAAGTTCCTGTCCGAATACTCTTAATATGCAAATCAGCGTTAACCCCATATAACCTGACGGCAAAGTATCCACAAGTTCAATTATATTCCTTTATCATAACCGAGTCAATTATCCTGAGACATAAAGAATAGCAAAAAAGAGTGTCGGGCAATCGAAGATGTTATAAATAACTTTATTAGAAGTATGATTTATGTTATTATTACATACGAAAAAAGGAAGGACAATCATTGTTAAAAACCAGATTCGAGGATATATTAGCCTCAAACGACAAAAAAATAGAGCAACTCAGCGAGAAAGCATTGGCAAGTGACATTATTAGTAATGAATTATATGAAAAATACAATGTTTTCAGAGGCTTACGTGACAATAAGGGAGTAGGTGTAATAACCGGACTTACCGAGATATCCGAAATGAACGGGTATATAACAAATGAAGACGGTATACGTGTTCCCATTGAAGGCGTAATGTACTACAGAGGTATTGATATATTCGACATAATCAAAGGCATTATGAAGAATAACCGATTCGGATATGAAGAGTGTGCTTATCTGTTGTTATGCGGATCTCTACCCGACAGGAAGGAATTGGAGGAATTTGTTCAACTGCTTAACGATTTTCGTTCGGTACCCGACAGTTTTGTCAGGGATATTATTCTAAAAGCTCCCTCCAAGGATGTTATGAATGCCATTTCCAGAAGCATACTTACCCTTTACTCGTATGACAATAATCCAGACGATATATCCGTAAAGAATGTATTCAGACAAGCCGTACAATTGATAGCGGTAATGCCCATGCTGGCCGTATACAGTTATCAGGCATATCGCCACTATATACTCGGAAAGAATCTCTACATAAGACAACCCAAACCGGAACTTTCCACTGCAGAGAACTTTCTGTACATGCTTAAGGGTACGGACAGGTACACTCAGGAACAGGCGCACATTCTGGATATATGTATGATACTGCAGGCGGAGCACGGCGGAGGTAACAACTCCACATTCACCACTCATGTGGTAACATCCAGCGGTACCGATACTTATTCCTGTGTATCCGCTTCGCTCGGTTCACTGAAAGGTCCCCGTCACGGAGGTGCCAATCTGAAAGTAGTACACATGATGGATGACATATTAAAACATGTCAAAGTACTTTCGGATAAGAATATTGAAGCATATCTGGAAAAAATTCTTGCCAAAGAAGCATTTGATAAATCCGGTCTCATTTACGGACTGGGGCATGCGGTCTACTCGGTATCCGATCCCAGGGCACTGATTTTACGTGATCAGCTGGTAAAATACATGTCCGACAAAAAGAAAGACAGATTATACACCCTGTACGATAAGCTACAGTACATAGCTCCCGAAGTAATACGGAAAAAAAGGAATGTAACGGGAAATATTGCGATAAATGTCGACTATTATTCCGGATATCTTTACAGACAACTGGATATTCCCGAGGAATTATATACTCCTATTTTTGCAATCTCCAGAATTTTGGGCTGGTCTGCTCACAGGATAGAAGAGTTGGCAAACAACGGTAAGATAATACGTCCCGCATATATAGCGGTTGCAGACCGCAGCGAATACATCGATATTGATGAGAGATAAGCTTATTGATGTTGCATGTAAAATATTTTGATATATAATACCGATATTATGGTTATTGTACTTTTTATTGTTATGTTAATAGGGTTGCTTTTAGGAAAGATGAAGGTACTGAATTCCGAATCAAGAAGTGCTATTTCTTACCTTATCATAAATGTTTCCATGCCCATGCTCATAGTCGTATCCAGCAATCTGGTGTTTGACCGGCAGACTACGAACGAAGCAATGTGGTTGACCATAATGTCGGTTATAACTTTCTTCTTTTCCATTCTGCTGGCTCAACTGATATTTAAAAAAGCCGTACCGAGATGTGCTACCGTATTTTCCAATGCAGGTTACATGGGTTTGCCCGTACTTAACTCCATTTTAGGTGCAAAAGGCTTATTCTTAGGTGCAATATTTCAGATGATTTTTCATGTTTTCACATGGACATACGGTATCTCACTGTTCACTAAATCGGGCAAATTCAAGGATTCTCTTAAAAAAATGCTTAATCCCTGCTTTATAGCGGTGATAATAGCCGTTATTTTCATGCTGACAGGTTGGGAAATACCCGATACTATACGGACGGTTTTGAAAATGATGGGTGAGTTGACCACCCCGCTTTCCATGCTTCTCATAGGAGCTACACTTTCACAGGTCAACTTTAAGGAAATAATAAAAGTCAAAGAAATATACCTTGTAACGGCTTTGCGCCTGCTGGTAATACCCGCATTCGTACTGATATTCCTTCTTTTTCCCTCAATACCGAGAATATCCGTTTATGTTGTATTTATAATAAATGCCATGCCGTCGGCGGCAATAACGGGAATATTGGCCATGAAATACAATAATGACGAGAAACTTGCTTCTTCAATCGTGGCTTTTTCCACACTGGTATCCATAGTCACCCTGTACCTCATTACCGATGTTTTTGATGTGGCGGCCCTGCTTTCTTTAATGTGAAATGCCGTTTATTTTACTCTTTTTTATATAAATTTCTCTTCAAATAATTGTAAATTTAAAACCGCAACAATATTTGACACTTACTATTCAATGGATGTATAATTTGTATGTTAATAGAACATAAAATCAATTAGATTTGTATCTTTACAGGAGGAGTGAATATGAGAAGAATAAAATCGTTCAGGTCATTGGCATTGCTTTTGGCCATATGTATGATTATGGCATTATTTGCCGGATGTGCAAAAAAGGCCAACCCTCTCACTATATGGGTGGGTGTGGAATCGGTAGATTTTTACACTGCCAAGATGGCGGAGTATGTGGAAAACTACAAAGCCAAAACCGGTGAGGATTTCCCTTACGAGATTGCGGTACAGGGAGTGGATACCGGTTCGGCAGCATCAAAGGTGCTGGATGACATAGATGCCGGCGCGGATATCTTTACCATTGCACATGACAATCTGCCCAAGCTTACGGCAGGTGCATCGGCAATAGCTCCGGTCAGAAGCCAGGCCTTATTGACTCAGATAAAATCCGATAATCCTCAGGCATTCCTGGATGTTATCGATATGAATGTACAAGGCACAACGTATACCTTCGGTATTCCGTATATCGCACAGTCGCTTATTCTGATGTATAACACAAAATACCTGACAAAAGACGATGTAAAAACATGGGAAGGAATATGGGCAGCAGCGAAAAAGCATAATATGCAGTCGGTCTCTCTTACGGGATCGGACGGATTCAATAACTCATTTTTGGTTCTTGCCAAAAACGAGACGACAAATAGAATGCCTACCGTATTGTATGAAGACGGCATTACCGAAAACTGCAATTTTACTTCCGATGAAGTAGTGGCAATAATGCAGTGGGGCCAACGGTTCTTTACCGGTGCTAACGGCGCCAAGATGCCCACCGACTCGGGATGGGAAATAGAGTTGAGAGACGAGATTTCTTTAGGCGTAATAACCGGTGCATGGAAATTCAATGCGGCAAAAGCTGCTCTGGGAGCAAATCTCGGAATAGCCACACTTCCTTCCTTTACACTGACGTCGGAGGATGTCAAGGGAACAAATGTCAAGGCGGGTACTGTATACAGAAGCGGCACCTTTGCCGACTGTAAAGTCTTTGTTATGAAAAAAGGAAGTGATAAAGCCGATTATCTGGAAGACATATTGCTTTTCTTGACAAGCAAGGAAGTACAGGAACAGTCCTTCATTGAATGTGCCAATCTGCCCGCATACAAAAATGCAGCCAAGGAATTTGCCTCAATGCAGACCGATAATCTGGAAACCGAATTGGCTGCCAGACAGTTGGATATGTTTGATTACGGAATTCCCCAGCCCTTCGGTACTCCCACATCTCAATTCTATTACTACTCCAAAGGCGCTCCCGATCTTATAAGGGAGATATTGGAGAACAAAGACGGTTTATTCGGTACAACGGAGGCTATAAGGACTCAGTTGCAGAAAGTTGAGAATATTTGGAAAACCGGAGAAAGAGAATAAAAGTCGGTCGAACGGAGGCTAAAATATGGACAGGAAAAAATACGGGATAAGCGGATTTTTTCAAAGAATTGCGCAACCCTTCATAAATTTCTATAAACGTTTTATGGATGGCAGTATAGGCACCAAAATGTCTCACTTCATAATGGGTGCGGGAAACATATACCACGGTCAGATAATAAAAGGTTTAATATACTTTCTTATTCAGGTCGGTTATGTCGTCTTCATGGTAACCTGTCCCAAAGTCAACAACACGCCTTTGGGCTATAAAGCATTCATAAACTTCGTTACATTAGGCACACAGGAGGGAGATATTTTCACTCCCGCGGACAATTCCATGCTGATGCTGCTTTTCGGAGTTGTCACATTCGGTATTACA
>JAKPKE010000001.1 GCA_029553855.1 Bacillota bacterium | reverse complement strand
AAATACAAGACTCCCCCCCATTTTTTCCATATAACGGTTAAGCATGCCTTTTACGTCTTTGCCCATCCATTCGGAAGATAATGTCTCAAATTTAGAATCCCCGCCCCCTCTGCGTTCATCCTTGACTTCCATAATGATCTGAGCGCCTTCATAGGTGATTACAATCCTGCCATCCCATTTTAATGCCTTTGTGCCGTCTACCTGTCTGCTGTAATTATCCATTTTACCTATAATATCGTTATAATATTCGTAGTCGCTATACTTATCAAAAGCATCATCATAGCTCAGGGTGAAGGATTTCTGAGGCAGGCCCGGCATCATCTTTTTAAAGTCGGGATCTATAGGACGAATCGAATTCATGCCTGAATTTGCCTGTACCGTATCTGTTTCCTTCGGCACTGCAACTATGTGGGGCGGTATGACAGCCGTAGGCTTAATCTGAGCGCCGGGTCTTGCAAGGGATAAAGGTACTCTTTCCGGCTTCGGCTCAGGCTCCCATATCCACTTCTTTGTAATTGCATTGGTAAAGTATGATGCGCCAAGCTCATCCGCTTCCGCCTCCTGTATGGCATACAGCTTCACCGGCTGGGTCTGAGCCCCAATACCCATAGCCTGTATAATCGGCAGACCTGTTTTTGGATTTATTATATAGCAGGCTGTTGCAGCCTGTGTATATCCGCTGACAGTAAATGCCGCATCTCCCGTATAAACCTTTGTACCCCGGTTATTTGTAACTATTATGGTTTCATTCAGCTTCGCCACATCTGCCGGTTTGCCGTTTTCAGCCGTTTTCTCATATGAAACCGGAATTCGTATGGATTGTGCGCCAAAATCTACTGTAGGCACTACAGTATTTGAATTAACGACCCAGCCGTCGAATTTCAGCTCAGCGGAGACTGTATCAGATGGAAGCACATTGGTCCCCGTCAGGTTGAAGAAGCCATGACTGTCCAGTGTGACAGTCTTTCCGTTTACCTTCATCGAGCTGTTTGAGCTTTTATTAAGTTCAAATACAATTTCCTTTTGTCCCTCTGTAGCCCAATCCTTAACAATTGCCGGGGGTACATAGCCTTTGACATAGTCGTTGAAAAAGTCTGCTTCAAGAACGATTACCTTGTCAAATGGGAATGTAGGTGTAACAGATTCTGAATTGACATATTTATTACTGTTCTTTTCCTTAAGGCGGATATATACTTCATCCCCCTTATGCAATACTACTCCTGGTTTATAAAAATTTCCATTTTCATCAGTTTTGGTTAGATAGCTCTTTTCATTGGCGGCAACACCTGCCAAATTGTTATTTGATTTTCTCACAAATATGGTTATATCCTTGTCAGGTTCCGGTAAGATTCCTTTTGCACCCCCATCATATCGAAGTGTGCCCCAAACCTCATCCCGGTAGCCGCAAACCTCCTTAAAGGTTAATATATATCCGGCGGTGTTTTTCTGCCTTTTGTGCAGGATGTTGGGCTGCCAGTTAATAATATTTTTTTGTTTCCCGATAAATTTAACATATGCCTGCACGATGCCGTATAAATCTGCTTCAATGTACTCATCCAAGACGGCAGCTCTCGCCCCCATACCGGCAAATACGCCTGCTCCGACGATGTCAAGGCCAAGCAGGCTTAGTTCCAGCAGGGCTCCTGCCTTTACGTATCCGCTTACTGCTCCGCTAAAATGGGAATCCAGGTCAAAGCCATTATCCCCAACCTTTAGTAGAGGTCCTATAGTATAAGGCACATAATATGCACATTTGCCTTGGAGACCAACCTTGTCCAGTTTCACCCACTGCCGCGCTTCTATTTCAAGGGTAAACTTGCCGTCAACACCTACAACAAGGAAAAGTCCGCCGGCAATACTGCCAATATCCGAATCAAAGCCTATGTCCACTCCTAAAATCGGTATGCGTACCTCTTCCTTCATATCCATGGCAACAGTTGCTTGAAGCTGCATTTCTTCCGCAACGGAAAACCAGAAGGCATACTTCCATTTCTTATAATATCCGTCCAGATCCATGTCGCCTATGCCGAGGTAACCCTTTACATTTACCGTTACTGATCCACCGCTTGGAGTAACTCCGTTCAGGTTTACGCCCCCTGCCGGGAAACTGAACTCTGCTATGATATTTTTCAAATGGGTAGGTTTAATTGGCTCCATGGTTGTACTATTAGACATTACTTGGGTTTGTCCGGGCTTTTTCAGATATTTGTCCAGACTGTTTCCATCGGCATCCTCGACAAAATGAGTGACGTTTCCCTGGTTTAGCCGCACTGTCTGCTCAGGAATATTGAAATCCTTGATTATCTCCTGTATTTCTGGCCTTACTACAGGCATATATCCCTGAAATTTGTCACCTTCCCCGGAGGGAAGCGCAGGAACTTTGAAAGCCAGATTGTTCTCCAAATCCACAAATACCGAGCCGGGCTTTATTAAAGGGAGACCGGCGGCAGCTTTCAGCTGTTCAGCCTTAATCAGTCCGCCTTGTTCTACAATACTGTTGATATTTCCAACAGCTCTGGTATTTGGATTTTCCACCTGCTGAACCGAGCGGATATTTCCGGTGATTTCGGAATTTACCTTTACTACATTATCCGCAAGGGTATAGGTGACACCTGCAAGCTTGGCCGGTGCAGGCGCTTTTGGGCCCCAGTCATATCGAGGCAAGTCCCTGTTGAATTGAAACAATGCTTTTAATGCCGTGTCGCTCACAGCAGTATTACTGAATTCTCCCGATGTCATTTCAGGCAGGGTTACTCCTATCACCGGGGCTTCTGCAGCCACAGGAAAAGCAGAGAAAGCAATCAATAGAGACAAAAGTAATGATATAAACCTTTTCATAGACTCATCTCCAATCTATTTTTGGGTGCCAGATTGTCAACAAACTGTGGCTGCATATAATGTACCTTATGCAGCAGTATTAAGAATATTTTATTTCATATTACATAATATGTCAAACATTTAAGTAGCCAGTCACTGCCCCTGAGACTATCGAGCCTGTGATCAATTCCCTCTCCTCCCAACCGTCCCAAGATGCCATTCATGCGCCCTTCCTATCGCTTGCCGCCTGCATAGAATCCGAACAGAAATGCCTGATCCATAGCGACAGTATCCGATGCTTATAATTTCTCTATTTCCCTGTCTGCTATATCGCTGTAGGTTTCCAGTCCTGTAACCCTGGCTGCCAGGTCGGTTAATGGAATTATGTCGCTTCTGTCTATATATTCCAAGGAAAACTTCCGGTTAAGTGCCATAAACTGTTTAAGCCCTGCCGACACTCTATTTATAAATGAATACACACCTACGGCTCCGGCGGAAATATTGACGGCATCGCTGCCATACAAGCCCTTAAGCTCTCTGATATCACCGAATATTTCTTCCATGGAAGAACCAAATCTCTGGTATTCTTTAGGCACCGTTCCCTTGCTTATCAAATCTCCTATTTGCTTGCCTGCCATAGCAGCTGCCATAGCAGCCCTGCCTATTGCTATCAAATCTATATATGGGGCACCTAATGCCAGTCCTTTAAATATATGATCCTCCGTAGCAAACCCTCCTGCTACAGCAATTTGCGGAATAGGATAATTTTTCTCTTTAAATTTCTTTAATATTCTATACAGCATACTTTCCATATTGACTGTAGGAATGCCCCATTCATTCATCATTTTAACCGGACTGTTGCCGGAGCCTCCTCCTGCACCGTCAAATGTGATTAAATCCACTCCGGCCTTCGATGCGATTTTAATAATCCTGATCAGATCCCGGGGGTCAAAGGGTCCGGTTTTGAAGCAGACTTGCTCGGCTCCCAGCTCTTTCAGCCTTGCCACCCGTTTAATCAGTATATCCTCATCCCACATAGGCAGCTTGCCTATTTTTTCAAACACTTGGCCTATCCCTTTTTTATAGTTTTCAGCTATAACCGGGTCGGAGGGATCAGGATAAATCAGATAGCCCATCTTTTGAAATTTCAATGCGTCTTCAATGTTTTTTACCCTTCCCATGCCCTGTATTCCTTTAGCTGCCTGCCCAAATTTAAGTTCTACTGTTTTTACACCCAGTTTGGTAATCGAATAATCCAACACAGCCAGGTTTTCATCATCATAATTAGCCTGCAGGATAATGTCTCCATAACCACGATAATATTTCCTGAAGGATGATACCATCTCGGCAATTAGAGGCGAAGAGGCGACTTTGCCGTTTTCCAAAACCAAATCCTTATCTTTTGCAACTACATCTTCCCCTATTACTGCCAATACACCTGCTAATGCCGCCCCGGCATAGTAATCTCTCCAGTTCAATTTAGCCATGGCAGGCAGAACAAAAGGTGCTTTTAAGTTGATTTTTTTGTTTATTCCGAAGTATGTATTAATGTTTGCTTTTGGGAAGGTTGCTAAATTGGCGTCTTCGTGGCAACCCAATGCTCCGAATACCCTCCCGTTGATGTTGAAATGTGAAAAGTCCAGGGGATAACTTTTTTCGGAAGCAAATTGATTTATGTCTGTTGCATAAGGATAGATCGCTTCTGAGCCCCGCACAGCCGATAGTCCAATTTCACAAGGGCCTGTGCAATCAGCTGTGCATACTGCACACATACCTGAGAAATCGGATATATGTTCCGGGTCCCTTAGCCTGGTATGAGTCAAGGAGCTTCCTAACGACGGGCTGTAAGACATAACAAAAACCTCCCTAAATATTAATATATAGAAAGCACCGCGTTATTTATATATTTAAATTACTGCAAGTGCTTTCAACAAATAAAATTTCCTTCTTTCTAGTTATTGACATATGTCCCTTTCAATTCCTAATTATACTCTATTTCTAACATATGTCAATAATGTTGCATGAACAGACAAGTTAGATTTTCCCATGCAATAAAGATACCGCAGCAAGCAGCCTTCCCAAGCTGCAAACTGCGGTATCTTAATAAACTGCTGCTATTTACTAATCAATACATGTTTTATTTTATATCCTTTTTCATTAAGCCTTTTCTCTATTTCGGAAATATCCGATACAGATGACCTTATTACCAAATCCCTGACCCCGTTGCCGGCAAACATCGCTATATGGGTTATATTAATATGTAAAGAAGAAAATACTTCGGAAATATCTGCTATGCCCCCGGGTACATCTTTAGTTTCTATGGTTATACGGCTCCCTTTGTCTTTAAAACCCAACAAATCTATGAAAGCGTCAAATATATCGCTTTCTGTAATAATTCCCACCAGTTTTCCTTTTTCCAAAACCGGAAGCGTGCTGATTTTGTTTTCCCTCATTGCAACCGCAGCTTCTTCCAATAAACAGTCAGCCTCTATGGTGATAACTTTTTTAGTCATTGCTTCCTTAACTGTTATTTTAGACAGAAAATAATTAACTTCGAAGATACTCAAAGATGTAGCCTTTGTAGGCGATACTGTTTGAATATCACCTTTTGTAAGCACACCTACTAATTTCCCGTTATCTACTACAGGAAATCTCTTAAACCTCTTTTCTCTGAAAAGTGCCACTGCGTCTGCAATAGTTGTGCTGGATGGTATTGTATATGGATTTTTGGTCATTCTGTTTTTTATGTACATACTATTCTCCTTTCAATTCTATTATTTTTCCGCTTCATGCTTATCGTGGTGCTTTTCAATATCATTCCTGCAATGAATGTTATTGCAGCCCCACCTTTATATTACAATTATACCAAATACCCATACTGCAGGCAATGGTGTAAATCCGTACTAATCCGCATCCTGCTCCTCCCCTTCGTAATATGCCGGTTGACTGATAATGCATGATTTTTCAAGTAAGCTCATTTAAATAAAAGGCTTGTCTTGTCAAATTTCGCTAAAGACAGCCCTTTATTATTAATAGTATTTATTTATCCGTGAATTTCTTTTCCTTCACTGCCCTCAGTATTATCAATGCAACTGCTCCTCCGGCCGCCGCAGTAATCAGCTGAGGAAAACCAAAAGCAAGCTTTATTGGCGCAGGCAGTTTGTTGAATATTACATTTGCTGCCGTATAGAGCAGTATGAATTTCCCTGCAGCTGCCGCAATTACACCAATATATTCGTTATACCTTTTAACAACCTTAAATAAAATCACATATAGTATATTGCCTGATATAATAAATGGAACCAGTACAACTGTTGGAGGCGGCTGTACACCCAGCACCACTGCCAGCACAGGTGTCATTGCACCGATTGCAGCTGCCCAAGGCAGCCCGCAAACTCCAACGGCCGCAATAAGTACTGCATTAATCCCTGTTCCGGTTACGTACTGGCCCATCTTAGCAAGCTGAAATACTATTGCGACAGCCAATAATACTGCTGCTTTTGTTAATATATTCAGATTACCTTTCATTTACCGACTTATACCCTGTCCCTTTCTACATAGTTCGTATGAAGCAAGTGATGAGCCTTATGGCTGTTGGGTTTCTCAAGATACTCTTCATAAAGCTTCTTTACCTCCGGGTTTTCATGGGACTTCCTAAACTTTCTGTCTTTGTCGATATCATATAATCCCTTTGCTCTGAGCTTCAGCACTTCTTCTGTCTTTTCCTTATCCATTATTATCGGCTGTCCTCCGCCATTTATGCATCCTCCGGGGCAAGCCATTATTTCTATAAAATGATAATTTGCTTCACCGCTTTTTACCCTGTCAAGAAGCTTTGCTGCATTTCCTGCACCATTAGCAACTGCAACCTTTATATCCACTCCGCTGACGTTTACTGTTGCTTCCTTTATTCCCTCCAGGCCTCTTACAGGTGTGTAATCTATTTTCTTGAGATCCTCTCCTGTCAATATATCCGCAACCGTTCTCAATGCTGCTTCCATAACCCCGCCTGTAGCTCCGAAGATTACTGCTGCTCCTGTGGAATCACTCATCATGCTGTCATATTCTCCATCGGCTATAGCGTTAAAGTCTATCCTTGCCTGCTTTATCATCTTGGCAAGCTCCCTTGTTGTAAGAACTGCATCAACATCCCTTAAGCCGTCTACATTCATTTCTTCCCTGCCGCATTCATACTTCTTTGCTGTACATGGCATAACCGATACAACAAATATTTTTTTCGGATCAATACCTGCTTTCTCAGCATAGTAAGATTTTGCCACGGCACCGAACATCTGCTGAGGTGATTTGCAGGAAGAAATATTGTCAAGGAATTCATGGTAATTATGCTCACAGAATTTTATCCAACCCGGGGAACAGGATGTAATAAGCGGAAGCTTACCACCATTTTTAATCCTGTTAAGCAATTCGGTTCCTTCTTCGAGAATTGTAAGGTCTGCCGTGAAATTGGTGTCAAATACCTTGTCAAAGCCCAATCTTCTGAGCGCATTTATCATCTTGCCTTCCACGTTTGTTCCTATAGGCATGCCGAACTCTTCTCCCAGACCAACCCGCACTGCCGGTGCAGTCTGCACAACAACATGCATATCAGGGTCATTTATGGCATCCCATACCTTCCGGGTATCATCTTTCTCACTCAATGCGCCTACAGGACAAATCTTTATGCACTGTCCGCAGTTTATGCAGTTTATTTCTGTAAGGGCCTTGCCATAAGGTGTAGTGACTGTTGTCTTTACTCCTCTGTTAGCAAAACCTATAGCTCCCGTATGCTGAATACTCTTGCACACAGATATGCATCTTCCGCACAATATACATTTATTCTGATCCCTTACTATGGAAGGTGAAGCTTCATCCAATTCATATCTTACCTTTTCGCCTTCAAAGCTCACTTTATCTATTCCCATTTCTTCGCAAAGCTTCTGCAGTTCGCAGTTTAAGTTTCGTGAGCATGTAAGGCATTCTCTTTCATGCCTTGAAAGAATGAGGTCCAATGTTGTTCTTCTTGACTCCAGCACAGCAGGAGAGCATGTTTTGACAACCATTCCCTCAGAAACCTGCATAACACATGCTGCTTGAAGAGTTTTTGCTCCTTGAACCTCTACAACGCATATTCTGCAAGCTCCTACCTCATTGAGCCCTTTCAGGAAACAAAGGGTTGGTATATTGATGCTTAGTGATTTTGCTGCTTCAAGTATGGTGTAATTATTAGGCACTTGAGTTTTAATACCATCGATTGTAATACTTACTGTTTCCATTATACTGTCCCTCCATTCAAATTTTTACACAAGTACAAATGCGGCTGCGACCGCATATAGCCCATGTGCCTTTTCCAACACAGTTGGAAATTCCGGCACGGGCAGTTAAATCAAAGGTTTTTTATTTTTTAGAAAAGTATAACTTTCCTAAAAAATAAATCCCCCTTGCCAATTTGGAAGGAGGGACAATACTTATATACACATAAAAAAGATATGTGCATATATATATTTCACTGCTCCTTTCCAAAAGGGAGGCACCGTTGTTTCCAACGATACCCTATCGGTCCATATTCCTTAGCCTTATGCCTTAGGAAGCATGGACTCGGAGAAATATTAAATTCAGCATTTTGGTGGACCTGACGCGGATCGAACGCGCGACTTCCTGAATGCCATTCAGGTACTCTCCCAGCTGAGTTACAGGCCCCCACAGCGGAAAACCCTTTATTCATGCGGTTTACCAGCATTTTCGGTTTTCATGTCATTTCTTTTGTGGAGCTGCGCATCAGATAGCTTGCGCTTTTAGCTGCGCCACAAGCCCACTTTTCTTTGACAACTTATATTCTATATCAACTTTAAGAAAAATTCAACACCAAGATTTATTTGGTAGTGTTAATATTTTAGTATTTTAAGCTTTATTCAATTATCTGTCACGTAAAACTTTGATATTCACAAATCCTAAGTTATGGTATACTTCATTGTAAGGGTCAATTCATACATTAGCGGAGGTTTTTATGAACATAAACAAACTTAAGGAACTAAAGATAGGAAATCTTACAGCCAGGCTGCCTATAATACAAGGCGGCATGGGAGTCGGGATATCGCTGTCAGGCCTTGCAGCGGCAGTGGCGAACGAAGGCGGAATAGGAGTCATTGCCGCGGCGGGAATCGGCATGCTGGATTACGATTTTTCCATTAATTTTCTTGAAGCCAACCTGAACAGGCTTAGAAGTGAAATAAGGAAAGCCCGTAATAAAACAAAGGGTATAATAGGCGTTAACATTATGGTTGCATTAAACAACTATGCGGAATTTGTCAAGACTGCTATTGAAGAAGGCATTGATATTATATTTTCCGGTGCCGGCCTTCCCCTTAATCTTCCACAGTATCTTGAAGAAAAATATCAAACAAAGCTGATTCCCATTGTTTCTTCAGCCCGTGCAGCAAGTATCATCTGCAGAAAGTGGCTGGATAAATACAATTATCTTCCGGATGCTATGGTAGTGGAAGGGCCCAAAGCCGGAGGACACTTGGGTTTCAAGGAAGATCAAATTTTTGATGAAGAGTACTCTCTGGAAAAAATCGTGCCCCAGGTCGTAAAAGAAGTAAAACCCTTTGAGGATAAGTCCGGCAGAACTATTCCAATAATAGCCGCAGGGGGAATA
>JAKPKE010000299.1 GCA_029553855.1 Bacillota bacterium | reverse complement strand
GCCTATAATCTGTATCGAATGAAAAGTCTCATAGTGCATCACGTGGTATAAGGGTTGTATAAGGATGGTAATAAAATTTAGTGGCAAAACAAGATTTAAGGAAGGTAACAGTGATGAGGTAGCATTGGAAACATCATGGTACAATCTATGGGAAGGTTGATTTTTTGAAAAATTGACAATTTTTAGCGTTGGAAGTATGATTTTTTAGAATTTTTATTTTTGTTCAGAGGCTTGAATTATTTACCCAATCTGGAGGAGCGTTTCATGGGAAAGAAAACCATACTGGTAGCACTGCTGGGTGTATTGATGGTAGCAGTTAGCATGCCACAAACAGCAACCCATGCCCAGCAGGAAAAGAGGAAGATATATATATCCGGTATATCGGTAGAGGGTGCGCCTGCATCCATGGCCAGGGAGATACGCAACATTATAGAGGTAACGCTGTACGAGTATGGCAGTCAGTACCGTGTTATCACCGATGATGATATCAAGGTAATGTACAAAAAGGCAGAACAGCTTATGGCGGGGGGATGTACAGCGGAAAGCTGTCAGCAGCAGATAGCGGATGCCATAGATGCGGATGAGATACTGTATGGTGAGCTTACAGTACAGGGTGATACCGGGATATTCAAGGGAAAAAATCTAGTGCGTGACAGGAAGAGCTTGCAGATAGATGTCAAGTCGGTGGTGCAGTACCAGTTTGCGATGGCACAGAAGGAGTATTATATAAAGGAGATAGCCAAAAAGCTCATTGACAGCAAGTATACGATAGTCGCAGCAAAGGGAAGGGAGGAAATTGCGCCGTTAGCATTAGCACCAATCAGCGTTAAGGAGATAACAGCCATACAGTTTGTAACCAGTGATGAGGGGGTAAACCGCATTACAGCAGCATTGAAGGAAGAGATAGAGGAAGGGGATGCGCTGTATGCCAAGAATAAGTATGAAAAAGCAATTGCGGTATATCAGGCGGTACTGGATAAGATTGCCACAAAATTGACAGCAGACAAGCAGATGAAGGTGCAGGATATACGACAACAGGTAGCACAGCGCAGGGATTCTAGCTATGGCAAGCTGTATGCGCAGCGGGTATATGAGGTTGATGAAGCATTCAACAAGGCCGCCACAGTAGAAGCCTTACAAAAAGTAGCAGGCAGGTATGGTGCGCTGGCAGATGAGGTTGAGCGTATAGACGACAGCAGGTGGGGCGACGGGAAGCAGGCAACGCTTGAGGGGATACAGTATCGTTATATGAAGGTATATGAAAAGGCAAGCCAGCAGCAGTTTAGCGGCTATAACTTTGCGGGTGCGTATGAAAGCATGAAGCAGGCGTATACCATGGCAGTGCGGAGTGCCGGCAGCAAACGGGATGAGTATGTCAATGACTATGCTGTAAAACTCATGGCAATCATAACCACCGGGCAGGGGTATACCAGCAACAGGGTACAGGCATATTTAGATATAGCGCAGTACTATAACTACAAGGATGATAGTAAAAATGCAAAGAAGACTATACAGCAGGCGTATGAGATGCTGACAGCCCATAGACAGTATATGACTAAAGAAACGGTACGGCAGTATAATGAGGCAGTGCAGGTGATAGGGGGTACTGTCATCAATGAGGCAGACTATTTTCATGGTAAGGCTGGCATAGCAGTGGTGGCAATGAAGCTACAGGGTAAGGATACAAAGCCGGTCATAGCAGGTCTATCAGAGGACATAGTGGCAAAAAATATCATAAGCATGGGGGATGCGATAGTATCGGTTAACGGCAAGCCCGTAAATGCAGTAGATGATATTGAGCACGAGCTTAATAGCTATGCGTATGGAGCTGATATTGTCATACAGATTGAGCCAGTAATAAGTCACCATGTGGTTATTAAGAACAAGAGCATTGGCATAAACAACATTGATTGCAGTAAACAAGCAGCGGTGGCAACGCTCACAGGGCATAATGATTTGGTTAATTCTGTAGCGTATAGCCCCGATGGGCGGTATATTGTATCAGGAAGTAGGGATAACACTATCAAGGTATGGGATGCCAGAACCTATAAAGAGGTGGAAACACTACGAGGGCATAATCGTTGGGTTTATTCTGTAGCGTATAGCCCCGATGGGCGGTATATTGTATCAGGAAGTGAAGATGCAACTATCAAGGTATGGGATGCCAGAACCTATAAGGAGGTGGCAACACTACGAGGGCATGATGGTTTTGTTCAATCTGTAGTGTATAGCCCCGATGGGCGGTATATTGTATCAGGGAGTTGGGATAAAACCATCAAGGTATGGGATGCAACAACCTATAAGGAGTTGGCAACGCTCATAGGGCATAAAGACGTGGTTTTATCTGTAGTGTATAGCCCCGATGGAAAGTATATTGTTTCAGGAAGTTGGGATGACAGTATAAAGGTATGGGATGCACAAACCTATACAGGGGTGGCAACACTACGAGGGCATAATGGTAATGTTCAATCTGTAGCGTATAGCCCCGATGGGCGGTATATTGTATCAGGCAGTAATGATACAACTATCAAGGTATGGGATGCTAGAACCTATAAGGAGGTGGCAACGCTCACAGGACATGATAATAGTGTTTTATCTGTAGCGTATAGCCCCGATGGAAAGTATATTGTTTCAGGAAGTTGGGATGACAGTATAAAGGTATGGGATGCACAAACCTATACAGGGGTGGCAACGCTCTCCGAGAATTATGGTCATGTTTATTCTGTAGCATATAGTCCTGATGGGAAATATATTGTTTCAGGGAATTTGGATACAACCGTCAGGATATGGGATGCAACAATAGCACGTACAGCGTGTAATCTTGCCAACTATAAAAGACTATACCATGCTGTTGTTCAAAAAGGCAATGTTGCTGAAAAGGAAATATATTATAAGGCAAAATGTTATAATTCAATAACTATAAAAAATGCACATAATGATAGTGTTGAATCTGTAACGTATAGCCCCGATGGGCGGTATATTGTTTCAGGGAGTGCTGATAGAGCCATCAAGGTATGGGATGCAACAACCTATGAGGAGGTGGCAACACTACGAGGGCATGATGGTTTTGTTCAATCTGTAGTGTATAGCCCCGATGGGCGGTATATTGTATCAGGAAGTCAAGATAAAACCATTAAGGTATGGGATACCAGAACCTATAAGGAGGTGGCAACGCTCACAGGGCATACTCAACTTGTTTTATCTGTAGCGTATAGTCCTGATGGGAAGTATATTGTTTCAGGAAGTTTGGATCACACCATCAAGGTATGGGATGCTAAAACCTATAAGGAGGTGGCAACACTCTCAGGGCATGATGGTGTTGTTCAATCTGTAGTGTATAGCCCCGATGGGCGGTATATTGTATCAGGGAGTTGGGATAAAACCATTAAGGTATGGGATGCACAAACCTATACAGCGGTGGCAACACTACGAGGGCATAATGATAATGTTAATTCTGTAGCGTATAGTCCTGATGGGCGGTATATTGTTTCAGGAAGTAGGGATAACACTATAAAGGTATGGGATGCCAGAACCTATAAGGAGGTGGCAACGCTCACAGGGCATAATGATGATGTTGCATCTGTAGCGTATAGCCCTGATGGGCGGTATATTGTTTCAGGAAGTAGTGATACAACCATCAAGGTATGGGATGCCAGAACCTATAAGGAGGTGGCAACACTACGAGGGCATGATGGTTTTGTTCAATCTGTAGTGTATAGCCCCGATGGGCGGTATATTGTTTCAGGAGGTTTTATAACCATCAAGGTATGGGATATGCAGGTAATTTTGCCAAAAGTTTTTTAAATAGGTAATATTTGTTTTGGGATTTATTACCATATCGGCAGCCATGCATTGAAGTATATATGTATGGTGATAGTTATATTAAATGTATGATTAATGCTTCATGTTTTTTATGGTTATATAATATCATGGATGTACACAATATCTCTATAAGGGGGGGTAGTGTATGGCAATGCCAGGTTTACCTGAAATATTAAT
>JAKPKE010000273.1 GCA_029553855.1 Bacillota bacterium | reverse complement strand
CAATACCGGTTCCGGTACCGAGGACGGATCCGGCGGTGGAACGCCTTCCGGCGGCAGCCCTAGCGGAGGCGGCGGTGGTGGCGGGGGTGGCGCACCGATGCCTCCCAATCCCTCTATAGACGGCAAGATAGCGGCAGCGCTGAAGGATTCTAAAACCGGCTCCAATATTGAAATATCTATGGTAAGAATAAATGGGATTCATTCTGTATCAATGAGCGCAAAGACTGTTAAGGATCTGGGGGACTCTGGGAAATCAATTACTTTGACCGGGGCAGGTGTAGAATTGGAGATTCCTGCTTCAGCATTGCTGACCGAAAAAGTAAAGGAATATATAAACGACAGCACAGCAAGACTGGGCATAAATATCAGGGAAATTACAGGAGAAGAAGCGAAGGGGCTTGAAGGCAATACTTCAGCAGGTATCTACAGGATAGGCGACAGGGTATTTGAATTCACTGCAGAGCTCAAGACAAGCAAGGGCACCATAGATATCGGCAGGTTTGTTCAGATGCTCAAGATCAGCATCAAGCTCAGTGAGAAAGAGATAAAGGGAATTGATGGCTCTAAATTAGGTGTATACTGGTACAATGCCGAGAAGAAAGCCTGGGAATATGTAGGCGGCGTTTATGATCAGGCGAAGAATACGATAACCTTTGATACCGGCCATTTCAGCAAATATGCCGTTATGAGGTCGGATTTCACCTATAAGGATATTGACAGGCACTGGGCAAAGCCGGAGATAGAATTAATGGCTTCAAAGCATATAATAGAAGCTGCAGCAAATAAGGAATTCGGCCCCGATGTGAATATCACAAGAGCGGAAATTATCAAAATGCTTGTTAATGTGCTCAGATATGACCCTGATAAGAGCATTGAACTGATAACTCCCGCAAAAGGAACCTTCAAGGATGTAGGTATTGGGAATCCTGATTTTTCCTACATTGAGACTGCTGCGAAATATGGCATAACAAAAGGAAATAGCGATGGGACCTTTGGCCCCAATGATACTGTGACCAGAGAGCAGCTTACCACAATGATAATTAGAGCTATGGGCATAGAAACTGATCTTGGCAAATCCGTTCTGCCCTTTGATGATAAGGGAAGCATTCAGGATTGGGCGGAAAAAAGCGTAGTGGCAGCCTATGAAAGGGGTCTTGTCATGGGCATAGGCGGAAATAAATTTGGCGTAGGAAGCACTGCTACAAGAGCACAGGCCACGGTAATAGTAAAGAGGGTTATGGACAGCTTTGGCCTAATTACAGTGCCTGAGGAATTGAACGGCAAACTGGAAATTAACGATATAGAGGGGCGCCATTATGAGTTGGAAACAAAGGACGGAATATATGTAATCGTACATGAAAAAGACAGTAAATATCTAGCAAGGCTCCTTGCCGGCTCAGTAGGGAAAGAAATTAGAGTCAAGGGCTATGAGCAGGGAGGCTTCAATATATATCAAAGAGGCAAGATGTTCAAAGTAATATCGGTTAATGTAAAATAGGGTAAAACTGAGGGCGAACAATGTTCGCCCTTATTCGTACCTCAGCGCTTCTATTGGATCCAGTTTTGCAGCCTTATTGGCAGGGTAAAGTCCGAAGAATATCCCTACTGCCGAAGAGAAGGCGAAGGCAATAAATATGACGAAGGGCGATACCCCAAGAGGTATATTTATCATCTTCCCCGCAATAAAGCCCAGGGATATTCCCAGGGTCATTCCTATTGTCCCCCCGATAAGGCAGAGTATGATGGATTCAGTCAGAAATTGCAGCATGATATCCCTGTTCCTGGCACCAAGTGCTTTTCGTATCCCTATTTCCCTGGTCCTTTCAGTTACGGATACCAGCATTATGTTCATAACTCCAATGCCGCCGACCACCAGTGATATGCCCGCAATCGCTCCAATTACCATTGTGAAGATGTTTATTACATTATTGAGCATATCCAGCTGTTTAAATCCTTCCTCCGCCGCATATTTCCCTTCGTTCCGATGAGTCTGTTCTAAGAGATGCACTATTCTGGTCGCCACTTCTTTGGAATTATCCATGTTGTCAAGCAAAACGGAAAAAAACGTTATCTTTACACCCGGCATGACCCTCTCGCTTATTGTAATCGGAATATAGCCGAAACCCGGATAATTATCCCCGAACATAGTGGCCATGCTTCCGCCTTGAGCCTCGGACACCCCTATGACTGTAAGGTTGCTGTTATTGTTGTCTATTGTTACTTTGACCTTCTGGCCTATTGCTTTTTCGGGACTCTTAAAGAGCTTTTTTGCTGTTATTTCATCTATTACTATTACGTTTTTTGCGGACATTACATCCCTTTCGTTAAGGAATCTGCCGGCCAGCATTTCTGTTTTCATAAGCTTGTTGAATTCGTGGGTTATGCAGTCTATTTCGGAGAACTTGCTTTCCTTTTCTGTCTTTATCTGCCCCATGTAGCCTGCGGCTGGTACTACCGTGGTAACTTCGGGGATTTTTGCTTTGATCAGTTCTGCGTCCTTAAGGGTGAGATAATCTCTGTCGTCTATATCGTTGTTCATTGACTTGAGGTTTACATTTATTACGTTGGTTCCTAAATCATCGAATTCCCCCATTATTGCCTGTTTGCCTCCCTGCCCTATCGACACGATTGCTATGACAGAGGAGATACCTATTATTATGCCAAGCATTGTTAGGAAGGAGCGCATTTTATTAGACCTTATGCTTTGCAGTGCTGATAAGAAGCTTTCAATCAGGTTCATGCAATCACCCCTTTGCGTATTAATCTGTTTTCTACGGGGGCATCGGAGATTATTTCACCGTCCCTGAATACTACCGCCCTTTTGGTATGCTGTGCAATATCCTTTTCATGGGTAACCATGACGATTGTTACTCCTTCGTTGTTAAGGCCCTCAAAAATATCCATTATTTCTTCACTGGACTTTGTATCAAGGTTTCCTGTAGGTTCATCGGCTAAGATAATCGCAGGGTTATTGACCAGGGCTCTCGCTATGGCAACCCTCTGCTTCTGGCCACCGGAAAGCTCATTGGGCCTATGGTGCACCCTGTCGGACAGGCCAACCTTATTAAGGGCAATTTTAGCTTTTTCTGTTCTTTCCGAGTAGGACATCCCCGAATAAACCATGGGAAGCTCTACATTGCCCAAGGCGGACAGTCTCGGAAGAAGGTTAAAGGCCTGAAATACAAAGCCTACCTTTTTGTTTCTTATCGCTGCCAGTTGGTTATCATCAAGAGTGGATACATCCACACCATCAAGCATGTACTTGCCTTCCGTCAGTCTGTCAAGACATCCCAATATATTCATCAGGGTAGATTTACCTGAGCCGGAGGCTCCCATTATTGCCACATATTCTTTCTTTTCTATTTCTAAGTTGACATTCCTTAAGGCTTCCACCTGTATTTTCCCCGTGTCGTATACTTTACTCAGGTTTTCAACTTTTATTATCACTTTTCTTACCCCCAAGCTGTTTCACCGGATCCCCATCCTTCAGGGTTGAAGGCGGGTTCTTGATATATTGCTCACCCGTCTTCAGGCCTTCAAGCACTTGTATGTCAAAATCCGTCTCCAGACCCGTCTTGACAAACCTTTTTACTGCTTTATTGTTAACTACCGTAAAAACGTATCGTTTTCCTTCCTCATCTTCCAGAACAGATTCAAAGCCTACTGCTGCCGTGTTCAGCCTCTCTTCCAAAGTAATATCGATATCCGCCTCAAAGCCTGCTTTTATTCTATTATCGGGATTGTCGAGGGTTATTTCAATTTTGACTTTGGGCTCTTTATTTGAGCCTTCCATGGTAATGATTGCCGCATCGCTTATTGCCGTGACTGTACCCTTGTATTCAGTGTCTATGCCTTTTACTTTTACCGTTGACCTTTGACCCAGGTTTATACTTACCGCGTCATATTGGCTTACTTGTACATTTACCTTAAACTTCGACAGATCATATATCGCTACGATGCTGTTGTCCATCGTCGGGTATTGGTTCGGCTTAACTCCGAGCTGTACTATTCTGCCGTCAATGCTTGACTTTATTGTGCATTTTTCAATTTTGTCCTTTATATTTGCTATGTCTGCCTTGGAGCTTTCTACCTGATTCCTCTGGTCTTTTATCTGGTCGTTTCTGCTCGCATCGAAATCGTTAAGGGAGTTGACCGCATTACCCAGCTGGATTGAGGATAATTCGAGCTGGTTTTTTAAGTCATTCATAGCTTTCAGGGCGGTTTCATATTCTTCTTTTGAAGCCGCACCGCTGCCATAAAGAATATTGACCTGGTCAAATCTTCTTTTAGCTTCGTTATAGTTTGCTTCGGAGCTTGCCAGACCTATTTCCGCCTGCCTTACCGCATTCTCCAAAGTTTTTTTGTCTTTTCGCCTGCCGACGTCCATAAGCCTTTCAAGGTTTGAGTTTGCAAGGCTGAGCCCAAGCTCATACTTCCTTAGCTGGTATTCATAGTCGGTTGAATCTATTTGCAGTATAGGTTCTCCGGCCTGGACTTCCTGCCCTTCAACGGCAAAAACCTTTATAACCTTCTGCTGCATAGGCAGCTCAATTTCTTCTCTATTGTTGGCATCAATATTGCCGGTTACAGAAATAACCTGAAAAAGGTTTTTTGTCTCAACCTTTCCTATTTCCACTTCTTTGACCTTGCTCCGGCTGGAGGTTATTATTCTTACTGCGCCTATAATCACTGCAATCAATATTATAGACGCTATAATAATTATCCTTTTCTTATTTTTCATTGATTTACCCCCTTAAGAATCTTTGGATACACACATAATATATACGCGAAAAAAGCAAAAAAGTTTTCTTATCCTGATATTTTCTTTATAATAGTTTCATGCAACAAATTAATTA
>JAKPKE010000239.1 GCA_029553855.1 Bacillota bacterium | reverse complement strand
GCCGCATTACGCCGGATTGCTCCGGCTCACTCTGCGATTAGTCACACCATGCGCGGTATTCCGATTCAAACCGGCGTGCTTTTCCTTCTGCTGACTTGTAGTCGTTTACCGCTTCTTCAATTGTCCAGTCGCTTTTTTTGTATCCGTCCGCGCCGTTTATCCAGTAATAACCGCCTCTGTCCTCAATGTAAAAAATCTCGTGGTTATCGCAATACTTTTCAAATTTGTTATATATTGTCCTTCTCCTTTCTGCCGGGCTTGTGACCGGGCCGCCGCATTACCGGCCTCTGTGGGCCGTCACTCTGCGCTTGAGTTGTTTAGCATGCGTCCCCGTGCGGTCCTGTCACCATCACTGTCTTGGTGTTTCCGTCCTTGTCCTCCCAGACCTCCTCGACGCTGTTGTCGGCCCAGTAGATCGTCTCCTTGTATTTCCACTCGCGGGCGTCGTCTGCAGTCTTTTCCACTGCGATGGCTTCCTTCTGCAGCTCCTTCAACCGGGCAAACTCTTTCAGCGTCAGGCTCCGGTAAGGCTCGCTCAATGCGTAGTCGCTCAGGTAGAAGCTCGTAAATGTCCGGCGGTGTCCGGCATCGTACCAGTTCGATGTAACTTTCTGGGCGAATGCGAGGAGCTCGTCGTCGTTCTCAATCGGGCCGAAGCCGCGCGCTGTGAAAATGAATTCATCGCGGCTGCTGACAGCTTTCCCGTTAACGTATCCATAAACTCTCTGTACCATGGTTATCCTCCTTTTTGGCTGCGCGCCTTGCGGTCGCGTCTTATTATGCCTCTTTCTACCTATTTATAGGATTTATTAATATACTGATATTGTATCATATTGTATCATATATGCAATACCCATTTTAGCCCTTTATATCAATATATCTCTCTCATACTCTTAAATACTCAGTTTTGCTTCGTTTTCCTTAATATATCGTTGTTTTTGCCTATATAATATTATAGGTATAAAAAACCTATAATATAAGTGTATATATAGTTTGGTTATTATTAGTAATACGGTATTCTATATTGCTATATCCCTATTTTGTCGTATAATATCCATATGGATATATATCCGTATAAGTCCATTGTTATTATACTTTTAACAGATATAGTATAGTTATAACTTCATTTATTAACCGGTTCTTTATACTTAATTGATTAAAAAACATATTGATGGCTGTCTATGTGATAACTGCAGATTTAAGCCGGTAATAGCCTAATTCCTATTAAAATGATAGGAATTGTAAAGCCTTATAGAATAGCTTAAATCCAAGTTTTGTTATTGGTGGATTATATATTATCCCTTAAAGGTTCGTTTGTGGGATTTTATCCGGCAAAATAGCCGTAAATCTATTGAT
>JAKPKE010000234.1 GCA_029553855.1 Bacillota bacterium | reverse complement strand
ACATATATTGTACTATAATGTTTGTCAAAATTCAAGTACTTTTTTAGTAATATTTTACTTTTTCGTATAAATCATGAATTGCGAATTATCGCATCCTCTCTCTTTTGCACTCTTTAATTGTGCCAACAAAGTAATTTTCTCCTATGCAATATTCAAAATCCCGACATCCATTGCAATTAGAATCAAAATAACCCCTGCAATCCTCGCACTCATAAAATGTCCAAATATCTCTGCCTTCTGCAAAGGTACTAGAAGTTGCTTCTTCGCCCATTTCAATTTTCTTCCCACAACCTTGACAAATATGAGGCTTCCGTACCCTTACTTTATGAGGTTCATTTATCACTGAAACTGACATATTAACCCACCTTTCATTGTTCGCATAATATTCAATCACCGTAATCATGAAATGCGACTCAATTTTATTTTGTAATTTTCTTATAAACAGGTACTTCTGTATACAGCATGAATTGCCACGAATCCCAGTCTATACCCTTCCCTGCACTTCTAACTTCTACGCTTGGGGATGCCCCGATGCTACTCTCCCCACTTACATAGACGGTTACTTCACACTCTTTTGCAGTCGGTGTAGATTCTAACGTCATATCAATTATTTTTTTCAACCCTTCACAAATCATATGATATGCACTAACTATTATTCCTCATAACTTCAACTGCCTCTTTAGCGACATCATAATCATAATAGATATTGCCATCACACCCATAGAACCTTTCAAGTCCTTCATACCCCCACTCTCCAGGTTCAGATACAATCGGATTGCCGTCTGCGTCTCCATGTATTGTAAAACCCTCACATACATGTATATCTATATTGTATTGAGGTGGAGGACATTTATAAGTTTCGCCATATAAGCGTGAACATTGAATAGCAGAATATTCAACTTCTTTTCCATGTGTACATATTTCACAAGGGCAATCGACACGACTTATTGTATATACTTTATCACCAACTTTGCATGGCAATATCACAAGCCTTCCTTTTTGTTTAGCGATTGCTAATTCGACAAGTTCATTTATGGTTATTCCTAATTCAGTTAATATCTTTTCTGTCTCACTCATAGTAACTCACTCCTTTCATTCGCATTATTTTCAAACTATGTTTCATATACTACCCTAATATCCCTCTTAATCTTCTTCCTCCGCTTTCTTCCGCTTTTGCCCCCTCCCTTATAAACCGGCACTCCGGCAGGTAAAGGCGGTTTATAGTCTATGTCTGTGCGATTCGGATTAAAAAATATATTATCAGCTACTGTTACTTTTTTGTATATCTTCTCCGGCTTCTCGGGAGGCCACCATTGACCGTTACATATAGGGCATTGACTGTGATCGTCTATT
>JAKPKE010000195.1 GCA_029553855.1 Bacillota bacterium | reverse complement strand
GGTTATTTCTCTTTGCGGAATTGTTAAAAGCAAATCCATAAAAATAGCGGGGGATACATTTGATGAAGCCATTATCAGGTTTATGAGAAGAAAATACAGCCTTCAGATAGGTGAGAGAATGGCCGAGGAAATGAAAATACGCATCGGTTGTGTATATCCCAGAAAAGAAGAGGTCTCAATGCAGGTCAGAGGCAGGAATCTGGTTTTGGGATTGCCCAGAACCATCGAAATAACTTCTTCGGAACTTATGGAGGCCTTTGATGAGGTGGTCCAGCAAATTGTTGACGGAGTTAAGAATGTACTGGAAAAGACGCCTCCGGAATTATCTGCGGACATAGGTGACAGAGGTATAGTATTGACCGGTGGCGGCAGCCTTATATACGGACTGGATACCTTACTTTCCATTAAGACCGGTCTGGAGGTTACCATTTCCGACGATCCCATATCCTGCGTTGTTTTAGGTACTGGAGAAGCATTGGAGAATCTTGATAAAATCTTGAAGCTCAGGGTTATTAAACAGGAAGAAAGGAGCCACAGATAGTATGAAGACAAAAGGATTAAGATTATACGGAGTGAATGATCTTCGTTTGGACGAATTTGAACTGCCCCGAATAAAAGAGGATGAGATATTGGCAAGAGTTATAACCGACAGTATATGTATGTCATCGTATAAAGCCGCCATACAGGGAGCGGGACATAAAAGAGTACCGAAAGATATCGCTCAGAACCCCGTAATAATAGGGCATGAGATGTGCGGAGAGATACTGGAAGTGGGCAAGAAATATAAAGGCAGATATAAAAAGGGACAGCTTTTTACAATGCAGACCAGCCTTAATCATCCTTCCAATATATATGCGGCTCCGGGTTATTCATTCAGATACACCGGCGGAACGATACAGAACATGATAGTAGCCAAAGAGGTTATGGAAATGGACTGCCTGCTGGAGTATAACGGGGATTCCTATTACCAAGGTTCATTGGCGGAACCTTACTCCTGCATAGCCGGTGCTTTTGCCGCAATGTATCACACAAACAGAGTCAATTATGAGCACACAATGGGCATAAAAGAAGGCGGGAAAATGGCAATACTGGCAGGAGCCGGACCGATGGGTTTGGGTGCAATAGATTATGCCGTTAATCAGAAAAAGAAACCTTCACTTTTGGTTGTTACCGATATAGATGATGCCAGACTGGCAAGAGCGGCCGAGATATTTTCTCCCGAATGGGCCGCCGAATACGGTATCAAACTTGTATATCTCAATACCGGAAAAGCAGAAGATCCCGTTAGAGCACTTATGGAACTTTCCGATAATAAAGGATATGACGATGTATTCGTGTTTGCTCCCGTAAAACCCGTAGTGGAGCAGGGGGACAGGATTTTAGGCTATGACGGATGTCTGAATTTCTTTGCAGGACCGTCGGATACCACTTTTTCGGCATCTTTCAACTTCTATAATGTGCATTACAACTCTACTCATGTAGTGGGAACAAGTGGCGGAAATACTGAAGATATGAAGGAATGTATAACCATGTTTGAAGAGGGTAAGCTCAATCCTGCAGCTATGGTTACACATATAGGCGGATTGGATTCCGCTGCAGAAACCACATTAAATCTTCCCGATATACCGGGAGGCAAGAAACTTATCTATACCGGAATAAGTATGCCTCTTACCGCTATCAGCGAATTTAAAGAAAAAGGATATCCTGAACTGGCAAAAATTTGTGATGCAAATAAGGGATTGTGGTGTAAGCAGGCGGAAGACTGGCTTTTGAAGCACAGTAAGAAGATTTAGTTTAAATTTGTAATCAATCTTTAATAGTAAATAATTCAGATAAAACAGCTTTTTGACAAGCTGTTTTGCTATATATTAAGCTA
>JAKPKE010000020.1 GCA_029553855.1 Bacillota bacterium | reverse complement strand
TCTTTTCTTTACATTAATTCTGATATACTTTTGGGCATTATCTTTGATAAATATTTATGGGGGATGGGATATATATCTGATAAATGATGATGGAAGCTCCCCCGGCTCATGGAACCATGTGACAAATAAGCTTGCTACCGCCACTTCTTTGAATGACGGACCAAATAGCGGCAATCCCGGCTCTTTTTACTATTTTAGGACGAGCAGCGGCTCAAGGGAAATGAGTGATGCAGTTATTTCCAAAACAGTTGCCCTGAGTGCGGATCAAAAAACCTTGTGCAGCCTGAATCAGCTTCAGGTCAATTTTTCTTTGGATTATTTCGGATGGGATGATAGTAACGGTGATGATGACCGTTTTATAGCAAGTATTTACAGCATTAAAGCGGACGAAAGCTATTCGAATATAGTCAGCTCAGGTTATTATGTCGGAAACAAGTCCTGGAGACGTCTTAACATACCGACAAAAGCCCTTCCTGCAGATACTGTAAAGATACATGTAGTCATAACGGCATCTCGGGAGAGCGGCAGTGATCTGGACGTATATCTGGACAATATACGTTTGTGGGTTATAGATAACAATCCCCCTGTTATGACCGAAGCAGAAGTTACTGAGATAAGAGATTATAATAATGTAGTGGTGCCATTGAAAAAAGATCCTGTTACCGGGGAATATATGGATAACTGGGTGGGTATCATGGATACCATATATGGGAAGATAGATTTTAATGAGCCTGTAAAAGTAACCTTTCCCAAGTATATTCTGAATACTAACGTTTTGAATCAATATGGAAACAGGGTATATGGAACTATTGAAAGCCCAACCGGGTCATTTTTGACTTCCCATCAATACAGCATACCTCTTGGTTATAAATGTCGGATCAGCGGAGATGACAGCAGGATTAAGTTCGTGGACAGCCTTGATTTAACCGGAGTGGGCCCCTTTGATTATCCTGTGCAGGATTTAGGAGGGAATCAAGGCCCCTCTGACATAATGAAGCCCAATATTGAACATTACAATATTAAATTTGACAATGCTTCTCCTGTTATAATTACACCCTGGAACACCTATGAGGAATACGCCGTCGGCAGGTCATCGGTACAAATCATTATAGAGGAAGAAGATATGGGGACAGAGCAGTCTCCTTTGACTATGACTTATTACTGGGAATATGTGGATTCAACAAAAACCATAGTAAGAGAAGAGAAAAGAAATATAGTGCTGAATGATGCAACTGCCCATAAAGTAAGTGATGGAACCAAAACCGCTTATACTGTGACTTTACCCATACCCAACGGAAGCAAAATACCCCCTTGTCAGGAATTCCGGTTGTATGCGGAAGTAAATGATGAAGCAAGAAGTTCCTACAGTAATAGAAGCTTTTACGGCAGGGTCAATCAGAAGGACAGCACCCCTCCGGTAATAACCTGGGACAAGAGTATTCATGAGGATGGGACAGAAATGGATATAAGTATATCCGAAGATACTCTTTATAGTACAAGACGTACCATTTCCTTTAAGGTTGAAGATTTGGAAAGCGGTGTGGATGAGGTTAAATACATATGGAGCAGGGAAACCTACAACATTGGCAGCGGCAGCTTTAAAAAAATCCTGCTGCCTGGAGCCGATGGCAAGTATACAATAGAGACAACAAAGGAAGATACTCCCCTGGAAGGTATATATTATTTGAATATACTAGCAGTGAACGGAACAGAAGAAAAAGTGATTAAGAGAAAAGGCTTTTATTTCGACTGCGAAGCTCCCCGTATTACCAATGCTGAGTTCAAGGATATTGACGGAAAACC
>JAKPKE010000209.1 GCA_029553855.1 Bacillota bacterium | reverse complement strand
CCAACAGATGTAGGCTTTTGTTCGCACAAAAGCCCTGAGGTCGGGTTTATGTGCGTTAGGATTTTTCAAGCATCAAGCTGTGATTCTGTCCAAAGATTTGCACTGTGCGAGTCGATATACAAGGCTGTTGCTCCAGGGTATCTACAAACTCATAGCTGCGTCACATTTTACTCCAAATATGAAAAAGGAGTATCGCCAGCTACTTATTCAATAGTTTTGCGACACCCCTCCTCAATTTCAGTATGATTCAAACAAAAAGGGATAATGTGCCGATTAATTCTCGTTAATATTTATATCTGCATTTATAACGCCAAATAATATGCTATTTGAATATACAGGCATGGATACCGATATATTGTAGTTACCGGAGGCTGCTGAAATATACTCATCTGATACAAAGGTCTTTCCCTGGCTGGCAACAGTATAATATGGCTGTGCACTGCAGTCTCTTATACTATCAGATAATCCGGAAGTAGGTATCGACAGATGACCCTTGCTGTCGATAAACACTATTAATTCTATGTAATCCAACTTCCCCTGCTGCCCTTTCAGGTACCTTTCCAACTCGCTTATACTCATAGCCGGAATATTTTCATTTTTTATCGTTTCGCTGATAAGCTCTTTGGTCTTATTTATCTTTCCCTTTATTACATCTGTAATTTCAAAACCCTTCATAAAATTGCCGATAATTTCATTGGATTCCTCAAGCCTTTCCAAGAGCATAACAATATGTCCATGCACAGCTTCAATGCTGGCCAGCTGTTCTTGGGTTGATGCTCCAATTTCTTCTGATATCGCTGCGTTTTGCTGTGTCACATCGTTTATTTTCTCGATTTCCTTCTCTATGTTGCCGACACTCTTAAGCTGTTCTCTTGTAAGCATCGTTATCTTTTCGGCAGCCTGCATATTGTCTGTAAGGGTATCGTTTATTACATCGGATTTGCTTAATACCTCCGTTGCATATTCCAGATTTTCCTCAATGGCACCCGATTCATCCTTTATATGGACAGACAATTCGCTTATCTGCCCCGTAATGCCATCGACCAGCTGTTTGATTTCCTTTGCGGATTGAGAAGAATCGTCCGCAAGCTTTCCAACTTCCCCGGCAACTACTGCAAATCCTCTGCCGGCCTCCCCAGCCCTTGCCGCCTCAATGGCGGCGTTCAATGCCAGCAGCTGTGTCTGGGCTGCAATACCCTCAACTGTTTCTGTGATTGTATCTATGGCTCTGATTTTTTCATCCAGGCTATCCAAAGCTTCAAGCACCTTTTCGTTATATTCCTTGGACTCCAGTATTTTTACCCTTATGTCTGCGAATTTGCCGAAGCTGTCCTCTATTGTGCCTTTTGTTTCTTTTGCCACATTAAGGCTGATCTCTGCATTTTCGCTAATATCCTCAACTCCCTTTGCAAAGCCCTGTATCATTTCCATCATGTTAAGGGTATATGCCGCTTGTTTGCTTACCGATTCCGCAACATTTTGTATCGTTGAAGCTATTTCCCCCGATGAATATTTAATTGCCTCAGCCTGTTTTTCTACCTCGTTAGCGTCCTTCGTTATCCTTTTCGATACTGCGCCAAAAGATGCAATAAGGTTCCTTACCTTGCATAACAGATTATTGATCTTTGATGATATATTGTCAAAAATATTAATACCTGTTTTCCCAACGTTTTTGTTCAACTGTCCTTTGTTTATTACTTCAATATTATTTCCGATCTTTATTGCTGTTCTGTTAAGCCGTAGTAAAACTGCAACTCCTGAAGCTGCCATGGATAATACCAATGCAATAACAGCCAATAAATTGTCCCTGAGTATGTATAGAGCTGTTCCCAGAATAATGTTAATTAATATGTAACCTAATAATAACACTGACATCCCATACATTCCTCCTATTCGTTGTGAAGTATCACGATGAAAAGTCTGCCGTAATTTTTAAAAAATTACGGCTTAAGCTAAATGAATATTTCTTTCAATCCTATGATATTACAAAATCCCTTAATAATCAATCATATTCCTGACATATTGACAAATTTCTCGTATTCCATATTGCTATTCTCCATCCGGAGCCTTTATCCATCAGTTTAACCTTTCTTCATACAGTGACAATACACCATTCATGCTCCTTAATGAGTTCTTATCGCTAATATAAAGTCTGGTCCTTCCTGTAAGCTTTTTATTATATCTGACCTTTGCACTTTTTCTAAAAAACCTTATTACTTGCTTAGTCTGCTTCATTTGTTTACTGTCTAATTTTAACCTTGCTGTCATATTGCCACCCCTTTCACATTATAGTATAAAACATCCTATGTACATTATAGCATACTTTAGAGATTGCATGTGGCAACAATGTATTCCGAAGCGTCCAAACCTTCTATGACGGTTGTCCTGTCATACTCCTTCGGTATTATGCAGGTATCTCCCTTTTTTATCAATAACCGCGTATTTCCAGACTTCAATACAGCATATCCTGATACTGCAGTAACAGCTCTGAATCTGCCCGCCTCAAAATGATGGCTTTCTCCTTTCATCAAGATTCTGAAGCCTAACTCAAAGTATCTGCACTCAATTATGTTAGAAGCGGCATACTTTGGTAAAGTATACACATTAATAATTCGGGGCAACCCGGAAGAATAATCTATTGCCTCTGCAGCTTTATCAATATGCAGCTCTCTTTTTCTTCCCTGGGAATCGGTTCTATCCCAATCATAAATCCTATAAGTCAGGTCCAAGGGCTGTTGAACTTCATATGCCAATATTCCTTTACCAATGCTATGCACCGTGCCTGCAGGTACAAAAACGCAGTCCCCTTTTCTAACCTTAATATAATTAAGAGTCCCGGAAAACAATCCATTTTCCAAGAGGCCTCTAAGCTCTTCTTTTTTTATATCCCTATTGAATCCGTATATAATAAAGGAATCTTTTTCGCAATCCAGCACTATCCAGGCTTCACTTTTGCCATTCCGGGCATTTTCAACCTTTACTGCGAATTCATCATCGGGATGCACTTGAACCGACAATGTCTCTCTTGCATCTATCAGCTTTATCAGTATAGGGATATCTCCGTTCAAAGGTCCGGTTTCCCAGCTTTCTCCCACTATACCCTTCCCTATATCCTTATTATACTTACTTAATTTGTTTCCTCCCCAAATCCTTTCAATAATCAAAGGATTTGTTTTATAGGGTTCCACTTCTTCTCCTCCTAACAAAATGAAGTAAAGCTATATTGCCTCCTGCTTCAATTTATTAATGAGCGATAAAAAGCGAAACCCTATAATAAAAAAATCAGCAACAAATTATTTGTTGTTTAATCCTCATTGATATTTATATCCGCCATTACAACTCCCTTAAATACCCCATTCCGCTGGACGGGCATCGACACCGTTATATTGTAATTGCTTGTAACAACCGATATATATTCCTCCGACACATATGTTTCCCCTTGGGATGCCCTTATGAAATATGGCTTAGCACTGCAATCCTTTAAATTTTCGTCAACATCGAAAGTCGCTGCCTCGTTATGACCATTTACATTAAAAAACGCCATAATCTCCACAAACTTCGTTTTATTCATCTGCTCTTTAAGGTATTTCTCTATAGAATTCTTATCATTGGAAAGCAAAACTTCATTTTGTGTTGTCTCTTTTACCAATTCTTTGGTTATTCTTATTTTTTCCTTTATTTCATCATTAATCTCAAAGCCTTCCATAAAGTTGGCCAGAACCTGATCGGATTCTTTAAGCCTTTCCAGAAGCTGCATAATATGTCCGTGAACCGCTTCAATAGTAGCAAGCTGCTCCTGTGTCGATGCTCCGATTTCTTCCGATACCGCGGCATTCTGCTGTGTTATATCGTTAATTTTTCCGATTTCCTTTTCTATATTGCCGATACTCTTAATCTGCTCTTTTGTAAGCATTGTTATCTTCTCCGCCGCCTGCATGTTGCCTGACAGCGTATCGCTTATTACATCCGATTTGCTCAATACCTCCGTTGCATACAATAAATTCTTGTCTATTGCTCCGGATTCGTCCTTTATATTAACCGACAGCTCGCTGATTTGTCCGGTAATTCCGTCTACCAGCTGCTTTATTTCTTTCGCAGATTGTGATGAGTCCTCCGCAAGCTTCCCCACTTCGCCTGCAACTACCGCAAATCCCCTTCCTGCCTCCCCTGCCCTGGCTGCTTCTATTGCCGCATTTAATGCCAGCAGCTGTGTCTGGGATGCAATCCCCTCAACTGCCTCCGTAATAGTATCTATGGCTCTGATTTTTCCATCCAGGCTGTTCAAAGCCTCAAG
>JAKPKE010000200.1 GCA_029553855.1 Bacillota bacterium | reverse complement strand
CTATACATATCAGGAGATAGGACAAAGCATAAGAATATCAGGTAATGCAGTTAAGGATATAATAAACCGATATATGAATATAGATGATAAATCATACTGAAACGGAATAACTTTATAACTTCAGAGCCTGGCACTTACTCTTGAGTTGGTACTTGTTTTTCGTTTCGAAATCAAGAAAATTTCAGTTTTTTGGCGAGCTCATCACCTCAATACCAAACGACGACAATAAAATCGCGCTGACCTTCGACGACGGTCCGACGGAAAACACGGCGGCAATCCTGGGCAAGCTAAATGAGCTGGAGATCAAAGCCACATTTTTTGTCTGCGGTGCCGGAATCGATGCCAGGCCGGAGGACGCAAAGGCCATCGTTCAGGCGGGGCATGACCTTGGCAGCCATTCCTACTCTCATCAGCGGATGATATTAAAATCCTACACCTTTTACAAAGAGGAAGTCGATCGGACAAATGAATTGGTCCGGGCGAGCGGCTATGAGGGAGAAATTTTTTTCAGACCGCCATATGGCAAAAAACTGTTTGTTCTCCCATACTATTTAAATCAGGTCGACATGACGACGGTCATGTGGAGCATTGAGCCAGAGACTATTTTAGGAAACGATGCCTCACCGGATGAAATTGCCCAATATGTCATCGATAATGTGGAAAGCGGGTCGATTATTCTGCTTCACCCGATGTACAATGCGGAGAATGTCCTCGCGGCTTTGGATATTCTAATACCAAAACTGCAAGAGCAGGGGTATACATTCTGCACGGTTTCCGACTTGTATGATGAATATCGCTGATGCCATGAGAATAGAAGGGAAGCTGTAAATCTAAATCTGTCAATAATTTTTAATAAAAAGAGTCTTCTTGCAAACATTATCATAGATGGCGGATTAGTATGACCGCATAGATCACAAACCTACGTATATTAGGAGCAATAGCAGGAGAAATTTGAAATGGGAAATAAAATGGTTGAAGGGCTGGCATCAATGAACACTTCTTCTAAGGAGATAACATCGGATATACTGATCATGGATTTTACTATAGTAAATGCATGTATTGTTCAAACCATAGGCAGTGATTCAGACAAATGGGTGCAAGTTGATACAGGCCTTGGAAATTAGGCAGACTTCATTTTGCAGTGCGCTGAAAAACGATTCGGGAAAGGAAGCAAACCCCGGTCTATAGTCCTTACCCATGGACATTTTGATCATGTCGGATCAGTGATGAAGCTGTCTGAATTATGGAATGTGCCAGTATACATTCACGAACTGGAAATACCTTATGTAACAGGGAAAAATGAACTTAGAGCCTTTAATAGCCATCCCAAGTCATGGTGAACCAATGAAGGGGGAGGAGCTGGCATTTGGAAATGTTGGTAAAAGAATTTGATACGATTGCAAAACCTGAACAAGGGCGCTATGTAAACCAATAGCCAGTGAAAAGAGATTGTATTGGAGGGGTATCCAATGGAAGAGAAAATGATTGCTCCTTGCGGTATGAATTGCACCTTGTGTATTGCTTTTCAATTTATGAAAAACGATATCAATAGAAAAGGATTTCATAGAAGATATTGTCCCGGCTGTATTCCAAGAGGTAATCACTGTACTCACATGGGTGATAAATGTGAGTATATAGGTAAAGGAACGGTAAGATTTTGTTATGAGTGTTCAGCATTTCCATGCAAAGTCCTCAAGTCCTTGGACAAGCGTTATCGCACAAAGTACCATATGAGCATGATAGAAAATCTAAAGTTGATTAAAGAATGCGGAATGGAACAGTTTCTTGAAAAGGAAGTGGAAAAATGGCGCTGCTCGAAGTGTAACGGGGAGATCTGCTGTCATAACGGGCTTTGCTTGAACTGCGATCTTGATATCTTATGCCGGAATAAGAAATACTGCTGGGATGAGAAATAATCATTTTTATTTATAAAAAGCATATAAAAAGCAATTTGCTGAATATAGGGAGGTAAGATTAGATGAATATAAAATTTGATTCAAATAACGTCGTTATTAGACTTTGTATGAGTGGGATGAGATTAGAAGATAGTGGAGACATTGAAGATGCAATCACGATGTTTTGTAAAGCATGGCATGAAGCAACAGACGACTATGAAAGATTTATTGCAGCTTATTATTTAGCTCGTCAACAAAAGAGCATTACAGACAAATTGAAATGGATGGAAACATCTTTACAGTGTGCACTAAATATAAATGATGATAATGTTAAGAGTGCATACTCAACGTTATATTTAAACATTGCCAAATGTTATGAAGAGTTGTGTGATTCTGATAATGCAAAAAGAAATTATGAATTGTCAAATTTATATAAGGGTGCTCCTTCTGATGAAGGACCATTTTATCATGGGACAAAGGCAGATTTGCAGGTTGGTGATTTACTGACAGCGGGTGGAAATTCAAATTACAAACCTGAGCTAAAAATGAACCATATTTATTTCACTGCTAATGCAAATGGCGCAGGACTTGCAGCAGCATTAGCAAAAGGAGAAGGAAGAGACCGCGTTTATATAATAGAACCAACAGGTGAATTTGAAAACGACCCAAATGTTACTGATAAAAAATTCCCGGGTAACTTGACACGTTCTTATCGCTCACAAAAACCTTTAAGAATTATTGGTGAAGAAACAGAGTGGACGAAACTGACAACTATGGAGCGACGTGAATGGCACGAAAAATTAGCCAAAAACAAGGGCGAAATTATTAACTGAACATAATTAAAATAGGTAAAATAGTTACTTTCAAGTTTGTCTGTGGGCTTACACACAAAAATATAACAAGGCACGCTACGTTGCAAGAAAAATCTTGAGGGTTTCATTTCAGAGTAGTGTATCATAGATGAAACAAATATTTTACAGGGAGAATAACCTTACAGACCGTATTACAGCCAAAGAACTGTTAATGGATAATTTAACCTTCAAGGAAAATTCTTTTGATGTTATATGGTCGGAGGGGGCTATCTACAACATCGGTTTTGAAAAAGGGCTGTCCCTGTGGAGAAAGTATTTGAAAGATGCCGGTTATATTGCTGTTTCTGAAATCTTATGGCTGACCGATACAAGACCGGAGGAAATTGAGCAGTACTGGGTTAATGACTATTCGGGGATTGATACAATCGAAAACAAGCTATCAGTCATTGAGAAATGCGGGTATGCTCCCACTGCCCATTTTGCGCTGGATGATAAATGCTGGATAGAAAATTATTATCAGCCGTTACTGGGAAATGCAGAATCATTCCTGAGAAAGTATGATTATGCAGATGAGGTTAGGGAATTTATTGAACAAGGCAAAATAGAACTGATGGCCTTACAAATTGTTTAGATGTATACAAAATGGTATAATGGTGCATACATGAATTGAGGGGGCACCATTAATGACAGAAAAGCGAAATCGAATAATTGTGCTTTCATTGGCTTTGACTGTATTTACATTTCTCTTTTCAGGGTGTTCTGAAAGTAAAGAAGCTAAGGTGGACCGCTTGTTCAGAGAGTTTGGAGGTCTGCCCAACTTACCATCGGCCAGTGTTATTGTAATTAAAGACGGAGAAATTGTATTTAACAAGGCTTATGGTTGCTCTGGTGTTGAAAAGAATACCAAGGCAGAGACTACAACAAACTATAGAATTGCATCATTGACAAAGCAGTTTACCGCTATGTGTATTATGATACTGAAGGACAGAGGAGCACTTAATTATGAAGATAAAGCCATTGACATATTACCGGATTTCCCGGAATACGGGAGGGAGATTACTGTATGGCATTTGTTGAATCATACCTCGGGGCTGAAGGAGTATCAGGATGTTCAGCATTATCCGGCGGGGACAACCAAACAACTGAAGGACAAAGATGTATTTGACTTTTATAAGAAGCAAGATTCCACCAATTTTAGACCGGGTACAGCCTGTCAATATAGCGACGGAGGATATGCAGTACTTGCATTAATTATTGAAAAAGTCTCAGGTATGAGTTTTGCTGAATTTCTGAAGCAAAACATATTCATACCTCTGGAAATGAATAATACTGTTGCATATGAAGAGGGAATATCAGAAGTAAAAAACAGAGCGTATGGTTCAGCAGTTGAAAACAACAAGTTTATCAACAAAGACCAAAGCTTGTTTAGCGCGGTACTAGGAGATGGAGGTATATACACATCTACAGTGGACATGTATAAATGGGATCAGGCTTTGTATACAGATAAGCTGGTAAGCTCTGGGACTATGAAAGAAGCCTTTGCCATATCGAGAACTACATTAGGACAACCTGTGACCTATGGTTTTGGCTGGGGAAAAGAACCAAACAAACCGGGACAGTATGTTATGGAGGGATCCACAAAAGGATTTCGAAGCATATACTATCGGAATGAAGAGAAGAGATTTTCTGTTATAATCCTGACAAATAAGGATGTATTTAATTATATGTATACAAATAAGATAAAAAGACTAATGAGAATGTTCATGTGACTATATACGTGTGACTGTAGACTGTATAAATGATGTGAAAGTACTGATAGCAAGCTGCTGTAAGTACTTTTTCCTATCACTGCAAAAAATATTTTTAAGAGGAGATGGTTATAATGAGTACACCCAAATTAACAATTGATCTAAAAAAGATCGAGCATAATACAAAAACCATATTTCAGTTATGTAAAGAAAGCTCCATCGCTTTAGCCGGCGTGACAAAAGGCACGCTCGGAATGCCTGAAGTTGCAAATGCTATGATTCGCGGAGGAGTTACATGGTTAGCTGAATCAAGGCTGGATAATATCAAAAGGTTAAAGGATAGCGGCATAAAAGTACCGGTAATATTGATTCGTTCGCCGCATTTGTCCGAGATTGACAGGGTTGTAGATTTAGCAGATATCAGTTTTAATACTGAATATAAAATTATTAAAGCTCTCTCAGAGGCAAGCATTGCTAAAAATAAAGTCCATAATATTGTGATAATGATTGATTTGGGAGATTTAAGAGAAGGAATATGGCCGGATGAGCTCCGGGATATAATTCATAAGGCACTTACATTGAAGGGAGTAAAAATTGTCGGACTCGGAACAAATTTGACGGACCTGAACGGAGTAATTCCAACTACTGAGAATAATCAAAAACTTGTCGACCTGGCTTCTGAAATGGAAAAAGAGTTTGGTATTGAATTTGAAATTTTAACGGCAGCCAACTCTAGCTCAATCAAGCTTTTGGAACTAAATGGTATCCCGAAAAGAATAAACCATTTCAGAATAGGTGAAGCTATATTGCTTGGGCGGGAAACAATTGCAAGAGAAGTTATAGATAATACATATCAAGATGCATTTGTTCTTACAGCAGAGATTATTGAGAAAAAACTGAAACCATCAGTTCCTATTGGAGATATAGGGCAGGATGCATTCGGTAATACTCCCAAAATTGAGGACAAGGGTGATATGGTAAGATGCATCCTGAACATTGGAAGACAAGACACAAATATTGGAGGACTGATCCCTAGAAATAAAAATATTGAAATAGTAGGTGCATCAAGTGATCATCTTGTAATTGATATTACTAAAGCAGGAGATCTGGATATCGGAGACATGGTTTCGTTTAATTTAGAATACTCTGCTTTTTTAGGAGCTATGACATCTCCTTTTGTAGCGAAAGTTATTGGGTTAACTGACAAGCTATAGGTTGGTTAAAGCAAAAGGGACGGTTCTTTCTGCTTTTTTATCTGAATGGGGTGATATGGTAAAAAGCAGAAAGAACCGTCCCCGCTGCTTGAAAGAACCGTCCCCGCTGCTTCAAGACCCGAAGCCTGCTTGGATTCTGTTCAAGGCGGTATAGCCGGTATCGTATTTCATGATAAATTAAAAGGTGCTTATAAGGATCAGCTCCGAGCACTTGAGAA
>JAKPKE010000183.1 GCA_029553855.1 Bacillota bacterium | reverse complement strand
CCGCCTGTGATGACTTTACAAAACAAACCTTCCCTTGGCAAAAGGCTTACACCAAAGGTTTTCGTGACTATGCTCGGATGATCCTCTTTACCAATCTGAGTAATCTCCAGGACAACACTTTTGCCCAGCTTAAGCCTGCTCCCCACAGACAAGCCGGAAAAATCCAACCCATCTATCAGTATATTCTCCGCAAAGTCGCCAGGCCCCATTTTCAAGTGGTTTTCCCTATTGGATTTTTCAACGCTGGCCCAATCGAGACAGGTAACCTGGCGCCCCCAGTCACCTGCATGTCCGTCATTTTTGATCCCGTAGTTTTCCACCACTATAGCCTCTAACACTTCCTTTTTGAGCTGTCCTCTCTCCGGGCTTATTGATATTGAATAGATTATACCTTTACACATAATATATCCACCCTTTAATGGCCGCATTCATCTTTGTGCTGATGTTCATTACATATAGAACCGGTAGACTTAAGCTTCCCCTGAAGATACAGTTCTGCCGCAGCCCTTGCATTTCCTTTTGCGCCTGTTATTACTTCTATTCCTTTTTCATTGAATATTTCAATTGCGCCGCCGCCCATACCACCTGAAATAATAACATTAACTCCCATATCGTTTAGGAAATTCGGCAAAAATCCGGGTCTATGCCCGGGATTCGGTATAAACTCACTTTTGATGATTTGGTTGTTTTCCGCGTCAAATATACTGAAGCTTTCGCAATGTCCAAAATGCTCCGTAACCATTTCATTTTCACTTGCAACTGCAATTTTCATCTTTTCTCCTCCATATCTTCTAAAATATCCCCTAGTTTATCAAGCCAATCCCCATTAAGAAGCTCAATCATCCCTTTATCACAGGCTGCTGCAATTCCGGGATCAATCGGCAGCTTTCCAAGAACTTTCGTATTGTGATTTTTAGCTATTTCCTCAATATGACTTTCTCCGAATATCTGATATTCCTTGTTACAATCCGGGCATTTGAAATATGACATGTTTTCAATTACCCCAATAATCGGTATTCCCATCATCTCCGCCATTTTTACCGCCTTGGATACTATCATTGAGACCAGTTCCTGGGGCGAGGTTACAATAATAATTCCATCTACGGCTATGGATTGGAAAACTGTAAGAGGTACGTCTCCTGTTCCCGGAGGCATATCGATAAACATAAAGTCTATATCCCTCCATATAACGTCGGTCCAAAATTGCTTGACCATTCCGGAAATAAGGGGCCCTCTCCAGACTACCGGCTCAGTATCATTTTCCAGGAGCATATTAACCGACATAATGCTTATACCTGTTTTGCTTTCGATTGGGAATAAGCCCATCTCATTTCCTCTTGCCTTTTCCGTGATTCCAAATGCCTTTGGTATGGATGGACCTGTTATATCGGCATCAAGAATAGCTGTTCTATAGCCTCTTCTTTTCATTATTACCGCAAGCATTGAGGTTACAAGGGATTTGCCGACTCCTCCTTTTCCGCTGACAATACCGATTACTCTTTTGATACTGCTCATCTCATGGGGTTTTTCGGAAAAGTCAATTTTCTCTTCCTTCCTTTCCGCACAATCTTCGCTGCATTCACTACAATTCTGATTGCAATTTTCGCTCATTGTTTAGTCTCCTTACGTACTTAAGATTTTTATGGTTTTATTAAATACTTCTTTTACTGCCTTCCCTGCTGCACAATCTATATCAATAATGCTCAATGCATTATTAATAGCTTTTATTGCTTCCGGATCAAAGGGTATCCTTCCGGTAAAGGGTAACTTGTATTTTTCGCAAAATAGTTCTATCTCTTTTGTATTTTCAATATTAGTATCAAATTTATTGACGCAAACAGCCATCTTCATTTGAAACTTTTCCGCCGTTTCAACTATACGCTTCATATCGCTGATACCTGATACTGAAGGTTCCGCCACGATTAAAACCATATCTGCACCGCTAAGAGATGCAATAACCGGGCACCCAATACCTGGTGACCCGTCAATGATTGCAAGTTCAGTATCGGAAGCTGCCCGCTTCATCTGCTTTTTCACTTCGGCAACCAGCATTCCGGAAGTACCGCTTCCCATTTTCAATGTCGCAGTAGAAAATACGGAATCTCCCGTGTATAACATTAATTTACCCGCAATTGCAGGCTTAAGCGATACAGCTTTTGCCGGACAAATAGCTTCACACACGCCGCAGCCTTCGCAGGCATAATAATCAACAGTATAATGAGTTCCCGCCTTTATTGCATCGAACCTGCAATTTTGCCTGCATTGATCACATTTCGTACACAGGCCGGTATTTATCTCAGCCTTAGGCAGCCCATAATAGTCCGTTTTTACAGGCTTAAATGGCTGATCCATGATAAGATGCAGATTAGGAGCATCCACATCACAATCTGCATATGCTTTGGCATTTGATAATTTAATGAAGGCACTTGCAATAGTTGTCTTGCCTGTCCCGCCTTTGCCGCTAAGGATTAATAACTGTTTCATTCTGTGCCTCCTTGGTAACGATTTGAAGCAATGAAGAGAACATATCCCGGTACTTCTTATCTTTCCTGGCAGCAATCAGTGCATTTGAATTCAAAATCCCAAGTTCGCTGTCAAAGGGGATCCTGCCAATAATCTTTATCCCCTTTTCCATGCAGAATTTTTCTGCCGGGTTCTCCCCCTCCAGGCACTTATTAAGCACCACTCCATGAGGTTTATCGAACAGTCTTACAAGTTCATAGACCATATTCAAATTGTGAACCCCAAACAAGGTAGGCTCCGCTATCAATATGCAATAGTCCGCATCCTTTATGCTTTCCATAGCAATACAGGCACTGCCGGGTGGGCAATCGATAAAAACGGGTTCCAGAGCCTTATCGGCATCATTTAAAAGTTTTTTAATTATAGGAATCCCCGATGCTTCACCGGTATTCAAAATTCCTGTAATCACAGTAACATTTTCCGATACGCCTTTTTGGATTTGACCGACATCTTTTTCTTTTTCGGATAATGCCTTCTCGGGGCAGAAGAGTACGCACCCTCCGCAAGAATGGCATATATCATCAAATACTTTCAGCCTGCCGTTTACATATGCTAATGCATTGAACACGCAAAAATCAACACATTTGCGGCAACCGTTGCAAAGTCTGTCATCTACAAATGGAATTTTTATCGTGATTCTTTCATATTTAATATCCCCCGGCTTAAAGAAAAGATGCCCGTTCGGCTCTTCAACATCACAATCAATATATGTTGATCTACCTGCCGCCGCAGCCAGGTTCACGGATGCAAGTGTTTTGCCTGTACCTCCCTTGCCGCTTAGGACAGCTATTTTCATACTATTTCCCCGCGTGGTTATGGAATCCGGCATGAATATCTGTCAGTACAAACAAATTGCCTTTATTAAATGCATCAATATTATCCATAATAGAATCATTGACTGTCTTATATATTTTAATGCCGGCTGCCATTATCACTTCTGCAGCATTTTCTCCGCACCGGGGAGTAAGCAAAGCATTTACATCGCTATCCACTACAATCTGTGCGGCCTTTACCCCTGCCCCTCCCTGACTGGTTGCCGCATCGTTCTCTATAAAAAGTCCATCCTTCAACTCGGTATTATAAATAAGGAAATAAGGCGTACGCCCAAAGGATTGGCACACAGTGGTTTCCATGGATTTATTCTCTACAGGTATTGCAATTTTCATTTCTCTTCCCCCTTAATTCTTATCCTTCTCTGCCAAATCTATGTCTTCTGCAGCCGCCGCAGCTGCATGATTCTTCAAGACCGTCACAGAGCTGATAGTCCCCTCCCTCTATTCTCAGCACCTTTCCATTAACCAAAGACTCTGCGATCTTTTTCCTTGCATCACAATAAATGCCCTGTACAGTCGTACGGGCAATATTCATCTGCTTGGCGCATTCCTCCTGCGTGAACCCTTCCAGGTCAATCAGCCGTATCGTTTCATACTCATCAACCGTCATGGTAATAAAGTGTTCTTGTTTGATTTGTGCATCAAGAGGTCCGTAGCGGTCACTCCCCGGCAGACAGCAGACTTTTCTCCATTTTCTCGGCCTCGCCATATTATATTCATCTCCTTCTGAAGCAAAAGTATTTCTCTTAATTGTTGACATATGCCACTTTCAGTTTTATTATATTCATATTATCGACATATGTCAATAACTATTTTGGTACCAGATACCATAATATCATAAAACAAAGGACAGGCACTTCGCCCGTCCTTTATCTGCAAATTATTATATGGAGTCTCTTATATATTAATCAAGGTAAACCGGGATACTCCTATATTACCCTCAAAAATTCCGACATTCCATCACAACTTTTCATAAAACACCACTCTGTCTTTACCCATCTTTTTAGCTGTGTATAAGGCCTTATCCGCCCTTTCATACAGCTCATTAAAACTGTAAGTCTCATAACTGAACAAAGTGACTCCGATGCTTACAGAGATTGTACTCCATTTTTCATCTTCCTGAGCAATCTGTCCAATTACTTTATGTATCTTTTCTGCCAAATGGGTTGCTTCACCTATACCTGTAATATACTTGAACAGGAATAAAAATTCATCTCCACCAAGCCTGCCTACCAGATTTTCTTCGCCCGCGGCCAATTCCAGTTCTTTGGCAACCCTCTTTAGTAGTTTATCTCCCTCAGGGTGTCCATATTTATCATTTATAATTTTGAATCCATCCAAATCAAGTATCATCAGGCAATGAATATCATTATTTGGAAGTCTGGTGGTTTTTAAGCTCATTTGATTATCAACACTTATTTTTAATAAAAATTCCTTTAGTTCAGTTTCAATCTTTCTCCGGTTAAAAAGTCCCGTTAGTATATCCCTCTCAGCTTCGCTACGCAGTGAATTTTCCATTCTGCTTTTTTCTATATTTAAGAATTCTATCATCTTAAGATTAGTTGAATTTACTTTATTCTTCAACATTATAATATAGATTAAAACAGCTATAGCTATTGTTACTAAAAATATTGTTGTGCCTAAAAAAAATGTAGGATTCGAATAGTACAATTTTCTAAATTTAGGCTGCTCATATACAACATAATTACTTAAAATTATTTTTGATAATTCCATATCGGAAATACAATGCAAGCCTTTGTTTAAGATATTTAACAGCTCAATATCTTCATCCTTTGAAACTCCCAGGGACAGATCTTCAGAATATCCGATCAGGTCCTGTCTTATTAAATTAACAAATTTTGGATTTGCTAAATAATAGTTTGCCACATATGCATTTGCAATTGTAGCATCTGCCTTACCTGAGTTGACAGCTTCAAAACAATCCTCTACCGTTTCATATTCCTTTACATTATAGTTTTCAAGTATATCCAAATAGTAATCCTTTGGCATTGCAATCTGTTCTATGCCATCAAAATTTCTATCCTTGGAAACTACGCCTACCAGCGAGGCATTAATGCATATGCTGGAGGTGAACAGGCCTCTCTGCTCAGAAATATTATAGTCATGTGAAACCAGGCTTATCATGTCGGCTTCCCCTGTCTTTACAAAATCCAATGCCTGGCTTAAAGTTTCCGCCCTCACGAATTCAAATTTGAGCCCCGTATACTTCGATAACATATCAAATAAATCCTTTGTGACACCTTTGATATCGCCTGTTTTTTCATCATAGTACTCAATCGGCTGCCACCCTTGGTCATACGACACTTTTACAGTACCCTTATCTTTGATATACTTAAGCTCCTCAACGGTAAACGAAGGTGCTGCAACATTGCCTTTTATAAAATATTTATTTTGTATCTGCATGTTATAGGATGGATTGCTATTCTTTATATTTATCATGGACTTGTTTATTTCATCCAACAGTATCTGATTATTCTTATTAACCCCATAGTATAAAGGACGCTCGTCCATTCTTCCTATGACTTTATCATACCTTTTATTTTGCTCAACAGAAGTAAAAATTGCCTGGACTTGATTGTTTTCTAAGGCTGCTTCCATATCATCCAATGTCTCATAATACTTTTTATTAAACGTAATGTGATTTCGACTGGAATAACTATCCAGGTATGCTTCCTGGTAATCACCTTCCAAAACGCCTACACAAATGCCATCAAACTTTGAAAAGCTGTCAAAATTCAGCTCAGTATTAGTGGCTTTGGTATATAACTGAGTCTGCGAATTTCTATTGGAAAAGTGAGAATATGCAATTTTATCGGATTTTAATGCATCCTTATCTATACCTCCAACAATATCTACTTCGCCATTTTCCAGCATTCTAATGCATTCGGGGAAAGATGCAACTACAAACTCATAATTCCAACCTGCAAACTGGGCTATTTCTTTCAAATAATCATATCCATATCCCGAATATGCACCATTTTTATCAATTTCTTGATATCCTTCATATAAATAATATCCAACTTTTACGACTTTCTTTTCCAAGTAATTCTTTGAGTCCCCATATGAAATCTGTGGGCAAATCAAAGAAAACATTATGAATAGAATCATAAATGTACCAGAAATTCTAAACAGTAGCCGCATCATATGTTGGTTGAATTTCTTCATATTGCTCTCCTTAAAAATGATAAATCTTTTTCACGCTATATCTATAGTATATTAAAAATATTGACAATTTTCTACATAATATATTAATTCTTTTAATTAAGAAACAATGGGGACGGTTCGAAACCACTGAAAAAGTCATGATTTTTAGAAATATTTTGGAGGTAGTTTTTACAGTTTACATTAGTACAGAGAAAATATGAAAAATAATTGCATATGTCATAAAAATTCGAGGATAGCAGGTTTGCTATC
>JAKPKE010000174.1 GCA_029553855.1 Bacillota bacterium | reverse complement strand
GCTGTTGTAAATGGATTGCCTGACTGCTTGAAAAGCCCTCCCTTTGACCGCTATGCTGACAGCGGGGACGGAGATAGTAGCGGCTCCTGGGTTGACAAATATTCTCCTGAACAAATAGAATCAACCATCGCCGCCAGTATTTTTACTATAAATAGCAGAACCTATACTACTGCTGATGGCTCTGTCGCTACTATGGACGTTACACCATATGTTAAAGACAAACGTACTTATACCCCCGTCCGCTATCTCGCTTATGCTCTCGGAGTCACAGAGGATGGGATACAATGGGATCAGGATACAAAAACAGTCACAATCACCAAAGATGATACCACCTTGAAACTCACCATCGGAAGCATGGCGCTCACGAAAAACTCTGAAATCATTACTATGGACGTTGCGCCCGAGCTTATTGATCCCGGTCGAACAATGTTGCCGGCCAGATGGGTCAGCGAAGCCCTCGGAGCCACAGTCACATGGGATGAGGTCACTCAGCAGGTAACAATTCAGATTCCACAACCTCAGGAGCAGGGTCAATAGACCCTGCTTCTTCTTGTATAGAATCCTTTATCTCGCGTAGCTTTTGAAGTTTAATTGTAATCTTTGTCTGCTGTTCCTGTAGCCCCTGCAAGTTGCGTTCAATATTGCTAAGCATATTTTCGTAAACCTTGATATGCATATCAATTTCATTGTACCCTATTTCTTTTTCAGTAATAATTTTCTTAATACCGCCATTTTCCACTACATTTACATTAACCACATAACAACACCTCCGGCAATCTAATATTTGCATAAAGTTGCCGTACTGCTGACAATGACCAAGCGAACCTAGAATTGCTTGTACCACCATTTCTTTCCTTTACCATAAAATAATCTGGACCGATTTCAGCAATATATAAGTCAATATCAGCATACGGGGTAACATGAATAAGCCACGGCGTTGAGTCTGTATTTGGCTCTATGCATTCAAGGAAAATAGGATCAATCTGTATTACACAAGTACCATCAACAAGGGTTCCCATTCCTTCATCAATATACCTGTTTTCTGGAGATTCGCGAGCTGCAAGCAAGCGTTTACCATAGTTCTCTGTAACCTCCATATTGCTTTTTGAACCGCCAAAATTCGTAAAACCGTTATAATTGACGGTTCCTGTGTCTCCATCGAGGTATATTTCATATCCCATTATAGAAACATTTTTCCTGTTCCCGGTATTATTCCTACCATGAATTCTAATGCCCTTTCCTTGGGCATCATTCATGGGTAATATCTGTCCTACCATCTCATCAAGATTAGTATCATAAAACTGCACTAATCCGCCGCCATAAGCCCAAATCGTTAACGCATCTTTCCCATTCTCTTTTACAACCAATGGTTCAAATCCAGGTGCCAATTCAATATAACTCGTA
>JAKPKE010000163.1 GCA_029553855.1 Bacillota bacterium | reverse complement strand
GGTAAATGCTGACGGTAAACTGTTCTTTAAGCCCGGAGCAATAAGCGGAACAAAGGGAGGTACCGTAACTCTTACCGTAATGTCTACAATGGGTTCTTCAGCAGTCAACACATCATTCACCGTCACTGTTTATGAACCTGCAAAAATATCTACTTTGCAGATTCAGGGCGTATCATCGACAATGTTTGCCGGACAGTGGGCACCGATGGTAGTATATGCTTATGACCAGTACGGTAATTTCCTGGCATTAGAAAACATAAATACACCTACAAATCTTGCAAAACTTAAAATTGTTTCATCAGATCCTGCAGTCATACCCAGCGGTGATGCCGGTTCTGCAACGGGAATAAGGTACAATACAACTACTAAAGTTTTAGAACTTCACGGAGTTTCCGCAGGAACTACCACGGTAATGATTTCATACGACGATAAGTTCCAGTCTTCCATGAGTATTACCGTTCAGGCGGCTGCCGCATCGTCACAACTGACCGGTGTTTCAATACCGACAGTATTCCAAAAGACCGCTGAAGCCAATCTTGACTTGGACAGCTTTGCACTGTTTGACCAGTACGGAGCACCGATAGGTTTGACACCGGGATACACTATCACTGTAGCATCAACGGCAGGGCTTGTAATATCCAACGATAATATATCAACGATGGCTCCTAATTGTACAATTAAAGCTCCTGATGCGACAGGCAATTATGATTTGGTATTTACACTTAAGGATAATTTAGGTAATACTCTTTCCAGTCAAGCTATGAATATTCAGGTAGTGGATACTACAGGCATTGCATCCTATCAAATTGAGCAGATAGGAACTATGTATGCAAAAGCTCCCGGAAATCCGGCTTATCACAAACTCATCAATATAACCGGAAGAACTGCTACAGGAGTAAGTGTACAGTTGGTATATGCTGCAAACGGATTACCGGAAGGAATCCAGAATATTACATCATCCAATGCCGCATTCGATCCCACGGTAGTAAGTGGCGGAAGGCGTTATCTTAAGGTTGACTATACGGAATCCGCTTCCTCGATATCAACGGTTCTGAAAGTGTGGTCCACCGGGGGCACGGAGCTTGCAAGTGCAAGTATAACCGTAACAGCTTCCACGGTAAAACCTTACATGCAGAATGTATATTTTAAAGAAACAACAAAGACCATGAAGATATCTGATGGAGCAGTTAATAACTTCTCCAACTTCATTGAAGCTAAAGACCAGTATGGAGTAGTCTTTGATTTAACAACAACCAATGTATACTATATGACAACCAATGCCGAAGTTATTTCAGTAGATAACACAACTAAACAATTTACGTTGCTGAAAGCCGGAACATGTACAGTAAAGGCATACTATCCGGCAACAAACAGAACTATTGAAATGGTTGTTAATGTTACAGACTAATCTTGTTTTATTAAATAAGATACAAAGAGAAGCCCTTCGGGGCTTTTCTTTATATCTAATATTACAATTATGTAACAAGTGAATAACAGTTTTGTAATTATTTAAGGAATTGAAAGATGGTGTGATATACTTCATCCGTAAAGTAGGCAAATTATGCCACTAATTTTAAAAAGGAGGAAAAACATGAAAACAAGAAAGTTATTAGCACTGGTTTTGGCTATAGCTATGATAGCAACAATATTTGTTGTTCCGTCAGCTGCAGTTGCTCCCGGTGCTGCTTGTGAAATTCTTGGTCTCTTGCAAGGTGAAGGCGAAGGCGTTACAGCCGAATATCTCGCTAAAGGCACAACAAGA
>JAKPKE010000168.1 GCA_029553855.1 Bacillota bacterium | reverse complement strand
GAAACCACGGGCTTCCATGAGAGCACCGATAGAAGACGCTGCGATCCCTTTCCCAAGGGAAGAGCATACGCCTCCCGTCACGAATAATAGTTTTCTCATGGGTCTTCAGTATCCCAAATTGGGGGACTTGCTGTCAATCCTCCAGGGAAAAGAGTAGAGATAAGAACCACAGAATAAGTCAATACAGATTATTTTATTGTACTATTATGTATGCTAAGAATATAGGATATTAAATCGATGTATGCACACTGCTTCTAATGATATAATAAAAATAAATGGAGCAAGAACAATTATTGGCGCGTGGATTAGCTGCACTCGACTTTGATATTTCCAGTGGGATTCTCGATAAATTGTTGTATTATATCGATGAACTAGAGCGATGGAATCCTGTCTATGGCTTTGTCAAAGCTGAAGGCCAAGATTTAATTATTAAGCATGTGCTGGACAGCCTTGGCCCTTGGCGAATATTGGAGGATCTGTTCATTGAAATGAATAAGCAATTCTCCGATAATAATGAGCTGCGCATCGCCGATATTGGAACAGGAGCAGGATTTCCGGGTATTCCACTAGCCATCGCATTTCCTCAAAGATCTTTTCTTTTGATTGAAAGAATAGAGAAAAGAGCTCGTTTTCTAGAAAATGTTATCTGTATACTAGGACTCGAAAATGTAGAAATTCATCAAAACACAGTAGAAGATGAAGACGAACCTTTGAGATGTGTAATATTCAGGGCATTGAGGCCATTCACAGATAAAAAATTATTCCGAACCATTTGGAAAAAGATCCAATTGGGCGGAGCTTTGTGCGCCTATAAAGGCCGCATTATGCATGCAAAGCTAGAATTGACGGGGCTCTTGGATGATTCTGTACTTAGCAGCATGGCAGCTCATGCCAAGATTACTCCTGTCTGGGTACCATTCTTGGAAGAAGAGCGCTGTTTGGTTGTAGCGAGAAAAACGCTGAACATCTGAAGATACATTAGGATAGATGGATGGGAGATGGATGGGGACGGAGGTTTTTGCGACTATACATGATGCATCAATCCTTTTCGAATACATGTCTTAATACATGGTGACATGCAGGGACGG
>JAKPKE010000160.1 GCA_029553855.1 Bacillota bacterium | reverse complement strand
CGAAGAAGCCTTTTAAGCTTCTTTTTATATTTATCCTCACTCCACTTTTTTTTCTTTACATATCGCTTTTTGCCAAGTTTCCAGAATTTATGCGGAAAAACAAGCATTGCCAGCAGTATCTCATACTCTTCTCTGGACATTGGTCTCAGTCTGCAATAACTTTCAATCATTTTTCGGCATAAATCAAAGTCCCATTTGAATTTCTTCTTGGATAATATTCTTCTGATAAGCTTACCTAAATCGCTCATAGGCATATCAAATTGACAGGACTCTAGATCAACTACATAAAGCTTATTATTTTTATCAATGAGAATGTTCTGATAATAATAACTGTCATGACATATATAACCTTCACTTATATAATGTTCACAAGTCTCTTTGTATTTGCTCCGGCTAAGGATCTCCATGGCATATTCAGCTTCATTGAGAAAATAATCAATAGCCTCTCTGTATGCATAGTCGAATTCGGCTTTAATCTTAAGTTTGTCGATACATTCGGCATACTTTTTCAATTCGTTACGACACTTTGCAAAAGCCATAGGCCATTTTTTTGTATGCAGTTTTATCTTAATGCGCTCAGATGCTTCAAATCCTTTTGCGTTGTTATGGAAATCAGCCAGCAGTTCCGTGTATCTGATTATTTCTTCTATAGTTGATAGACTGACTTCACGTCCTTCAATCCAATATGTAATATAGAAAGCCGAGCCCTTATGTCTGATTATTGCTTTGCCCTCTTTTGCATAGTAAATTTCGGCAATATTATTCCAACCGTTTTTCTTAAGATGCTTCATTATATAATAACTCTTTTTTGCTTTTCCGTATCCGTGACTTACGCGTTTCAGGCAAAATACTCCTTTGTCAGTACAAAGCTTATATGCACTTCTAACTTTGCTTATTAATTTTACTTGGAAATCATAGTTGATTAATACTTCTGCAAGAATTGCCCTCTCGCTCCGGCTGATATCTGAGGCATATATGCTTTCCGGCATTTTTTCCATTATATCCACTCCAATTAACAATATTTATACCAAATTCCGGTTAATATATTATATTTTGGAGGGCAATGATATATAATAGAATATTAAATTAAAGGAGCTGTTGCGACACTCTCCTATGCTTGTCCGCTTCTCTTATAAAAAAATGTTCTCAGGGGTGCCAGTTTATACCTCTGAGGAAGTATTATCTGTTCTGTGCTCCCTACAAATAGTACTCCGTTGTCATTCAGGGATTCCCTGAATTTGTTATGCATAGTTGCTTTTGCCTCTTCGGTAAAATAAATCATTACATTCCTGCACACAATAAGGTCACATTTTTCAGGGTATTTATCCTCTAATAGATTATGGTGCTCGAATTTAATACAGCTTTTTATCTTGTCACTGATTTTGTATTTTTCTCCCTCTTTGGTGAAGTAATTGGATATAAATTCTTTAGGAAGATTCTCAAGACTTTTGGAAGAATATACCCCGGCCATTGCCTTTTCTATGGCACCATCGTCTATATCCGTAGCAAGTATTTTTAAACTGCTTATATCAACCAATCTGCTCATCATCATAGCAAGAGAGTATGGTTCTTCTCCTGTAGAACATGCTGCGCTCCATATTTTCGGTATTCTGCCCGGTTTAATAATACCCGGCATTATTTCTTTTTCTAATATCTCCCACTGTGTGGGGTTTCTATAAAATTCAGACACATTTATGGTAAGATAATTGATAAATTCGTCATAAAGTTTTGGATTCTGTACCAATGCCCGAAAATAATTGTCGTAATCATCGTAATTATTTTTACGGATAAGTGAATCAATTCTTCTTTTCATTTGCCGTTCTTTATAGCATGAAAGATTAATTCCCGTGAGCTTCAATACCTTTACTTTAAATCCTTCATAATCAGTCAGCATCAAAACACTCCTTATTAAGCTATTATTTTAGTAACAAATATTGAAAAGTACTTAGATTTTATAATTCAGCTATTTTTATACAATTAATTCTATCATATTGCATAAATAAAAAAAAGTCGTGATATTGTTACATATCACGATAATATAATGTAAAGGGGGTCTCAATGTATTTTGTGAGGTCAATATTATTGTTGACAAAACATAAATTATTATACATAAATAAAAAAAATCCCGGCTGCAACCGGGAGTATTTAATAATATAGGAAAGTTATGCTTTCCTATATTATTAAAACTCTTGATTTGAGTGCCATCGCCAGAATTTTCTCATTGCATTCGTAAAGGGCTCATGGGCTTCAAATGCGGTCAAGGCCGCATTTGTTCTTTTATTCTTCTGTTGTTTCCTTCAATTCTTTAATACTCAGGCTTATTTTCTTTTCCTCGGATTTAATATCTGTAATTTTAGCACTTACAATATCGCCTATGTTTAATGCTTCCGAAGGTTTGGAAATCCTTTTATCAGATATCTGCGAAATATGAATAAGACCGTCTATACCGGGTTCAATCTCTACAAAAGCGCCGAAATTAGAGAATCGCAATACCTTTACCTCTAATATATCCCCAACATTATATTTGCCTTTTACGGTTGACCACGGTTCAGGTATTGTCTGCTTAAGTCCAAGGGAAATTTTCTTTTTTTCAATGTCAACTCCAAGTACTACTACTTCCACTTTATCACCGGGTTTTACAACCTCAGAGGGATGTTTTACCCTTGACCAGGAAAGCTCGGAAATATGTATAAGGCCGTCAACTCCGCCGATATCGACAAAGGCTCCAAAGTTTGTCAGCCTTTTTACTTCTCCCGTCAATTTCTGTCCTGCTTCAATGCTTTCCCATAGTGCTTTGGCCTTAATCTCCCTCTCTTTCTTAAGGAGTGCTTTTCTTGATACAATGACCTTTCCCTTTTCGCGGTTAAATTCAATTACATTGACCATAACCCTTGTATTAACATAACTGCTAAGATCTTCGGAATATCCAATATCAAACTGAGAGGCCGGCATGAATGCCCTTATCCCAATTATCTCCACTATTGCGCCGCCTTTTACTATTTCTTTCACAAGGCCTTCAATAGGTGCATTTTCATTAAAAACTGCTTCAATTCTAACCCAATTCTGTTTCGCATCAAAAAGCTTTTTGGAAAGCACTACATTTCCTTCGCCATCATTGATACTGACGACTACAACTTCTACTACATCTCCTATTTCTATTAAATCTTTAAGGCTTAGATCGGGCTCCCATGTATAATCTTCCTTTTTTATTATTCCGTCGGATTTATATCCAATATTGACCATGACTTCATCATCTGTAACCATTATTACAGTCCCATTTACCGTATCACCAGGGTAAACGCTTCTCATAGTCTTTTCATATTCCCTCAACATACTTTCCTGATTATCAATATCGGCTTCTGAACTATCCGCTTCATTCCCCAAATTATCAGTATCGTTCTCCGGGATATCCAGCGTATTCTCCTGGTTATCCATATCGCTTTCCGGACTATCCGCCGTATTTCCCTGGTCCTCCAGCACGTTGTCATTAATCTCCTGCATTTTTTCAATAACCTCCTTAATTACCCAATCAGGTGTGGATGCACCTGCCGTAATACCAATCTTCTTATGTATCTTCAGCACTTTTATGGGCAAATCCTTTGCATTCTCAATATGATAAGTATTATTGCAGTTTTCTTTACATATGTAATAAAGCTTATTTGTATTGGAACTCTCAGTGCTTCCGATAACAATCATGCAGTCAACAGTTTTTGAAAGCTGTTCCGCTGATTCCTGCCTTTTCTCTGTTGCATTGCAAATAGTATTAAAAATAATTGCATTTTTGTATTTTTTTCGAACGGCATCCACAACTCTATCCCATATTTTTTTTGTAATTGTAGTTTGTGCAACTAAACATATTTTATCATATATAGGAAGTTTGTCTACTGTTATTTCATCCTCAAGTATTTGTGCAGAATAGCCGCACCAACCGTTAGTCCCTATTACTTCCGGATGTGTTTTGTCTCCGACAATAAATATTTTATATCCCTTTTGATAATAATCTTTTACTTTTCTATGTATTGCCGATACATACGGGCAGGTGCAATCAACATACTTTAACCCCTTTTCCTCAAACTGCCTGTACTTTTCCTCTGCAATTCCATGAGAGCGGATGATGATTTCAACTTCATCCCCTCGGATATCTTCGATATCGTCCACCTTATCAATACCCTGCTCGGCAAGTTTACTTATTACCTGTTTGTTGTGAATAAGAGGTCCGTACGTAAAAATCCTGACCTCATGCTTTTTTTCTGCTTCCTTAAAGGCCTTATCTACAGCATTTTTTACTCCAAAGCAAAAGCCGGCATTTTCATCAAGAATTATCTCCATCCTCTTCATCCCTTTTAAGTTCATTTATTTTATCCATAATGCCATGGCTTATTTTGATATATTCTTCATTCAAAAGCTTTTTCCCATAATACTCTGCCAATTCAACAGGCTTCCCGATAACAACCCTTGTCCTCCTGAAAAACTTATAGCTGCTTATTATTGCTACCGGAACAACAGGTGTTTTTGATCTTATCGCAATCATTGCAATTCCGGGTTCTGCAATTGCTTCATCGGTTTTATTCCTGGTCCCCTCAGGGAAAAGCGCAAGCACTTTTCCGCTGTTTAAAATCTTCAGCGAGGTTTTTATTCCTTTTATATCGGCTTCTCCCCTCTTTATCGGAAAAACACCCAATCCATGCATCAAAGCTCCAATTAACTTATTTTTGAATAATTCAACCTTTGCCATAAAATACATTCTATGAGGAATTGAAATGCCTACAAATATAGGGTCAATTGCACTTACATGATTTGAGCACACGATATATGCACCGTCTTTTGGAATATTTTCACGACCTATTACTCTATAGTTGTAAAAAAACAGGAATATGGGTATCAGTAATGCTCTTGCAAAGCTATAAAGCATCAATTCCTCCCCCTTTTGACTTTACAATTGAAATAACTTCATTAAATACTTCTTCTATGTTTTTCCCGGTAGTATCTATTATAATTGAATCAAAAGCCGCCTTTAACGGGGAGTCGCTTCTTGTCGAGTCTATGTGGTCTCTTTTTTCTATCTGTAATTTTATATCCTGAATCTCAACATCATAACCCTTTTGTTCCATTTCGATAAACCGTCTCTTCGCTCTCTCGTCAACTGAGGCGGTTATAAACAGCTTTATATCGGCTGAAGGGAAAATAACTGTGCCTACATCACGTCCATCCATCACAACATTCTTATCCTGTGAAATTTTCCTCTGCTGTGCAACCATCAGTCTCCTGACTCCCGGTATTGCAGAAACATAAGATACATTCATGTTGACATTTTCTTCCCTGATTTCCTTATCAACAACCTTACCGTCAAGATAAATACTGTTTTCCATAAAGTCTATATCAGTTTCCTCAGTTAAATTTATTATTATATCCACTCTTTCCAGCGGAATATTTTCTCTCAATACCTTCAATGTAATTGCTCTATACATTGCACCCGAATCAATGTATGTATAGCCAATACTTCGGGCAAGCATTTTTGCTATGGTGCTTTTGCCTGCGCCTGCAGGGCCGTCTATTGCTATGACCTTGTTATCCATAATGTGCAACCCCCTATCCGTATTTTGTACTGATAAATTTATTCATAGATATATATTATCAGAGTGCCAAATAAAATAAAAGATAATTTGAAATATTACCTTAAACGCACACGATCAATCATTTCAAGGTTATCATTGACGTAAATCAGTTTCCCCGGTTCCGGTACAACTATATTATTCGATACTGATGTTATCTTAAGTATGGCTGTATCGGGCAAACCTGCACCGCTTACTTCTATAACATCGTTGTTCTTTACTGCAAGTTTAATAGATCTGGCTGCAGGAGCAACAATGCTATCACCGTTTACATAAAAAATCAGGGGCCTTAAAGTCTGGTAGTTTTCAATGTAAATTTCTATCTCCCCTTTTTTTATAAAAAGCTGGCTTTCAGCTATTGCTTTGCCTTCATACTTATCAGTTCTGCTGATGAAAGTTTTGGCTGTGTTATTCATAAGTAAGGCTTGAGAAGCTATAAGTACTGCAAATAATATGGCCACCAGCCTTGTAATCAAAATATCGGCTTTTTCCCACCAGCCGTAGAAGCTGCTGCCCAATTATATTCCTCCTCAATAATTATAATCTTGTATAGATAATTCCTTTTTCGGCAATTGTTTATTCAGTCATACAAAAAAACCTGCTGTATAACCTGTTGAAAAAGCTATTTGTAGATTGAAGCCACCGGTAAAAGCATCCAAATCGATAACTTCACCTGCAAAATATAACCCTTTTATTATCTTTGATTCCATTGTCTTTGGATTAATTTCTTTCAGGTTAATGCCGCCTGAAGTAACTATAGCTTCTTCTATTGGCCTGGTACCTGATATTGCTACAGTAAAACCCTTCAGCAGCTGTACCAATGACTTTCTTTCCTGTTTTGTAATCTGATGCACCTCTTTGGACTCATCTATTCCCGAAAGGGCAATAATAACAGGTATAAGCTTCTGAGGCAGCAGTTCATTCAATGAATTTTTAAATTGCTTGTTGATATTCTTTTCAAAATCCCGAATTATTCTTTTGTCAAGATCTTCTTCCGAAAGAGCAGGTTTAAGATCAATACAGATTTTTATATTCTTCTTTTTCCCAATATGATCTGAAATATAAAAACTTGCAGACAATATAACAGGTCCCGACACTCCATAATGAGTAAACAGCATCTCACCAAAATCTTCATACAACAATTTATCATCGGCATACGCTTTTATTGAAATATTTTTCAGCGATAGTCCCTGAAGCTCCTGAATAAATATATCTTTTGATACTAAAGGTACCAATGATGGTATAAGCTCACTGACATTATGCCCTGCCCTTCTGGCAATTTCATACCCATCACCCGTTGACCCTGTTTGCGGATATGATTTTCCTCCTGTGCATAAAACTACTGACTCACATTCCAAGACCTCTCCGCCTTCTATCAGTATCTCTTTGGCAGCGCCATCCTCATGCCTGAAGCCGATAAGCTTGCTGTTGAGTCTGATTTCAACGCCATATCTTTTCAAATATCTTTCGAAAGCTTTTATTACATCACTTGATTTATCAGATGCCGGAAAGACTCTGCTTCCGCGTTCTACTTTGGTCTTAAGCCCAAGGGAATTCAAAAGCTCAATAAGATCATAGTTGGAGAAATTTTTGAAGGAGCTGTAAAAAAACTTGGGATTCTTAGGTATATTCTTCATGAATTCATCAAAATCAGCTAAGTTGGTAATGTTGCAGCGTCCTTTTCCTGTAATGAAGAGCTTCTTCCCAAGTTTTTCATTTTTCTCTATTAGTATTGTCTTTTTACCCCTTGAGGCAGCAGTGCCTGCAGCTATCATTCCCGCGGGTCCTCCTCCTATAACAGCTACATCATATTTCAAAAATTCTCCCTCCTTTTTTATTATCAGCATTATTATATTATACATTATTAAAAAAGTTATTGCACAATAGGAGAAGAATGCGACATAGTTTGTGAATTACTCCGGCTGTAGGGGAAGTATGTTCTCCTCACCTTCCAAAGCCAGCAAAATCATTGGCGAGGGTCCCATCTCTGTAGGCCCGTCTGATGATTTTGCCCGGAAGCCTTTACGTTCCGAGGTCAGTGGAAGGTTTCGTCAAAAATAGCTTCCCCACGCCGGTATTTGCACCTCATACAGGTGCCCTGATATGCTATGCAATTCCCCGTGGAGTATAGTCACACAGGAGCAGAGCCTTTGTATATCAGCGAGTACTTGCAGGCTTTGGGCAACGGAATCCAGTGAAGATACGCAGAAAAATCCGTAGGATTTACACGAGGTAAATCCAGCACATACCGACACGAGGTCGGGTTTATGTGCGTTAGGATTTTTCAAGTATCAAGCTGTGATTCTGTCCAAAGATTTGCACTGTACGAGTCGATATACAAGGCTGTTGCTCCAGGGTATCTACAAACTCATAGCTATGTCGCATAATACTCCAAATACGAAAGAAGGGGTATCGCTGTCTATTGCGGTACCCCTTTTTATTATTCATCTCTGTCTGCAGAAAATATATTATATTTGTCCCATATTTCCTCCAACCTGGCAAAGGAGGCGGATATTCTCTGTTTTTCATTAACGCCGACAGCGACAATAAGTGCATTCAGCACACTCATCGGTGCTACTATCGAGTCTAGAAAGGATTCCATATTGCTCTTTGCAATAAGTATATTATCTGCGTAAGTACAAAGGGGAGACAACATACTGTCCGTAATTACAACAGTTTTTGCACCTCTTGTTTTCACATATTCAAGAGCCTTAATCGTCCTTGCAGAATACCTTGGAAATCCCATTGCAATTACAAGATCTTCTTTCCCAATTCTGAAAAGCTGTTCAAATATGTCTCCTATAGTGTATGTTACAACATGAATATTATCTCTGATAAAGTTCAAATAAAAGCCAAGGAATTCCGAAAGTGTAATGGAACTTCTTAATCCTATGATATATATACTTTTTGCTTCTGATATGCTTTTCACTGCCTGATCAAAGTTCCTGTCATCTATTTCTTCAATTGTCGATCTTATATTCTCAATATCGGATTTTAACATATTCTTCAGCAAGGTATCCATGCTTGAATAGCCGGAGCTCATTTCAATTCTCTGTACCGTTGTAAGCTTGGTTCTCACCATTTCCTGAAGCTGTTTCTGCAATTGGGGATATCCTTCATAGCCTATGGCGCTTGCAAACCTTACGACTGTAGATTCACTTACTCCTATTTTTTCGCCTAATTTTGCGGCAGTCATAAACGCGGCCTTATCGTAGCTGCTCATTATATACTGGGCTATTAGTTTCTGCCCTTTGCTAAGTTTATGGAAATTAGTCTGTATGACCTTCATTAAATCAATTTTATCGCTCATATCATAATTCTCCATTAATGCATAAGTCTTCCGGCCATTTCATAGCCTTTTGAAAGTGCCTCCCTGTTCAGCTCCTCAGTGCCCTTAGGTACTTTAGCCAGAACCGCTTTTTCCAATGATTCCTTTGATATTGCTTTCGTTATCTCAACCAACGCTCCAAGTGCAACTATATTGGCAACCATAGGCTTCTTCAGTACGTTTATTGACGTATCCAATATAGGTATGCTATAAACCTTTTTATTTGCAGTATTCCCAACATTTATCGAGTCATCTATTATAAGTATTCCGTTGTCCTTAAGATCTGTATTGTATTGATCATAGGACTTTTGGGTCATAGAAAGCAATATATCACAATTAATCGCCTTTGGAAAGTCTATATCATCGCTGGATATTATTACTTCTGATTTGCTGGCGCCGCCTCTTGCTTCCGGGCCATAGGACTGTGTCTGTACAGCATTTTTCCCATCATATATGGCTCCTTCTGCGAGTATTATTCCACCCAGCAGCAAGCCTTGTCCTCCGGACCCGCTGAGCCTGATTTCTATTCTTTCCATTACCGTCCCTCCTTCTTCAATCTCTCTATTATCTTGCTGTATTCACTGGTATATTCGGGTTCGGGACTATTCTTGAATTCACCAATGAGGAATTTGCCCGCAAGGGCTTCAGGAGAGAGTTTTGCTGCCGCATTGACATTAACTGCATTGTTCTTCTGCCATTCCATCATATCAACGGCATTGCCTTTTTTATTCTTTCTTCCGTAATAGGTAGGACATACGCTTATAGCCTCAATTAAAGAAAAACCGTCATTGTTCATAGCGTTTTGTACTAATGAAGTCAGAAGGGTTGCATGATATGCGGTTGCCCTTGCTACATAAGTCGCTCCTGCTGAAGCTGCAAGGCTGCATATGTCAAAAGCTTTGTCTATATTTCCATATGGAGCCGTCGTCCCCTTATCAAACTTGGGAGTTGTAGGAGAGTATTGCCCTCCGGTCATTCCGTAAATATTATTATTAAATACTACCGCTGTTATACCAATATTTCTCCTGCATGCATGTATTAAATGATTTCCGCCTATGGCAGTTGCATCACCGTCGCCCATAATTACTATTACTTTTACACCCGGCTTTGCCATTTTAATTCCTGTAGCAAAAGCCAAGGCGCGTCCATGAGTGGTATGCAGAGTGTTAAAGTCAAGATAGCCCGGCGCCCTTGAGGAACACCCTATACCGGATACAATGCAAACGTTATCTTTATCAAGACCGGCTTTTTCCACTGCTGATACTATAGATCTGGTAATTATTCCATGCCCGCAGCCCGGGCACCATATCTGGGGAAGCTTATCTGTTCTAAAATAATCCTTTATTAAGGCGCTTGGCATTTTAGATTACCTCCTCTATCTTACTGATTATTTCATCAGGGTAAATGATTTCGCAGTTGACCTTATTCAATCTTTCGATTCTTGTTATGTTATTGCATATCCTTTCAACTTCAAGTACCAACTGTCCCAAATTCATTTCCGGCACAACTATTGCCTTAACTTTTCCAGCAAGCTCCCTAAGCCTTTCCCCTGGAAAAGGCCAAATAGTAATCGGCCTGTACATACCCACCTTAATACCTCTCTTGCGCAATGTCTTTAATGCAGACTTGGCCGACCTGGCTACACAGCCGTACGCTAAAATCAAAATTTCCGCATCTTCCGTATATTCTTCTTCCCACAACAGTATATCTTTTTTATGCATTTCGATTTTATTGGAAAGTCTTCTTATAAGCTTATCAACATCATCCGTATTATTACTGGGAAAACCTGTTTCATCATGTACCAGACCGGTAACATGATATCTATAGCCGGTGCCGAAATCAGCCATAGGAGGAACTAAATCTTCTTCCGGCCTGTATGGGAAATATTCTTCACAGCAGCCTGGCCTCTTCCTATCTACTATTTCAATTTCTGATGGGTCGGGCAATTGTACCTTCTCTCTCATATGCCCAATTACCTCATCCATTAGCAGTATTACAGGGGTTCTGTATTTCTCTGCCATATTAAACGCTTTTATTGTAAGATCGAAGGTTTCCCTGACAGATGATGGTGTCAGTGCAATAATCGGATGGTCTCCGTGAGTGCCCCAACGAGCCTGCATAACATCTCCCTGAGCGGGTGATGTAGGCATGCCGGTACTCGGACCTCCCCTTTGCACATCTACTATTACACAAGGAATTTCTGCTATTGCGGCATAACCGATATTTTCTTGTTTGAGAGAAAATCCCGGCCCGCTGGTTGCCGTCATGCTTTTTACACCTGTAAGCGAAGCTCCGATAACTGCTGCCATTCCACCTATTTCATCTTCCATTTGTATGAACTTTCCGCCCGTTAACGGCAGCCTTTCTGCAGATAATTCAGCTATTTCCGTGGATGGAGTTATCGGATATCCGGCATAAAATTTCATTCCTGCAATAATTGCGCCCTCGACACAGGCTTCATTTCCTTGCATTAACCTAACTTTGCTTTTCATTCTTCTTCCTCCCCAAATATATAGCATAATCAGGACATCTCAGCTCACACATTCCACATTGGGTGCACTTGTCTACATCAGTCATTACCACCTTGTCATTTTCGAGTGCCAATACTTTGACAGGGCAAAAGGCTACGCAAATACCACAGCCCTTGCACCAGGCAGGATTGATTATTATTTTGCCAGTATCGATTTCTCCGGGCATTAGAACCTTGTTTTCCATATTCCCTGACCTCCAGAACAATTAATTGAGACGTGCAATATAAATTTCATTTCTCAATTAATAATTATATTTTGCAACTTTCCCTTCATTTTTTAGTATATATTATTATGAAGTTTATTGCAATATTGAAAGACAAATAATTGGCAAGAGAATATAAAATCTGGCAATAACCCTATGTAAACTTCCATGCCTTAAGCATGTTGATATCCTTGTAACCTGTAAGGTCAATATTCAGAGGAGTTATTGAGACAAATCCGTTTCGTATTGCATAAATATCCGTATCCTCTCCAAGCTCACCATCTATAAGTTCCCCGGCAAGCCAGTAATAACTGTTTCCTCTGGGGTCTGTATATTCCTTAAAACTATTTTTATACTTTTTTACCCCCAATCGGGTTATTCTTATTCCTTTCAAATCACTTTTGTTTTTTATTTCGGGTATGTTTATATTCAGTAATAAGCAATCTCCAGCATTAAACTTAAGAACCTGATTAATCACATCATAAGCTATTTCTGCTGCAAGTGAGAAATCAGCCTCTCCGTGTTTTGCATAAGATACTGCAATTGCCGGTATGTTGAATATTGAACCTTCAATGGCTGCAGAAACGGTCCCGGAATATATTATGTCAGTACCTAGGTTTTCACCGTCATTAATGCCTGATATGATCAGGTCAGGATCTTCGGCAAGAAGTGTCTCAACACCTAACTTAACACAATCTGTAGGTGTGCCGTTCACCCACCATGCATCAATGTCCAAATCATACAGCTTTATTTTTCTGCATCTAAGAGGCCGATGCAGTGTTATTGCATGTCCTGTGGCACTTTGTTCCTTATCCGGGGCTACCACAGTAACCTTGCCGAATGCTATCATTCTTTTGGCAAGTTCATATAATCCCCGCGAATATATTCCATCATCGTTTGAAATGAGTATGTTCAATATTTTATCCTCCTTGTCTTCGTCACGCATTTATGCTACGTGCAGAATGGTTAATAACAATATCCTTTGCATATAATAAAATGAGTTTGTGCTGTGCAGGTGATAGAATGATACAAGTCGATGATGCAGGAAGCGGCAGCCTTGTAGGCGGAACCTGCATCGGAATCCTTAGAAAGGAAACAGGAGAATTCTTATATGAATTGCTTCCTGTTCAGTTATATGATGAATATAACTTTAAAAATAAAACATATATTTATTATACTACAGAAATTGTTAGGAATGCATTAAAAGCGCTGTCAGTAAAAAAGGATGAAAAAATACTTGTCTGCCGTGGTTATATGTTTGAAGATACAAGACGATACCTGGATCATGAAGATTATAATTATAACAATTCTAAAATTGAAGAACCCCTTCAATCGCTTATAGAAAAAACTTTTGAGAACTATACTATTTCCCTGGGTCTCCCAAAAGACTTCATAGCGTATACAAAATATCCCTTCCATTTTCACAGGCTTTTAAAATGGGTATATGCTGATTATAACAATCGTGTGAAACTTTGTAAAACAGGCTGGAAAAGCTGGCAAAAATGCAGCAATATGAGCGTCGAAACCTACTATGACAAACTGTTGAAAAGCAACTTTGTGTGCCTTAAATGCGGTAAAAAAATCTCTGACAATTCAGATGTAAAAGTAATTAAATACTACTCAAGCAGGAACAATTATGTGTATTTGCATAAGCACTGCTGATATGAATGCAAAAAGTGGGTATCGCTGACTATTTAACCAATAGTTTGCGATACCCACTTAATTCATCATACAGGGTATGTTTTGTCGACTTTATCTACAATATCACTGTCAATTCCGTATTTTTTGGCTTGCCTGTCCTTAAAGAACTTAAGGGCAACCGATGGAAAAAGCGCGTAGCTCAGCACATCCTCTTCCTGTTCATAGTATTCCTTCATTTCCTGCTTCATCAGCTCTAGCTGAGGTTCCATCAAATCTGCAGGCCTGCAGGTTATCACCTCTTCATCTCCAATGGTTTTTTTCCTTATTTCCTCGGAAATAGGAACACTTGGCTTCCCATATTTCCCTTTGACATATTCTTTTACCTCGTTCGGTATCATCTTATATCTGCTGCCAGAAATGACATTGAATACAGCTTGTGTACCCACAATCTGGCTGGAAGGTGTTACAAGAGGGGGATAGCCCAGATCCTCTCTTACCTTTGGAATCTCTTTCAATACTTCACCGTATTTATTCATAGAGTTTGCCTGCTTTAGCTGTGATATTAGATTTGATAACATTCCGCCGGGTACCTGGTATGACAAAACATTGGTATCAACATTGAATACATCGGGATCCAATATCCCATTAGCTACATACTTTTCTTTTATTTTTTTGAAATGCTCTGCAATTTCACAAAGCATCTCCAAATCAAGGCCGGTGTCATATTCCGTGCCCTTGAGGGATGCAACCATCGGTTCCGTTGCAGGCTGCGAGGTACCAAGTCCGAAGGGTGAAATGGCAGTATCAATAATATCAACACCTGCTTCAATAGCTTTTAGGTATGTCATGCTGGTCATGCCACTGGTAAAATGGGTATGAAGCTGTATAGGAATGCTTATATTTTTCTTTAACTCTTTAATCAACTCATATCCATAATAAGGAGTAAGTATGCCGGACATATCCTTTATGCAAAGAGAATCACAGCCCATTTCCTGTACCTTCTTTGAAAGATCCACATAAAGTTCTATATTGTGTACAGGGCTTATTGTATATACAACCGTACCTTGAGCATGTCCACCATATCTCTTAGTTGCTTTTACCGCTGTTTCAATGTTTCTGAGATCATTCAGGGCATCAAATATCCTTATTATATCTATTCCGTTCTTTATTGAAAGCCTTACAAACTCTTCAACTATATCATCGGAATAGTTCTTGTATCCTAATATATTCTGCCCTCTTAGAAGCATTTGCAGCTTGGTGTTTTTAAGTCTTGTTTTAATCAGTCTGATCCTTTCCCATGGATCTTCATCAAGAAATCTGAGACATGAGTCAAAAGTAGCACCGCCCCACATTTCCAGCGAATGATAGCCTACCTTGTCCATAAGTTCAATAATCGGCAGCATTTCATCCGTCCTCATCCTTGTTGCGATAAGAGACTGGTGGCCGTCCCTCAGTACTGTTTCAGTAATCCTTAATTTTGCCATATAATTAACCTCCTACTAATAATTATCCATATATTACATGTACTAAAATATTAATAATTCTATATATATCATATTTTCCATTTAAAATATATATATTTTAAAAAATTTATTCTTACCTTTGGGAACAAGGCTTAAAATAATTTTTCAGCGACACCCTATAATATTCAGAATCACCCGAATCTCCAATCATTTTTTTAATATCATCAACAGCGGAACTATTTTCTTGCCTTTCAAAGCCCATTGACTTAAGAAAATCCTCACAAATTCCTACAGCGTATACTTCTTCTACCCCTCGCAAATCTGCAATATTAAGAAGTGCCCTGACTATTGCATCTCCAAATCTCTGCCTCCTATATCTTTCCTTTATCACTACCCAGCTTATATACCCTTTTCCGCCAAACAGCGCTATACAGCCACAACCGCATTTTTCGCCATCGCTTTCACATATAAGGAAGTTTTCTATATTTGAAAGAAGCTTGTCTCCCGGAAATCTATTTTCCGAAGTGATTTCAATAACAAAATCGATATCTGACCGTTTGATTTTTCTTATCTGCAGCATTCAGCACCCCCCTAACTTTTTTAAATACTCTATTTCTGATTTGTTCAGATACCGCCACTCGCCGGTTTTTAAGCTTCCCAAACTTAATTCCCCTATTCTGATACGCCTTAGCCTGATTACCTCGTGTCCTATTTCAGAACACATTTTCCTTACCTGACGGTTTTTTCCTTCATGAAGCGTAATATCTACAACACTGTTTTCCTTTGAGAATCTGATTATTTCCAATAGGGCGGGAGCAGTTGTGTAATCCTCTATGCTCATTCCCCTCTTAAAGCTTATAATATCATCATGGCTGACCTTTCCCCGTATTAATGCCCTGTAAGTCTTATTTATTTCGTGCTTTGGATGGGCAATCATATATGTAAGATCACCGTCATTGGTTAAAATTAATAGTCCTTCCGTGTCATAGTCAAGGCGTCCGACTGGAAATACTCTGGTATTTATTCCCTTTAACAGATCCAGTACAGCAGGCCTTCCAAATTGATCCTTTACACTGGTAATATAACCTGCCGGTTTATTAAGTAAAATGTATAATTTCTCATCCATGCTATTGAGAATCTTCCCGTCAACTTCTATTATATCCTTTTCTTTATCTACTTTGAACCCCTGCTCCGTAATTGTACAGCCATTTACCTTAACTCTTCCGGCAGTTATCATTTCTTCGCATTTACGCCTGGATGCCACTCCGTACTTTGACATTACTTTTTGCAGCCTTTCAAACATCTCTCTTTGCCCCCAGCATAATAAAAAAGTCCAAGGTGCCAAACCCGCACCTCCAACTCATGTCTGCAAAGCAATCCCTGAGGATTCTTTTCAGATAAAAAAAAGGACTGCTGGACTCGACACTTTCGGCGTATTCAAGATTAATTGTTTTTAGCAGTGTATTATCGAAATATATTTCTAATCTGCCTGCAGTATCGCCTTTTTTAAAAGGAGCTTGCGCCGTGTCAATGTTTTTCGCATATACTCCGGCACTTTCTGTTCCGTCTGTGCGCAAAGCCAATGAAAAATCTTCTGCAGGTCTAACATCAATGAACTTCTCTTTTCCATTTCTTACCCTGACTGTCTTGAAGACTTTTTCTTTATTTACTACTTTAACATTTGAATAGTTTTTAAAACCATACTCAAGCAAAGCCGAGGAATCATCCCACATGGATCCGCAATTCAATACCACACATACAAGCCGCATTCCGTCTCTGGTTGCTGAAGATACCAGGCATCTCCCTGCCTTTTTTGTAAAGCCTGTCTTAACCCCGTCTCCCCCGTCAAACTCCCAAAGCATTTTATTCTTGTTAATCATTATTCTATCCCAATTTTCTTCCGGCGGACCTGATATACTTTTTTTCTTGCTTTTTACCACATCTGAAAACTTCGGATTCTTTAATGCATAAGCAGCAATTATTGCGAGATCCCGGGCAGTTGTATAATGCCCCGGCGCATCAAGCCCATGGGGATTGGTAAATTGTGTATTGACTGCGCCTATCTCCCTTGCTTTTTTGTTCATCAATTCTGCAAAACCTTCAATTGAGCCGCCGATGTGTTCAGCTACGGCAACTGCGGCATCATTTCCCGAACGCAGCATTATTGCATATAACAAATCATTAACAGTGTGTCTTTCTCCTTCGTGTAAATATACTGATGAGCCTTCCGTGCGGGAAGCTTTTTTACTGACTGTTACATATTCTTCAAGCTTTCCGCTTTCTATGGCTATCAGTGTTGTCATTATCTTTGTAGTACTGGCCATTGCCAATTCTTCGTCCATGTTCTTGGAATATAGTATTCTGCCTGAATTAACATCCATAATAACCGCTGCACGTGCATTGGTGTCCTGTCCTGCCGATACTCCAAGAAACACTGATGCAGCAATAATTATTATTAACACTAATATCGCAACGATTTTTCTCATCATATCACTCCGTCAATATCAAATACATATTTATTATTGACAGTATGATGTGTTTATATAATACAATTATTCTTTTATAATTTTACAACCGAATTCCTTAGCAATTTTCAGCGCTTCCTTTTCATCATCCTCACCCCAAACGGACCAGCCGCCTTTTAGCGTTCCTTCCACATAAATTTCTACCTTATCTTTTTTTAATATCATAATCTTTTCATTTCTTTTCTTCATCTGAATAATCTGATGGTTAATTGCTTTTTCAATATCAACATCCATTACCTTCAATGCTATAAAGATACATGAGAGTGCATCTTCCAACTCATTTTTTGCCCTCTCTTCCTCACCTCTGAGAAGGGCTTTCAATGATTCGGCAACTTCCTCGTTCAGATGGCTGAGGACTTCTTTTGGATCGTCAGTAGCATATTTTCTATTCTCCCATATCAGCTTAACTGCTTCTTTTAGTTCCATATATTCACCCCCCCGAAGAAAACATAAATTTTAAAAAATTATAAATATTTTACCCATAGAGCAATTATAACAAACTTTGCGGCATTTTATAACAAGATTTTAATAAGGGTTTTTGCACATATATAAAAAGCCTGTCCGGGGGTTTCGAAAAATATAGAATACTTGCCGCCTCACTGATTAGATAAAGGAAGAAGCTTTGCTCCTTCCTTTACTTCAACTTTCTTCTTTCTCCGGGCTGTTTTTTTTAGATAAATAACACTCGATATTGTTTATAAGCTCAGGTACCATATCAACTATCCTGTCCACCGTACTGCCGTATCTGACAGGTATTACCTTCAATTGGCCGTTTGTTGTTGCCAGAAATCCAATAGGCTGTACTGTAACGCCTGCTCCGCTGCCTCCCGCAAAAGGATACTTTGAGGTATTCTCTTCTTCATTTCCGGCTGTTTCTCCGTATTCTCCCCCTCCTGCCACAAAGGCGAAGCATACTCTGGATACAGGGACAATTACTGTACCGTCTTTTGTTTCCACTGCATCACCTATTACTGTATTGACATCTATCATGTTTTTTATATTTTCCATCGTGGTTTTCATTAAGCTTTCTACAGGTTGATCCAAACTAAACACATCCTTCTAAAATATATGGAATTACGGCATTCCTTTTATTCCAGCATATATAATATGACCTAATTTTATGCTAATTATGCAACTAAAATCAACGCTTAGCTGGGTCCTGCCAAATACAGGTATGACCGTAATAATAGGTTCTCCCATGTTTAAGCGGCTTTTTACCAAAGTCATTACGCTGCCGATGACTATCCAGGCCAATCCGTATAAAGCTCCAGTTATTGCAGCATCATATGTTCCCATTTTTATTTTGAAATTAAAATTGCTGATTTTTGTTTTTAGTATAATATAATTTAAAAAAGAAGATATTTTATGTCTGTTTTCCTTCAATGTTTTATATGGATCTTCACTTTCATTCATATTCATAAACTTTTCAACAGCGGACAGCAGTTTACTCTTTTTATCCCCTGCTGATTCAATTTTATATTTAAGTGAAAGCTTTCCGTTTTCATATGCAATTTTTAAGAAAGGCACCTTCATCTTCAGCCTCAATAAGCCATACATTGTCTTTAAATCCACGGCTATTTTGCGGTTTTCGCCGTCTTTACTCAGGTCAAAGGTAATAACAACAGGCATCATAATAAGAATCAATAATAGAAAAACAAACACAATCGCAGCATAAAGCATTCCATCCCCTCCCGTGACTTTATGGCAATCAACCACGCGACATTTCTTCTATCTTTTCTCAAAAATAAAAAAAAATACATCCTGAGATGTATTGTGTTTGATTCTATGCTCCTGCTTCTTCTGCACCCTCCTTAAGAGCAGGCAGTTCATTTAAGGATTTCAGTCCAAACAGCTTTAGAAAGTTATCGGTAGTACCGTATAGTATCGGTCTGCCCGGGCCTTCCATCCTTCCTATCTCAACTATCAGCTCTTTTTCTATTAGTGTCAATATGCAGCTTTCGGACTTTACTCCTCTTATGTAATCAATCTGTGATTTTGTAATAGGCTGCTTATATGCAACAATCGCAAGGGTTTCCATGGATGCCTGAGAAAGACCCTGCCGGTTCTGAGGCTTAACCAGCTTCTCTATATATTCAAAATGCTCCGGTTTGGTGCAAAGCTGATAACAGTCGTTTACTTCGATTATCTGCAATCCCCTTTCTTCTTCAATGCAGCTGTCAATCATCTGATTTACTATCCTTCGAAGTGTAATTTCATCAATATTTATAATGCTGCATAAATCCTTAACCGATACAGCATCTCCGGCTACAAACAAAAGAGCCTCTACAACCGACTTTATTTCTCTGATATCCATAGTAGAATCCGTCCCTTCATGCGCCCTTTACCCTTCTCTTTATCAATATCCTTGCATAGTTCCTTTCCTGTTCAATAAGAAGGTTTTTCCTTTTTATAAGTTCAAGCATTGCAAGGAAAGTTACGATAACTTCGTATTTATTGTAACAGCTTACAAACAAATCATCAAAGTAAAATGAAGGCTTATTGGCAAGCAGCTTGTTAATCAGTCTTATCTTATCCTCAATAGTGATAACTTCTCTGTATATTTCTCTATAGGTATTCCTCTTTTTTGAATCATTCTTCAGAAGTATATTTCTGAAGCTAAAATAAAGCATGTCCAAAGAAACATTTGATATAGAGATTACATCATTTAAGTAATCCTCAATCGGCTCAGGGGCCTTATAAAAAACCTTCGAGTATATACACATCTTATCCTTTAACTCAAGGGACGCTTCTTTAAACTTCTTATATTCAATAAGCTTTTGGACGAGTTCTTCCCTAGGATCAATTGAGTCTCCGCAGTTTTCTTCCTTTTTCGGATTTGGAAGCAGCATACTGGATTTTATCTCCAGCAAAGTCGCGGCCATGAGCAAAAATTCGCTGGAAATTTCCAAATCAAGTGTCTCCATCATATTGATATAATTTAGATACTGATCTGTAATCATAGCGATTGGTATATCATAAATATCCAGTTCGTTCTTTTCGATCAGATGGAGCAAAAGATCCAAAGGGCCCTCAAAGACTTCCAGCTTTACGTTAATAGCCATGCCGTCACTCCAATTCCATTAGTTTCATCTTTTCCCTGACTTCTGAGAGTGTTATCTTAGCCACTGCTCTTGCATGCTGTGTGCCATTCCTTAATATTTCCAGGATCTCTGATTTATTTTTCACAAATTTTTGTCTCCGCTCATACATCGGTCCCATATATTCCACTATATTTT
>JAKPKE010000145.1 GCA_029553855.1 Bacillota bacterium | reverse complement strand
TTTTTTGAGATAGCGGATTGTGGTTAATAAATACATTGCAATAAGGCGGGAAGATGTCTCCCGCCTCATTACAATCTTGTTATAAAAGTTTCTCTATTTTGTACTCCGAGTATTTTTCATTCATCCAGTTATTATATACCTCGGGCATTTTCTGGCTGATAAGTATATCCTTTATTTTCTCTGCGTTTTCTTCATATACGGCTGCTTTTTTCTCAATTTTATCTTCTGCCCTGATTATATGATATCCGTACTTTGTCTGTACCGGCTCGCTGATTGCTCCGGGCTGCAATGAAAATGCCACATCCTCAAATTCCTTTACCATAGTATCTCTGGGGAAGAAGCCCAATTCTCCTCCCTTTTCACTGGTTCCGATATCAATGGAGTATTCTTTTGCCAATGCAGCAAAATCTCCTCCTGCATTCAGTTTGCCCATGACCTCCCGCGCTTTTGGTTCGCTGTCCACTAGTATATGGCTTGCCTTTACCTGCTCCTGAACCTCGAAAGAGCCCTTGTTCTGCACGAAGTACTCTTTCATATCAGCCTCTGTAATGGTGATTCTTGGTTCCAACAGCTTTTTCAGCGTAAGATTTTTCACGATGCCTTCGGTGAATTCCTCCATTGAGTAGCCATAGCTTTCCATAAGTGCATCAAACTGCTCTTTTCCCCCAAACTGGACGATTACTGATTCGAGCTCCTTCTGAGTTTCTTCTTCAGAAACAGTTATGTTCTCCTTTTTGCTCTCCAGTTCAATGATTTTATCCCCTATAAGCTGATCCAGGGCCTCTGACCCGTAACGGCCCTTAAGGTTGTTATAAAGCTCATCCTTTGTTATGGATTCATTTTCTACCTTTGCCACTATATGATCCGCCGGAACTGCCGTTATCCTTCCTATACCAAAGCAGGCGGCCCCTACGATAAGTGCCGTTACAAGCATGGTTGTTATAAATTTGTTATTATTTGATCCCTTATCTGCAGGTATTTGTCCCTCTGCTGCATTTTGCTCTGTTTCTATTGTTTCTTCCTCAGCTTCAATAGTATTCTCCGGAGGAAACTCTCTGCCATTTGTAAACTTATCTTCTTCCAAAACGATACCCAACCTTTCTATCATTTATTTGAATTATGCCCATAATGCTATTTTAATAACTCTTTGTAAATTCTACAACAAATATTTAAAGTTATAAATTTTTCAGGTACTACTCGGCATACCTGCATTTTTTCTGCACAATGTGCAATATATGCAAATGAATTGATTTTGTAAAACAAATGCTTCATAATACTCTTAAAAAGATGTGTTGCAATGGATTATTGCAGATTGAATAAGAAGTAACGAGGTGTACAGCTCAATGTATAAGAAGTATCTGCCATTTATTTTTGTAGTTATTGCCGCTATTTTGTGGGGCACCATCGGTATATACAGCATGCACCTTAGTTCGCTGGGCTTTAATGTTCTTCAGCTGGTGTCCATTAGAGCCCTGTTTTCTTCGGCCTTCATATTCCTGTTTCTGTTGGTGAAGAATAGAAATCTGCTTAAAGTAAAACTCAGGGATATTCCATATTTTATAGGTACAGGCATATTAAGTTTTGTGTTTTTTAACTGGTGTTATTTTATTGCAATCAAAAGAACCTCACTTTCAGTTGCGGCAATACTCCTATATACTGCTCCATCCTTTGTCATGATTTTTTCTGCTTTTCTTTTCAAAGAAAAAATAACTCCCAGGAAGGTATCGGCACTTATCATTACCTTTACAGGCTGTGTCATGGTAACGTCCTCCTTCGGAGATGCAGATGCCGCATACTCTGCTTTGGGAATTTTGGCGGGGTTGGGCTCCGGATTTGGCTATGCATTATACAGTATTTTTGGCAGGTATGCACTGAGAAAGTATAATCCATATACAGTGACTTTATATACATTTGTGTTCGCCAGTTTGTTCCTGTTGCTGACCGGCAATATCGGCAGCACCATAGAGATGCTCCGTAGGGCAGGAGGCTGGGATTATGCAATACTGTTAGGCTTGTTGGCTACTGTACTGCCCTTTCTCTTTTATACAAAGGGAATGACACAGCTTGAGACAGGACAGGCCTCCATAACAGCAACTTTAGAACCTGTTGTTGCTACTGCCATTGGGATTGCATTGTTTCATGAACCGATTTCAGTTATCAGAATAACGGGTATACTGCTGGTGCTGATCGCTGTCGCAGCTTTGAATTTGCAGAAAAAATAACTGTCTATCTGTCGTGTTTGGCACCATGTCTTTCAAAAATACAATACCCAAATAAAGGGAAAACAGTATTAATGTAGAAATATATCCATAGGGGATCATTTGTCGGTTATTCGAAGATTAAAACGGAACTGGCAAATAAATAGCATATGTGGGGGACCTATGGAGAAGAAATTGCATGAAGGGCATAGGCAAAGAGTAAAATCAAGGTATCTGGCAGAAGGACTTGATGCATTTGAAGATCATCAGGTGTTGGAAATGCTTCTTTTCTTTTGCATCCCAATGAAAGATACCAATGAAACTGCTCACAGAATGATATATGAGTTTGGTTCACTGGCAGGACTTCTTGAAGCCAAACCCAAAGATATCTGCAGGCGATGTGGAGTAAGCGAGAATACTGCAATTCTTGTTTCTTTGATACCTTCTCTTGCAAGAAGATATTTTAAAGGCAAGTGGGGAGATAAGCCTGTATTGAATGGTTCCGTAAAAGCAGGGGAATATGCAGTATCACTGTTTGCAGGGAGAACCTATGAGAATTTTTTTGTCATATGTCTGGATTCCCAAAACAGAGTTAACCATGCAGCTCTTGTACACGAAGGCACGATTAATGAAGCAGCGGTCTATCCGAGGTTGATCGTTGAGACTGCATTAAGGCATCAGGCCAACAGTATAATATTGGCTCATAATCATCCCGGGGGGAGCCTGGAGCCGTCAGGCGCGGATATGGATGTTACAAAAAAGATAGTGAACGCTGTTGAAGCCGTTTCAATAAAAGTAATGGATCACATTATTGTTGCAGGTGACAAATATTACAGCTTTGCGGAGAAGGGTTTAATTGGGAAGTTAAGCAAGCTATGAGTCTTGCAGACCAATACCATGACATTGATATGATATCACTCCTAAAAGAGGCGATACTTTGCTGCAGCAAAAGAATGTAAAAAGAAGTAATTTATAAGAATGATACGTATATACTATTGGACTGCCAAATGAACAGAAGGTGAAAAAGTGCCTGTTATTATCAAATTCACACTTAGAAATATCAGGGAAAAGAAACTTAGGACATTTTTAATCCTTCTTTCCATCATATTGTCCTCAGCTTTATTTTTTGCCTCAACAGCCATTTCTACAACAGTGGAAATGCTGATTATGGAGCAAATGAGAAAGTATTTCGGCAATGCTGATATTATGATAAGCGCCGGTGAACAGTCAAAAGCATGGACTATTTCCCCGAATTTGCTGGATAATTACCAGAGACCGATTAAATATACCGTAGGCATGATATGGGATGGCGGAGAATACAAGGCAAAGGGTGAGACCATCCAAGTCACAATACAGGGCTTTAACCTTGAAGACCTGGATAAGATAAACCCCATAATATTGGAGCAGAAGCATGAGCTATATCCTTTCAAAGGCAATAAGGCTATTATCGGAAAGGGAATGGCGGAGAAGTACGGCCTGAATCCGGGTGACCCAATGGGAATTAATATCTATGGGTCTAAAAAGTGGTTTGTAGTATCAGGGATTTCACAGCCTATGGGCCCCTTTGCAGAGGACGGGGAGAGTACATTTATTATTGTTCCGAGGGAAACAATGGCAGGATTTTATGGCAGTAAAGGCAAGGTGAATACAATATATGTAGGTCTTGAGAATCCTTCCGATCAGGATATGGTAGTACAGGAGCTTTCAAAGGCTTATCCTGCTTACAGGGTGGAGCCTACCATACCAAAAGCTATGATAAAAAGTGAAACACAGCAAATATCCGCAATGTTTCTGGTTATTGTTGCATTTGTTTTGATTTTAAGCATGTTTATAATTTATACTTCTTTCAAAGTAATTATGGCAGAACGCCTTCCTGTAATAGGGACATTCAGAAGCATCGGCGCAACAAGAAAAATGACCAGTCGCGTCTTAATGGCCGAGAGTCTGATATATGGGATCATAGGGGGCATATTGGGGGATATCCTTGGGATAAGCATATTAAGCATTATGATACGTCAAATTATGCCGACCTGGATGTCATATATTGATGTTAAGACCTACTATACTTTGGGACAGCTGATTATGGGATTTGGAGTCGGTTTGACCCTGGCACTGATAAGCTCTTTTTTGCCTGTAAGAAGGACTGCCGGGATTCCAATAAAAGATATTGTATTGGATTCTATGGAGAAAAAAGTTAAAAAAAAGCGATGGAAAATAATACTGGGAGTTTTATTTTTAACCGTCAGCATTGCAGGGCCTGTAATTACACCCAAGAACATGGAAATACCTGTGGATATTGTATGCATGTTCCTATTGGTACCTGCCGTTGTAATGATAATGCCCTATGTTACCAATAGTTTTCTAAAAGTATTTAAAGACGTGTATTCAGGTGTTTTTGGCAATGAAGGGATATTAGCTGCCCAGAGCCTGAGGGATAATAAAAACAACTTAAATAATATTATTCTATTGGGTATGTCTATTTCCGTAATGCTTATGATTGCTACCCTGAGCCAAAGCATAGTTAATGATACGGTGAATTACTACAAGGATTGCAAGTATGATATAACATTTTGGTCCTGGCCTATGGATCGTTCCACAGAAAGCAGGCTTCTTTCCGTAGACGGAGTTTTGGATACCTATGGAGAATACCAAAAATACGGGGATATACAAGTTGTGGGAAAAAATGCTGAAATAAGGGGCATACTTGGGGTCAATAAGGCCAAAACACTTGATTATTTGGTCTTAGATATTGAGGGTGAAGCAGAAAAGCTTATAGAAGAGCTGGATGAAGGGAGAAATATAATTATTACAAATATATTTAAAGATGAATACGGAATTGAAAAAGGAGATTATTTAAAGCTGAAAACAGAAAGGGATACACTGGATTATAAAGTAGCAGGGTTTGTTGAATCAAATCGTTTCGACGGCAAATATGCCCTTATCGGCGAGCGATATTTGAAGTCTGATATGTCAGTAAAGCAATACAGCAATATATACATAAAAACAAATAAAGATCCGGAAGAAGTAGTGGCAAATATTCAGGAAAAGTTTAAAAGCAAGAATCCCTGGATCAGATCAATGAAAGAAATGATGAAGGAAAACATGGAAAGCAACAGTAAGATATTAGGAATATTTAAAGGCTTTGGGATCATGTCCCTGGTTATTTGTATTTTCGGTGTTTTTAATAATCTGATAATAAGCTTTATTGATCGTAAGCGTTCATTGGCTATCATGCGCTCAGTTGGGATGAATAAAAAGCAAACCGTCAAAATGATTTTTATAGAGGCTTTTACCGGGGGATTGATAGGCGGTTTGATGGGTATCATAACAGGTCTGCTTCTTGTAATGAACATTTATAAGCTTATAGAAGCAATAGGGGGTTCCATGAAGGATTTTATACAGATTTCATGGATTTCCCTGGTTGCTTCCATAGCTGCAGGAGTAGCTATTACTGTAGCTGCATCAGTTGGACCTGCCTTAAGATCCTCGAAGCTGAATATAATAGAGGCAATTAGATATGAATAGGAAGCGAAAGCAGGCCACACATTCATGTGAAGCTGCGCAGTATAGGGCGTATACTAAACGTTAAGGACGGAAGGGTGTGAGAATGATGAAAAAGGTATTGATACCTTTTTGCCTGATGGCAATAATACTTTTAGCGGGCTGTGCAAAAAAAGATATTGAGGATGCAATGGCACAGCAGGAGCAAGAGCAGCTTAATGCTCCAGCCCGGCAAACTGTTCAGGCATTCGGGGTGGTCAAGACAAAACAGGTCAAGGGCATTATGCCGGACTTGCCTGCCTCAATTGAAAAAATACATGTGCAGGAAGGTCAGAAGGTTAAAAAAGGGGATATACTGATTACTCTGAGCTTAAAGGAAATTGAAGAGCAGATTAAAGATAAGGAAAATTCCCTGAAAATTGCCGGATTGGAATTACAGAAGCTTTTAGAGGATGTAGGCACCAGGAATAATGAAAATATAGATAGTGAGCCTGATGTTATTCAGGCTAAGAATAATCTGGAAAAGATTCAAATAGAGTATGAAAAATTAGAAAAGGATTTAAAAAACAAAGAAGCAATGCTGCAAAGCGGAGCAATAGCGCAAAACGAGCTTGACGATTCTAGGATTGTACTGGAACAAAAGCAAAAAGAAATTGAAAATGAAAAGATAAGATTGGAAGATTTAAAAAATAAGCTGAGAGTTATTAATAATAAAAATGCGTTGGATATAAAAATCAGAGAACAGAGTATTGCCTCGCTAAAATTACAGCTTCAAACACTGAAGGATAAAATTGTCGGAAGCGGCATTATAGGAAATAAAATAGTATGCGATATTTCTAACGGAGTTATTGAAAAAATCAATAATTCCGCCGGTGACCGCTTAAATGCCGAAAAGCAGATCATGAGCATTTTAGATCTGGATACGCTGATAGTACAGGCAAATGTGGCAGAGGATTTCATTAAGGATATTAAAGCGGGCAGTAAGGCAATCGTTAATCCTTTGGCTGATCCGGATAAAGAATATGAGGGTACTGTTTCAAGGATATCAAATATGGCTGTGCTGGAAAATGGGGAAACCGTGGTGCCTGTAGAAATAACAATCACAAATGCTGATGATTCGTTAATGCCTAATTTCAATACAAATATCAAGATAATTTTGCCGTAACCACGCTTTACGCAATACTCAACTAAACATTCATACCCATTTCATAAACGTCATTTAGGGCTTTGGTGTTTTCTGCCGCCGGCATGTAGTCGTCGGTACATACTCCGTACACGTGTACCAGATCCATATTTTTATAATCGCAAATTTCTGCAAATGCAGTCTTTATCAGGCCGGGGCCTTTGTTGGGCAGTTCTCCTCCGTAGGTCATAAGAAGGGTAACTTTTTTGCCGGCAAAGCTGTCTTCTATGAGGCCTAAGGCATAGCATCTATCCATAAATGCTTTCAACTGGGCAGAAACGCCCCACCAGTAGACGGGAGTCGCGTATATTACCATATCGGCCTTCCAAAAGAGAGGGTATAGTTCCTGCATATCGTCCTTTATTGTACATTTGCCTATAGTAGTTTTGCGGCAGGCTTCACATGCGGAACAGTTTTGAATTTTCTTTTCCTGCAGGAAAATTCTTGTTATTTTTACATCTTTATTTGCGGCTGTTATGCCTTTTAAGTATTGATCCAGCAATAAGCTTGTATTCCCATTTCTTCTCGGACTCCCGAGCAAAGCTAATACCTTCATTTTGCTATTACCCCCATAACTATTAATTTATTTATCTCTCGTTGTACTTATGCTGCAGGAACTCTTTGAATTTCTCAATCTCTTGAACAGCTTCCGGGGGAAGATCCCCGCATGCTATATATGAATCCTTAGGGGAGAGAACCAAGAATTGCTCTTTGGATTTTTTAAGGACTTCTTCTGCGGTTTCTTTTATGTCGCTTCTGCACAATAAATAATCCAGAGACACATTGAAATAGTTTGCCATGGTTATTAACGTTTCTTTATCCGGAAATCTGATATTGGTTTCATATTTTGATACGGTTGAATAGGAAACGTTTAATATATTTGAAAGTGAGAGTCTTGTTATTTTCTTTTCTTCTCTTAATGCTTTTAATCTTTCACCGAATTCCATAAAATGCACCTCACTAATGAAATGTTAGCACATTTCGTCCAATCCAGGCATATTATGGACAAATTGGAAGAATAATTGTTGACAATGGACTATAAGTCCAGTAATATTTAAGTATTGTTGGACTACGTGTCTATTTTATCCCGGGGGTGTTTGTTTTATGTGCAATTCTGTAATATCTTCAGCTCTGAGGGCTGCGAGGGGTTTTTTCACGAAGGGGGACATACTCTTTTCAAATGAATGTATGGACAAAGAGCCCAATGAACCCGTTGCGAAAAAGCAGATCAGATGCGCCATATCAGGCTGTTTTGACAAGTATGATATCTGCTGCAAAGAATGTGACATAAAGAATTGCCGCTATAAGTGCAATTTTATAGACAGGGAAGTATGTGAACATCAGGTTTTTTGAAATACCCCCAGGCAATTTTTGCCGGGGGTATTTCAAATCTATGGCATTTCATAATACCGGATATTTGCCGCCGGTATTATGAATACAGCATTTGGATGTGCACTGTGTTTCCTTTATACAGATGCATTAATTATAGCGTAAAATAGGGGGCATTGGCAAGGCGCCATGTATAATAGATATTATGCGGCAGGTATTGTATAATACTTTCAGGGATCCGAAAATATGGAAAGGAGCAGGGGTATGGAGAAGGGAAAAGGACTATTATATCTGTCCAAGACAATAGCAGTTATCATATTGTTCTATATTGCCATATATTTTGAAAATGCGCAGAAGCAAAGAATTTATGTGCTTGTCTCTATATTTTTGCTCTATATGGCTATCGGCTTTGGAAGACGGCTGATAGCCCGCGACAGCAAATTGTACTGCCTGTCTTTTGTTCTTGACATAATACTGGTATACATACTGGAACACAATTCAAGACTTCTGATAAATTACTTTTTTCACTCCTTTTATATAATCATACTGCTGGAATCAGCATTGTCGTTGGAACTTAGAAGGGGAATGGCAATAGGGACGGCGGCGGTCCTGGTATCACTGATAAAGTATATATATTTAATTTACTATAAATTCAACCTGGCAAGCGTATCCCAACTGGCCTTTTTTTTGATGGTGAATATCCTGATACTGGTTGTTACAGGCTTTGCACAATTTAATAAAGAAGAAAAAGAGAGAAAAGATGTGCTTTACAGGGAGCTTCTTGATGCCCATAAAGAGCTGAAACAGTATACCGATGAAGTAAACCGTCTTTCTGTAGTTGGGGAGAGAAACCGTATTGCGAGGGATCTGCATGATACCTTAGGTCACAATATGACTGCCCTGATAATGCAGCTGCAGATGGCCGGGCACCTCCTGAAGGAGGATGTGCCCAAAGCCGGGGAACTGCTTGAAGATGCCATAAGGTCCGCTAAAGGAAGTATGACAGGTATCAGGGAGGTGGTGGAGACCCTGAGGGATACAGAGAATACCCTTGCTCCTGCAGAGTCCGTCAAAAAACTTGTCAGTGAATTCGGAGTAAAGACAGGAGTGGAAATTGAACTTGATATAAATGGCGGAAAAACAGTACAGAATCCGGAAGCTAATATTGCCGTATACCACATAATACAGGAAGCTATGACAAATGCCGTACGGCACGGAAAGGCATCAAAAATATACATAAGCCTTGATTATTCTTGTGATTCCGTTACATTCGACATTAATGACAATGGTGTGGGAGGGTCGACTATTGAAGAAGGCTACGGCTTGAAGGGTATAAGGGAAAGGGCGGAAGCTTTCGGCGGGAAGGTCGAAATCGGAACCCGCAATGGGTTTTATATTAAGGGCATCCTGTATTTGGGAGGTAAAATATGATTAAGGTGCTGTTGGTTGATGATCAGGACATATTGGTAGAAGGACTCAAGCTTATACTTGGTAAAGAAGAGGACATACAGATATGCGGTACAGCCAATAACGGCAGAAAAGCCTATGAAGCATGCAAAGGTCACCGCCCTGATGTAGTGCTCATGGACATAAAAATGCCGGAAGTCAACGGCGTTGAAGCCACCGGTATGATAAAGAAGGATTTTCCCGGTGTCAAAATAATTGTACTCACTACCTTCAACGATGACGAGTATATATATGACGCTTTGAAGAACGGCGCTTCAGGCTACCTTCTGAAGGATGCATCCCCTGCAGAGATTGCCGGAGCCGTGCGTACCGTATACAATGGCGGGGCACTTATTCAACCGGATGTTGCCGTTAAGGTGCTGGATAAATTCTCGGAACTTGCAAAAAGCGGACTGGGCAAGAATGCAGATCCCAAAGTAAAGCTTCTGACTGAGCGGGAAATGGAGATATGCAGACTGGTTGCGGAAGGGAAAAACAACAGAGAGATTGCAAAGGAGCTTTACCTAAGCGAGGGTACCGTAAAGAATCATATTACAAAGGTGCTGATAAAGCTGGACCTTCGGGACAGGACACAGCTTGCAGTTTTTGCAATAAAGAATAATCTGTAGGGGCAGATGTGCTTACTATTACGCAGTAGGAGAAGAATGCGACATAGTTTGTGAATTACTCCGGCTGTAGGGGAAGTATGTTCTCCTCACCTTCCAAAGCCAGCAAAATCATTGGCGAGGGTCCCATCTCCGTAGCCCGTCTGATGATTTTGCCCGGAAGCCTTTCCGTTCCGGGGTCCAATGGAAGGTTTCGTCAAAAATAGCTTCCCCACGCCGGTATTTGCGTTCCATATAGGTGTTAGCTGATATACAAAGGCTTTGCTCATATGTGTTTACATCCACGGGGAATTGCATAGTATATCAGGGCACACTTTATGAATTTTGGCAACAGGTCTCTGCGCAGGCTTTGTTGAAAAGTACGTAAAGCCGGCATGGACGCC
>JAKPKE010000141.1 GCA_029553855.1 Bacillota bacterium | reverse complement strand
ATTTGTTCAAATAGCGAAGGCCGTCTCGGTATTCTGGCGTATTCAGGATTGTCTTGACTTTTTTCCCGTCCATGTAAAAACCTAAGGAGCTATCTACAGGTTCATCAAGATTCGCTTCAAGATTTGTATAAATAAAAGAGTTAAGAAGGAATGTTGTGGGGCAACTCCTCCAACCTTGAATCGCTCCAGCTAGAGGAATCTCATCTTTTTTGCCATTGCCATTAGGATCCTTATCTCTAAACGCTATGAGCATATTATAAAACTCATCCGTGGTTTGAGGCATTTTTATGTTCAACTTGTCCAACCATGGCTTATATACCCAGAGCTTAGACGACATGGTGACATGGTAAGTTTCTTCAATTAGCGGCAGGCTATAGATATTTCCATCCGAACTGGTGATATATCCTCGCAATGTAGGGTATTCTTCGAGAACCTTCTTGAAATTAGGCATATAGTTATCGATCAGATCATTGAGAGGCAGGAAAACCTTTTCTTCTGCTCCATACTTGAGCTCTGTACTAGCATCAATACCGAAACGCCCTCCAAGTCCAAATATGACATCAGGATAATTTCCACTTGCAAGGAGCAAGTTGAGCTTTTCTTTCACTGCATCTTCAGGAATAGTTTCCCATTTAATATGGACATTTGTCTTGTCTTCCATATATTTTGAAAGACGATTTGTATTCCAATTCTCAATAAAGATCGTTTGGGCAGTAAGAAAACGCATATCCAGCTTCTGCTTTAGAACTGGATATGTTCCTGTAGGGGTAAGTTCACCCTTTGCTGGAGCTGCCCCTGCAGCAAGCACAAGCAAAAGTGCTGCCAAGATAGCAGCTATTCTTTTTTTCATAGTGACCTCCTGATAAGCTATTTTCTTAAGGGCATCCTTATAGAGCCCAAAAGTTCCTTTTTGTCAAAAGTCAGCCCTTTAGAGAACCAACCATCATTCCCTTAACAAAATATTTCTGTACGAAAGGATAAATCGCCATAAATGGTGCAGTCGCAACGACAATGAGTGCATACTTCAGCACTTCGGAAAGGCCCTGCATTCTTGCTAATACCGATACATCTTTGACCATGGTTATATCGATTTGATTTAGAATCAGGATATTTCTTAAAATAAGCTGCAATGGGTAAAGCCTTTGATCATTTAAGTAGATAAGCGCATCGAAATAGGAATTCCATATCCCAACCCCATAATAGAGCAGCATTACTGCAATAATAGGGCTAGAGAGAGGAATGACAACTTTTAAGAAAAACCAGATATCTCCAGCGCCTTCTATTCGCGCCACCTCTCTTAATTCTTCAGGAATATTTTGCTTGATATAAGTTCTTGTAACTATGAGATTCCAGATTCCCAGAGCATTAGGTATTATCAAAGCCCATCTGGTATCTATAAGCCCTAGCTTCTGGACTACTAGATAGGTCGGCACTAAGCCGCCTGAAAAGAGCATCGTAAATAAAAAAAGAGAGGTAAAAATGCGATTCCCCGGTAATTCTTTGCGAGTTAAGGGGTATGCTGCACACAAGGTGAGAGCAACGCTAAAAAAAGACCCAACCAAAACATAGAATGTGGAGTTCAGATATCCCGAAAATATTTGCTTATTTGCAAAAACAGCCTTATATGATGTCAATGTTGGCTCTACGGGGAATATCCATACTTTGCCAGCCATTACTGCATCGGTACTAGAAAAAGAAGCACTCAAGACAAAAAGAAGAGGATAAGCAACAAGTATTACGGCGATACTGAGAATTAACCCATTTATAAGTGAGAAGATACGATCATCTTTCGCATTATTATATTTGACATTTTTCTGCTTATTTCTTTTTAGAATGTCTACCATAATCCTTCTTCCCCTAATTTCTTTGCAATGGTATTTACGGTAATAAGCAAGACCAGATTTATGATCGAATTGATAAAGCTGATAGCCGTAGAATAGCTATAGTCGAAATTGATTAAGCCCACTCGATAAATGTAGGTGGACATTACTTCAGAAGCTTCAATATTGAGAGGATTCTGCATGAGATAGACTTTTTCGAAGCCTATGCTCATCACATATCCCATATTTAGTATCAACATAATTATTATTGTTGGTTTTATTTGAGGAAGATCGATATACCAAATACGCTGAAATTTACTGCATCCATCCACAATTGCAGCCTCATGTAGCTCTGGATTTACGGCGCTCAAGGCTGCAAGATAAATAATGGCGTTGTAGCCATTAGATTGCCAAACTCCAGACCATACATATATATGGGAAAAATACTGAGGCATCGCCATAAAATTTATCGATTTTCCACCAAAGAGCATGATTATTCTGTTTATGATGCCGATTCTGGGATCGAGTATTTGAAATATTATCGATACCATTACCACTGTAGAGATGAAATATGGAGCATAAGTCACAGTCTGTATAAATTTTTTAGTCTTCTCATTTCGTAATTCATTTAGGCATAGCGCAAGAATTATCGCAAATGGAAAAGAAGCGGCTATGCTATATAGGCTTAGAGTAACTGTATTGCGTATAACCATCCAGGAAGAAGGAGATGTGAAAAATCGTTTGAAATGTGCAAGACCAACCCATGGGCTACCCCAAATGCCTCGCGAGCTGCGAAAATTCTTAAATGCCAACTGAAGCCCGTACATCGGTACATATCGAAATATGATGAGCCATAAGAAAGGTACAAGCAAGATTACATAGAGCTGCCAGCTTTGCACTATTTGCAGTTTGATCTTTGATTTCTTGGCCGCCATGCTACCATGATTCGAGCCATTTTTTAGAATCGTCAAGGAACAGTTTTCTGCCTTGGGTACAATTTTTGGAATAGGATGTCTTTGCATTGTCAGAATAGAAATCCTGATTTACAATCTCATTTAATATCTATTTATTATGACGAGACACATACTAGGACAATTCTTGGATAGCCTACGCGACAGGCGTTCTAAGGCTTATATAAGGGCACAATTCGTAATTCTATATGGTACACTTTTTGCTTTTCTGATTGCCATTATAGCAGGCATGTCTTACAAATTGATTAGAACAATGGAGGTTGAGACTGCAGAAAAGGGGAAAATCCTTGTTGAGCAGACAAGAGATTTGATAGATGTGCATCTAACCCAGATAGATCGAATGTTGACACGCTTCGAAAGGAGCCCTGTCTTTCGAGCGTTCTTGATTATGCCTTCTTATAGGAAAAGTTCGCCTGAGCTTTCCATAGTTATTGATGCATTTAATGAACTTAAAGAATACCGACTTCAAAATGATTTTATTCGATCGGTTTATCTCTTTTCTTCAAAAAATGGCATAGTGATCTCATCAGAAAGCATTTATCTAGATTTTCCAGCAGAATATCAATTTACTCTAGACTATGGCGATTACAGATATCCGGAATTTGAAGAAAGATTTCTCAAGGAAGGAGCAAGAATGAAATTTGCTCCAGCAGATACCATTATAGCGGATCAAGATAAAATATCTGCGGTGCTCTGCATAAATAGCTTGCCTATCGGTTCGAGAGACCCTGATTTTGGTTTTGTT
>JAKPKE010000130.1 GCA_029553855.1 Bacillota bacterium | reverse complement strand
CAATCTGCATCATTCATCATACGGCCGCTCGCACATCCCCCAAAAAGGAAGATCACGATTAAAGAAACATAATTTAGCTTTCTCATAACTGCTCATTATTTTGTTAACCTTATTGCCCCTTCAAGTGCCTTGGGTTTTACTCCTCTATTTGGTGAAGTATAAGTTGGAGCATTCAAACCTTTACTCTTATAATAATTTATCCGTTTATCAACTGCTTTTTGGAACATTTGTTGGTAGGCCGGGCTTTGTATTCTTTCAAGACTTGGTGTTCCATCACAATCTTCAAATTCAAAGTCTTGGCCCCAGTTACCATAGCTTGGATGCAATGATTTCAAAGAAGATTCTTAAAGATAACCTGGCTAACTTGGTAGCCCATTAAAACACAAGACCCGTATTGCTCCGAGTCTTTTTATTAATGCTCTTTATAAATGCTTAGTTTTTCTAATCCATACTTTTTATAGTTCATCTCATAGTCTTTTATTTCATCATTAGTTTTTAGCTCCATCGGAACTATATTAACTCGTGCAGATAATTTCTCAGGTGGCTGAGCTATTGAACTTGATGCAGCATACACTAATAAGGTGTCTATACCTTGTCTTTTATAATATACTTCAGAAGTATAGAAAATAAAATCTATCCCCTTTAGTGACGCTCTTGTTTTGTCGATGGGAGATGTTGATAATATAATTTCTTCATGGTTACCAGCCAATCCCCAAGCTTTTGCCCTGAAGTATACTTTTTCATTTAGTTCATCAAAATCAACAACAGCTTCATTTAGTATTGAAGGTATATCAATTTCTCCTACACTTCTTATAAATAACCAGAACAGCACGGCCAGTATTATTATCAATATGGAAGCTCCTATTAAAATAATCTTATATATTCGTTTCATGTTTACCTACGGGTTTTAGAAGCATCCCAGCCCATTTTACTCATCCTGTACTGATACATCTGCTCTCCATAAGCAGGGGGCGGTCCATAAGCAGTGCCACGGATAACTATGCCAGCCTTCTCTTTATTGCTTAGCGTTCCACTTTGTGACTCCTTAACATGTAATGCCCCTGCCAGTTTTTGGAACGTTGTAAATGATATCCCTATACCGAACATTGTTCCACCTTCTGCATTATATCCAGCCAGATAATTACCTGCTGATCGAGATGTGGCATACTTCCCATTTAAGAGTCCCCCTACATTATTATATTTAACTTTTATGTCAAACAAACCACCACCCGCGGAATTGGCTGCAATTTCCTTTAAATCCATGCCTTCAGCTATAGCTGCCATTTGGCTGATGATTGGGTCAAAAGACTTGCCAAATTGGATTGTTGTCTCAGTAAGTACTTTACCTGTTTCTGGGCTTACAAACTCATTCCAATATTCAGTTTCGCCCATTTTCTCTCCACCTGATAATTTATTGGTAGCAACTTTTTTCTCTTTACCGTCTTTGTCCTTTTCTGTTTTATACTTCAAGCCGGCATTGTCCTGGGCATAGCTTTCAGGCAACTCACTGTGCTTATAAACGCTATTGTCTTTATCATTATAAACGGCAATAACTCTACCTGTAGAATCTGTATGTGTAGACAGACCATCAGGATCAAGTAGGTTTACAGGATTGTTCAAACAAAAGGTATATGGTGAGAAGTTATAATCAAGTTCAGACATGGGGTCTGGTGTGTTCCATCTGCCTATTTGCGGATCAAATTGACGCCAACCATAATCATACATATTCAGCCCATGCATCCGGTCGAGTTGTTTGCCGTTGTAGAGGTAGGGGTTGTTGCCGGAGGTGAGGAGGCCTTCGGGGGTGGAGATTTCGAGGCCGAAGGGGTAGTAGTCGGTGGTGTCGAGCAGGGTGTAGGCCGGCGAGGATGGAGGGGATGATGGAGGCGGGGACGGAATCGGGCTATTAAAGTTTGGGGCGGCGATGCGGGCGCGGACGTTGCCCAGGTGGTCTTTCAAAAAGTAAGTAAGACGCCAGTTGCCGGCGTTGGCAATTGAT
>JAKPKE010000116.1 GCA_029553855.1 Bacillota bacterium | reverse complement strand
GCGCATAATGCGTATGGTAAGATTACGGACGGATGAAAGATGACTGCTGCACAGGAAAGACTCAGATAATCAATATTGAAACAAGCGAGGTACCGCAAAATGAAACTTATATATCCCGCAATCTTTACCGCATGTGAAGAGAAAGAAGGCTATACAGTGGAAGTTCCCGATCTTCCGGGATGTGTAACCGAAGGAGACAGCCTCAGCGATGCAATAGAGATGGGCACAAATGCGGCCGGCGGTTGGATTCTTACCGAACTTGAAGAAGGTCGCAGCTATCCGAAGGCAAGCGAACAAACCGATATTATTATACCCGAAGGCTCATTTGCCGGTCTTCTTGTACTGGATATTGATGCTTACGCTGAAAAATACGGAAATAAGGCGGTGAGGAAGAATATAACAATACCTGCATGGCTCAATACATACGGCGAGAAAAACAACATTAATTTTTCAAAACTGCTTACCGATGCACTTATGGAAAAAGCATTGAGTGAACAAAAAAGAACGGTTAAATAGTAGAAGAAAGTTCTCTCACAGTAATTCTTATATTCTTTTCCTGAAATAATAATCTCTTTCTGTCTCCCTATAAATGCCCACCCTTCTCCTAATTCTAAAAGAAATCTTGTCATGCGCTGCTCAATAGCTTCTTCCGATACTATTTCATCATATACTGTAGGAAGGTTGATAAATCCAAGGTCATAATTTTCCTTCAAAAGCTCTTGGGCAAGTTTACCCTGTGGCATTGGCAGGTGCTCATCAAGATCAGTGAGCGCTCCACCGGATACATGATGCAAATCGGCACGAAGACTGTTGCCAAGAGCATTGCGGCTCCAGCCCTCCTCGATTACCCGACGAATATAAAATAAAGTCTCTTCTATTGTCTTACATCTTTGAATAATAAGCACATGGTGCTTCCACGGTACATATGCAAAAAATGAAGGAAAAATCATTTCCGAACCAACCTGATTCAGTTTTAGACTTCCCATATCAAGACACTTCTGCATATCTGAAATAAGCGGAATAGTTTCCGCTTATCTCCGCTATGGTATAATTACGTTACACGGAGAATGCTATGTACTATTCAAGAATGCTTATACCTACAATAAGAGAGACTCCTCAGGAAGCCGAAGCGGTTTCCCATAAACTCATGCTTAAAGCAGGGTTGATCAGGCGCTTGGCTTCAGGTGTATATATATT
>JAKPKE010000114.1 GCA_029553855.1 Bacillota bacterium | reverse complement strand
GAGCAGGGTAGGGAAGACGGAGATTTTTTAGGGGGCTTACTTGGGGCAAACAGAGGCAGCAGGGATTATTACAGCGGCACAATCAGCGACTGGGGAAAAAATATGCCCTCGGATGAGAAGATTAAATATCTGTTTCTTTTGGGTAATGATTCACAATATTATTGCGATGCTTTCATAGCAGCTTTTAAGACAGCCTATCAGATCAAATATGAATGGGCATACAGGAAAGCTAATGTAGATAGGACAGCGGGACTTTATGGAGATGGTTACAGCAACGGCTGGGACCTGGGAATGGAAAAAGGCGCCGGCCTGGCGGTGGCGGACCGCATGATGAACCTGTCCTGTGATGAAAACAGGTATAAAGTAACTGAGAAAGATGTCATTGCCGATTATGTGCTGAACAGCGAAAATGAACGGTATAGGGAAGGCTTCGTGAACGGTTACCTGGGAGGCATAAAGGAAGGCTACATGACAAGCTACCGGCAGTATGACTTCACGCAGGCCATGAAAAGATCCTCCTCCAATCAGGTGCCCATAAGCGGAATGAATATAGAGTCCGGTGACGGCAGGCTCAGGATGAGCATAGAGAAGGGGACCTATTACAATGACATTTTAGTAAATATTGACGCTTATACTGAAGGCAATACCGGTATTGAAGTGCCTTCCCCGAAAAATACTATAAAGGCGTCGGGAGTATATACTGTGACAATAGCCAACAGGAGCGGAGCCGTCAACAGGGACAGGACCATAAAACTCAACATTGAATATTACGGTCCGGAGACTGCAGGGATATACGTGTTCAGGGACAAAGAATGGGTTTACCTGCCCAGCAAATTGGAAGCGACGGGTATCAGCACACTGTTGATTCCCAAGGCTGCCGTCAAAAGCACGGCGATTTACGGTGTATTTATAGACGAAAACGCCCGCAATCCCTACGATTTGAGAGGACACTGGGCAAAGGATGAGGTTACGGCGTACCTGAGAAGGGGGATACTGGACTATCCGTCTGATAACTATTTCAGTCCTGATGCACCTCTTTCCTACAATCAGGCAGCAGCCTGGCTGAACAAGGTATGGGGTTCTGAGCTGGAGAATCCGGCAGACAAGAACAAGCCTTTGACTTATACGGAATTTGAAAGGCTTTTCAGGCAGGCCTCAGGCAAGAACGGCTTTACCTGGAGCTATATTGCCGGAAAAATGGCCCAAAACAAGGATAAACGGTCCGGAAGCTATAGTTCCATGAAGGGTTATATCACCAGGGCGGAAGCAATATATGCACTTTACTATGAGTTGCATTGAAATGTTTGAAATATTAAAGGAGAAAATGCAAATCCGTCAAATAATGTAATTATAGATCCGGGAAGAAATATACAATGAAACGGATAATGATTTAAAGGAGGAAAATAACTTTGCGGTCAAAATGCATTATGATACAGGGAACGGCATCATCGGTAGGGAAAACCACGATAAATGCCGGACTTTGCAGGATATTCCGCCAGGACGGCTATAGGGTGGCGCCTTTCAAGTCGCAGAATATGGCTTCAAATTCCTTTATTACGGAAGACGGATTGGAGATGAGTATGGCGCAAGCAATACAGGCCGGGGCTTCCGGATTGGAGCCGGATGTGCGGATGAACCCGATATTTTTAAAGCCTGTAACCGATGCGAAATCACAGGTAATCATCAAAGGAAAACTACACGGCAGCATGTCGGCCATGGAATACCATGAGTTTAAGCCGGAGCTTGCGCAGATGGTCAGGACTGTTTATGAAGAGCTGTCTGATGAGAATGACATTGTAGTTATTGAAGGTGCCGGAAGCCCGGCGGAAATAAATCTGAGGGACAGGGACTTTGTCAACATGGGAATGGCGGAGATTGCCGGAGCACCCGTATTGCTTGTGGCTGATATAGACAGGGGGGGTGTGTTTGCTTCTCTTGCCGGAACTATGCTGCTTTTGCCTGAAGAGGAAAAAAGGAGAATAAAAGGAGTCATAATCAACAAATTCAGGGGAGACATTGCGATATTGGAGCCGGGAATCAAAATGATAGAAGAAATCATTCATGTGCCGATAATCGGTGTGGTTCCTTATTCGGAACAGGAAATGGAGTATGACAGCCTCGCAAAGCTTATAAGGGAGCATGTGGATATGTCGAAGGTATATGAAATTATAAATACGTGGGAAGAAGGAAAAACATACGGCTATAGCGAATAAATAGTTCTTTGTAATGAAAAATCGGATATACACATTTTCTGACATTTGGAGGTACGAGGATGAAAAAAGGTGACTTCCTGTGGGGGCTTGCTCTTTTTGCATGGATACTCATGCTTGCGGTTCCGGTCTCCAGAACGGCGTTTATGGCTGCAACGGATGCACATCCTTATATAGGAGGCTTTGTCAAGTTTGCCATACTGGCATCCATGGGTGATTTGCTGGGGATCAGGGTGCTGAAAGGAAAATGGATAAAGCCCAATGGGCTTCAGTATAGGGCTGTCGTCTGGGGAATAATAGGTATGATGACTACTTTGGTGTTTACGGTTTTCATGGGCGGCGCCGCTGCCGCACAGTCTGCGGGCAGGCTTCCTTTTGCGGGTTCTGCGATTGCAGTTGCATTCTTCGGAAGTTCCATGATGAACCTTACCTTCGGGCCGATGATGATGGCATTCCACAGATTTACGGATATGTATATCGATACCAGGTATGATAAACATGTTGGCAAGGTTACCATAAGCAAGCTGGTGGACAGGAATGACTGGCATTCCCTGGTGGAGTTCAGCTGGCTCAAAGCCTGCCCTTTCTTCTGGATACCCGCACATACCATAGTGTTTATGCTGCCCGGCCAATACAGGGTGTTAATATCGGCTTTCCTTTCCATTGCTCTGGGACTCCTGCTGGCTTTGGCCAAGAAAGGAAAGCAGAATGCAGAGTGAAGAAGCCGAAACAGGACAGTACTGTTATGGAGCGCAAAAGGGGGAATAATTTATGAAAAGAATTACAGCATTGCTCCTGGCGATAGCGTTAATACTCTCTTTGTCAGGCTGCATTCAAAAGAAGAATACATTTACATTTAAGAATAGGGACAGCAGCTGGAGCATGGAGATACCCAAGGAATTTGTCAAAGATAAAGAGGTAAATGACGACCAGCAAAAGGCACTCAACACATATTTCAAGACCGAAAACGGAATCACCCTTGTAATCAATGAGACAAAAGACGAAGAGCTTGAGATCAATGAAGAGCTTATTATAGAAGAAATAGGGCTAGACCCTTATATTAAGGTAGACCGTTACGATACCATTGAGATTAAGGATGTGGGAAAGGCCTATGGCGCTGTGGTTAAGGACAATGCGACAGGTGTGGCCATGCTGTACTACAGGCTGAAGCATGGCGATAATGCGATTTCCTTCATACTGCACCGCAAAGGCTCCTTTACCCCCGAGCAGGAGGCCAAGGCCACAGCGATGATAAGCACCTTCAAGGGCATAAAAAAATAAGGGCGGAATGCATCCGCCCTTTCATTATTATTCTTTCTCCCACTCGTCAAGCTGTTTCATTACAGCATCATATGTTTTTTGAGAAATATCAGGCAGTTTGCCGCCAAAGGCCTTTTCTGCTTCCTTGAAGCCTTTTTTTATTGCATCCTTAAGCTCGCCGATTTTTGTCTTATCATTTTCCGATACAGACTTTGCGAAGGCTATTATTCTTTCGCTTACTGCTTTGACCCCCCATTCGCCGTCTTCGGAGATCGCATTGGCTGCTTCTGCCCTGGTCTCTTCATCTATGAGCAGGACATCTTTTCCTTCCAGCAGATCCCCAAGTTTTTTCCCTTGTTTGCTTATAAGGTTCTCTACAAGTTTTCGCAATGCTTCATAAGATCTTTGCGATTGCTCCCAGAGCCTGTTGATTTCATTTGTATCCAATTTCTTTTTTACAGGCTTACTGTATCCGGCACTTTTCTCCGAAGGCTTGCGCAACTCCAAAACCACAGCCTCATTGTCCTTTTCATTGACCTCGGCTTTTTTGCTGCTTTGTTTTTCCTTCAGTGCTTCATTTTGATTGACTGCGGTGCTTCCTTTTATGCTGTTAATCATTTATATCCCTCCCTGGTAAATATTTGTATCCTTACATAATATATATCGGCAAGACATGTATGAAATATGAGATAAACAAATAAAGAAAATAACTAAATATTGATTGACAGTTATATCACAATATCGTAATATTATGATATAACGATGAAAGGAGGATACGGATAAATTTAATGGATGACTTTAAAAAATTAGAGGATATGGCGGAGATACTGAAAGTTTTGTCACATCCGGTAAGGCTCTGCATTGTAAAAGGCCTGATGAAAGAGAATTGTAATGTGTCGCACATGCAGGAATGTCTGGAGCTTCCGCAATCAACCGTATCGCAGCACCTGGGCATATTAAGGTCAAAAGGAATAATTAAGGGAGAAAGACACGGACTTGAGATAACATACAGTGTAATAAATGAAGATGCAAAAAAAATAATCATGGCACTATTCAGTTAATCGGATTAAAACATATAGGGGGTAATGCAATATGGAAAAGCAAAAGTTGGTTGTCATAGGAGCGGTTGCAGCAGGTACCAAGGCTGCTTCAAAGGCTAAAAGAAATAATCCGGATCTGGATATAAAGGTTTTCACAAAGGAGAGGTATATATCCTATGCCGGATGCGGATTGCCTTATTATATCGGCGGGGTTATCAAGGAAAAGCAGGAGATTCTGGTCAGGTCCCCGGAGGATTTCAGGAATAATCAGGGAATTGACGTATTTACGGAGCACGAAGTAAAAAAGATAAATGTTTCTGAGAAAAAAGTAATTGTCGAGGATTTAAAAAGCGGGAATGTGCAGGAGTTCCCTTATGACAAGCTGATAATAGCTACAGGGGCTTCGCCTATAGTACCCCCACTGGAAAATATAGGCCTCGCCAATATATTTACACTAAGGAGCGTGTCTGACGCACTGACAATCAGGGAACTGCTGGATTCCGGCAAAGTTAAAAAGGCTGTAGTTGTCGGCGGGGGCTTCATAGGCTTGGAGACGGCAGAAAACCTGAAGTACAGGGGAATTGAGGTTACTATTGTAGAGCTTATGCCCCATATACTCCCGCCTTTTGATGAAGAGATTGCATTATATGCACAGAACCATATGGTTGACATGGGAGTGAATATTCTGACGGGAGAAAAGGTTACAGGCTTTGAGGGGATCGATGGAAAGGTTTCCGCCGTAAAAACCTCTGCAGGGGACATTGAAGCCGATATGGTAATACTGTCTATCGGGGTAAGGCCGAATACAGCCGTTGCAGTTGAAGCAGGAATAGAAACCGGTGCAGCGGGAGCCATTAAAGTCAACAAGTATATGGAAACAAACATAAAGGACATTTATGCAGCAGGAGACTGCGCCGAGAATACGAATCTGGTCACGGGAAAACCTGTATGGTATCCTATGGGATCCACATCTAACAAAACCGGGAGAATAGCCGGACATAATGCAGCACTGGTAAAACAGGACGAGTCTATGAAGGATAGCCTTGAGGGAGTACTTGGAACTACAATAGTAAGGCTGTTTGAAATAAACGCCGCAAAAACCGGTCTCTCTGAGAGGGATGCAATAAGAGAAGGCTATGATATTGAAACAGTCCTTGTCCCAGGTAATGACAAAGCCCATTATTTTCCCGGCAATAAGCGGATAATTACGAAGCTTATAGTGGACAGGAGCACCCGGAAAGTGCTTGGAGCCCAGATAGTCGGCGAGGGTGCGGCAGATAAACCTATTGATACAATTGCTGCGGCAATTACTCTCGGGGCGAAGGTCTCGGATCTGGCAAAGCTTGATCTTGCTTATGCTCCGCCCTTTTCCATGGCTATGAGCACAACAATTCTCTCTGCCAATGTTATGATGAACAAGCTGACGGGCAGAATAGAAACAGTTAAGTCCGGCGATGTTTATAAGGGGCTGGAGGATGGAAGCATTAATATCCTTGATGTAAGGGAAGAGGGAGAATTCTTCATATCTGCAATCCCCGGATCAACCAATATACCTTTAAATGAGATTGAGGCCAGGGCAGGTGAGATTGATAAGAGCAAGGAAACAATAATTCTGGTATGCAAATTAGGTGAAAGGGCTTATTCATCATATCTTAAGCTTAAGAAACTCGGATTTAAAAACTTAAGGGTGCTGGAAGGCGGAACATGCGCCTATCCATACGAATTAATATAAGGGGGGAAAAGTGATGGAAAAATACATTAACGCAAGGGGACTACAGTGCCCCGGCCCGATAGTGGAGCTTTTTAAGGTGGCAAAAGCATCTGACAGCGGCGATTTGATTACTATTGAGGTTACGGACAGCGGATTCAAAAAGGACCTTGCCGCCTGGTGCAAAAAGACCGGCAATGAGCTGGTAAGCATTGTGGAAGAAGAAGGGGTAATAAAGGCAGTGGTGAAGAAAGGATAAGGTGTGTTATGAGCAGAAAAACGATTATAATGTTCAGCGGAGATCTGGATAAAGCCATGGCCGGCCTTATTATAGCCAACGGAGCTGCTGCCATGGGAGATGAAGTTACAATATTTTTTACCTTCTGGGGCCTCAATTTACTGCGAAAGGCACAGAAGGTCAATGTAAGAAAGACCTTTATGGAAAAGATGTTCGGATTTATGATGCCCAGGGGGGCAGATAAGCTTGGGCTTTCAAAGATGAATTTCGGCGGAATGGGTAAGGCTATGATGAAGGATATAATGAGGAAGAAGAATGTAAACAGCCTGCCCCAGCTTATAAGCACCGCACAGGATATGGGTGTGAAATTCATTGCCTGCACAATGTCCATGGATGTGATGGGCATAAAGCCGGAGGAGATTATCGACGGCGTGGAATATGCGGGAGTTGCGACTTACCTGGGGGAAGCGGACGAGGCAAATGTGAATCTGTTTATTTAGTATCTCTTTTCTCGTATCTATCCATATACTCCTCTGTATTTAGGTTCCAGCATTGCCGCAATCTTCCTCATGGCATAGTCGGCGCACATTTCCTCCCAGTCTGTGCCTTCAGGGCAATCTTCTTTACAGGGAAGGGCGAAAGGCTCTCCAAACTTGACTTTAATCTTGGATCTATGGAGCTTTTCGCCGCCCATGTCGTTATCATCAATAGGGAGAACTATTTCAGTGCCCTCCAGAGCCATGGGTACCACGGGTACTGCCGCAAGCTTTACAAGAAGTATGAAGCCTTTCTTGACATTAATAAGGGAGCCGGTTCTGCTGCGTGTGCCCTCCGGGAATATCACTATTGAACCTCCTTCCCCAAGATGCCTCAGAGCAGATTTTATTGCACTCTTGTCAGGGCTCCCGGGAGTTATGGGTATATGGTTTATGCTTTTCAGGAAAAAAGACGTGAGAGGATTTTTCTCAAGCTTGACTCCTGCCATGAAGGCTGCCGAATTGTTCTTCAGAATCCGGTTCAGCACGACGCCGTCTATATTGCTCAGATGGTTTGAAATAAATATCGTAGGCTTGTTTTCTCTTTCGACCAGAACTTCTTTTCCCTGCACTTCTAATTCCGCATACTTTGAAAGCAGATAATCGGAGAAGACCTTCCCCAGGAAGCGGATTATGCTGTCGGGGAGCAGGTTCAGCAGGGGGAGAATAAGTTTGAATGCTTTCATTTAATACCTCGCAACAAATATTATGATTTGAATTATACCATATAATGCTCCGCGTAGTAAGAACCCCCTCAGTCAGGGGTTCTTACTGCTTGTCGGATTTTTCCGCCTTTTTCTCCATCTCATCGAGGAGCTTCAATAATACTTCCGCTTTGGCTTCAACTATCATCTCGTTTTTTGCTATTATAGAGTTTTTTAAATCTGCAAAGGCAAATTCAAATTTGCTTACTATTTCAGAGTTATTGCTTTTAAGTTTTGGTCTGGCTGTCATCCATACATTTTCAAAGTATATAAGTACATCGTTTGCGCCTGAGAAATTTTGTTTTTCACATAGAAGCTGTATTTTTTTTACGGCGAACCTGAGTCTGTCGAGCTCGGGGGGAACCTTAGGTTCATACAGCATATAAAAGTCAGGCAGGTATTTATACAGCTGGTTTACCTCCAACAGGCTCTGATAAGTATCCTGGGCTTCCGCCGTCTTTGTAAGGTTATTAAGGGAAGATTCAAAATCGTTAATTGTCGTTTGCATGGCAAAATCTGCTATTGCCTTTGCTTCGTAACTGTTCCAGGCACTATGAAGGCTCAATACATCTTTTTTAACACTTTCAAATTCCTTGTATTTTTCTTGTTCCAGTTTAAGATTAACCTGCTCCGGTGTGAGCTTTTGTGTTTGCTGCTGCCCTTGCTCTCCGCTGCTGCCCCCGCCGCTGTTTTTTTCTCCGCCCGCTCCGCCTTGATCGTTGGACTGGCCTTCCTGCCCGCCGACTCCCTGTTTATTCTCCTGGGAGGCTTGTTTTTTGATTTTTTCTTCCTGGATAAATATCGGTTTTTTGCTTTCTTCGTATATTGCCTTAAGCGCTTTATCTACTTTTTTGATGCTGTCTTTCAATTTATCCAGATCTTCCGGGGGCTTTTTCTCCTCCGCCTTATTCTGGGTGTTCTGCATATCGGGTTTTTTTTGAGCGGAGCACGCCGTAAAGCCGGTTAAGGACAATATAAAAAGTAAAACTGTAAATTTATATAAGAGCTTTTTGATATTCAAAGAAACCACCTCTTTGATTATATTGTTTCCTTCAGCCCGCTATTATATTATTGCAGATGCTGTTTTGATCAATCAGAACCCATGAATATTATTCCGATTCTGGGGCATCGGAGAATAAATAGCAAAGATATGAAATGCATTCTTGTTATATAATAGAAAAAAGGATAAGTGTATGAAGTGATTTTTCATCTTTTTTCTGGTAGTATATATATATTAATACGTATGTTATGAGAGGCACAGATGAAAAGGATAAGTGTGATTTTTACAATTTTATTTGTCATATTGGCACCGGTTATGTTTTTGCTTACGGATGTGCAGCTAATTGCTTATAATAGGGAATACTACAGGGAAGAATACAATAAATACCGAATACCTGAGTATATAGGAATGGATATGCCCAATCTTATGGACTCAACTGAAAAACTTTTGCTGTATCTTGAGAATAAAAGGGCGGACCTGGACTTTAAGGCAGGTTTCAATAATGGGGATGAAGAGTTTTTCAGCCAAAGGGATAAGGAGCATATGGTTGATGTCAAGGGGCTTTTTATAAAAGGCCGGCTGATCAGGGACTTTTCCGCACTTTATGTACTGATTGTGATTCTGACGTTATTTTGGAGGAAACCCTTTAAAAAGCAGATGAGGAAGCTTGCCGGATATAGTGTCGCTGCTGCTTTGGCAGGCCTTATTCCCGTTATTGTTCTGATAATACTGATGAATATTGATTTTTATAAATACTTTACGATATTTCACGAGATATTTTTTACCAATGAATTATGGCTGCTGGATCCTGCAACGGACAGGCTGATAAATATTTTTCCACAGGATTTATTCACCGATATGGCTTTCAGGATATCATATTTTTATATTGCGGAGATGGTTGCAATATTGATTATCGGCATATTGACATTGAAGTTTCTAAGGGCCGATTATTAATAAAATTATTATGGAGGTTTTGTTTATGAAAAGACTATGTCTATTGCTTGCTTTTGTCATGCTGTTTGCTTCCGGTTGTTTTTTGAGGAATGAAACAAAATCCGAAAGTATTAAGCTGTACTATGCCTTGAAAGGCAATGTCGGCTTGGGTATAGAAAACAGGGCCATAGAATTCAAAGATGCAAAAAGCAAATATATTAACACACTTAAGGAGCTGATTTCAGGTCCTGCTGACATCGGCAAATTCGAGGCAAGCTTAGACAAAAGCACAAAGGTGATAGATGTTAAAATCGAAAAAGAAAATCTGACGGTCAATTTCTCCAAAGAATTCGGCACCTTCGCAGGAAGCATGCATGAAGCGGCATCAGTGTCTTCTGTTGTTGATACAATGCTGCAGTATGGTGAAATAAAGAAGGTGAGGATACTTGTACAGGGAAAGGAGTTGATTGCTCCCAGCGGTGAACCTTATGGCTTCATGGAATTTATAGATTTCAATACCGGGGATATGTCGGAAAAAGAGATTACCTTATATTTTGCAGATTCACAGGCAATGTATGTGGTTCCGGAAAAAAGGTCTGTCTTTGTAAAAAAGGATATCAGCGAAACCGAGTTTTATCGTATAGTATTGGAAGAGCTTATTAAAGGGCCCGAATCGGAGAATTTATACAGGACAATACCTGAAGGGGTCAAAATCCTGTATATAGAGCGGGAAGGAGACCTGCTGAAGGTTGATTTTTCAAGGGAGATGCACACAAATCATTGGAGAGGCGCGGCGGGGGAGAGCATGACAATTAACTCCATAGCCAATACAATGACTGAATTGGAAGATATCAAAAGGGTAATGCCTACTGTCGACGGCGGCCCCTTGAGCATAGAGCATATGGTGGTCGAGGAACCCCTGACGAGGAATGAAAGCATAATATATAAATAGATACGAGATTAGTGCCGGGCTTTGGAGTCAAGATTTCTTGCTGCACTCGGAATGATATGAGCATGGGGTATGCGGGAGGATATTGGATTGGAATTGCGAAATTCGGGCAGGCTATCCTTTTTTAGCGCAAATCTTCTATTCATGATTGTGATGGTCTTGTTTGTAACAGTAGGGTATGTTGCACAGAAATGGAGTTTTCATTATGGGATACTGATAACCGAATTTCTGTTGATTGCGATGCCTGCGATATTATATGCCAAGGTAATGGGCGCATCATTGAAAGGGGAGATGAGATTCAACAGGTTAGGCTTCATTGATGCACTTCTTGTTATCATCTCCTTTATCGCTGCTTATTTTGTGGCAGTATTCATTAACCTGATTGCCGAGATACTTATCAGCATGATGGGAAGTCTTGTCTTACCCGATATTCCTTTTGCGGAGAATCCCGGGGAATATCTTATACTTCTTTTTATAATAGCAGGTTCTGCGGGTATTTGCGAAGAAATACTGTTCAGGGGCTTTTTGCTGAGGTCTTATGAAAGGCTCGGAATGTGGCCGGATATAATAATAACATCTCTATTTTTTTCTATATTGCATCTTAACATACAGAACATGGCGGCACCTTTTTTTCTGGGAATAGTACTGGGCTTTGTTGTATTTAAGACAAATTCAATTTTTGCCGGAATGCTAGGCCATTTTATCAATAATGCAATTTCGGTTACCTTTGGTTATATTATAATGAATATTCCTTTCTATAAAAATTTCAATATTGAACAGGTACAGGAAGGTATGACTACGCAGTCCCTGATAGGTGCGGCTGTTGTTTTCGGAATAATACTGCCCTTTGCAGCCGCTATAATGACAATATGCCTGAAGACTATCAATGACAGGCATCCTGAGGCTGCTGCCTACGGTTCGGATATAAGAATTGCAAGTATTATAAGGGATATAAGGCTATCATGGCCATTAATAATAAGCCTTCTGGTATTCATAGGCATGATGACATTGGAAATAATGATTGTAGTGAGTGGGAAACATTGACAAATTAATTACGGAGGAATGATAAGATGATGGATGTTGCTATTATCGGAGGAGGCCCCGCGGCTTTATCCGCCGCATTGAATCTGAAAATACGGAATAAGGATTTTATACTTCTTGGAGGGAATGAAAAAGTCACCGGTCTTATGAAAGCACCCCAAATTGACAATTATCTCGGCTTAAAAGGTATGAGCGGCACAGAGCTGCTAAAGGGATTCAGGGAACATGCAATTTCAATGGGAGTGGAAATAAGGAAAGAAAAAGCGTACAACATACTTGACATGGGCGGTTACTTTTCAATAAACACCGGAAATGAGTTCTATGAGGCAACGTCAATTATTATTGCTACAGGGCAAGGGAAAGCAAAGTATTATGAAGGGGAGAAAGAATACCTGGGAAAGGGTATAGGCTACTGTGCAACTTGCGACGGACCTTTATACAGGAACAAGTCAGCTGCAATAATTGCAGAGAATGAGGAAGGGGAAGAGGAAGCCAATTTTCTCTCTGAAATATGTTCCGAGGTTTACTACATACCTGCATACCGCACAGAGCCGAAGCTCAGGGAGAATATAAAGCTGCTCAGGGAAAAGGTAAACGCAATTAAGGGCGATGGAAACAGGGTGCAAAGCCTTATGACCGACCGGAGGGAACTTCAGGTAGATGCAGTATTCATAATAAGAAATATTATTCCGGTGAATCAGCTGATAGAAGGACTGGAGCTTGATGAAGGCTCTATCAGGGTAGATAAAAATATGGCTGCCAGCATAGAAGGTGTCTTTGCATGCGGAGACTGTGCAGGAAAGCCTTATCAGATTGCAAAAGCAATAGGGGAAGGCAATGTGGCATCACTAAGCGCAGTCAGATATATCGAAAAAAAGAATATTGACAATAATGTCAATACATAATATTATATTATTAAACAACATATACCCCGTATAGGTATATATCATCAGTACAAAATGCATATAATAGATGGGGGTGAAAAAATGATAGAAAAAAGTATGGTTATAGACGACTTATTGTATAAATACCCGCAGCTCGAGGAAGTATTTGTAAATCACAGCATAAAATGCTTCGGCTGAGGCGGAGCTCTTTATATGACGGTAGAGCAGGCTGCTCTCAGATACAGGTTGAATCCGGATGAATTGCTGGATGATCTCAATAAAGCTTTGCAGTAGCATTTGCCGTCCTTGGGACGGCTTTTTTACGTTTGACACGTTATACAAATTATAATAAAATAGTCATGTACGTACAGAAAGACTATAAAATTGCAAGAAAATCATTAAATTTTGGGGGCTATTTATGCTGCACAAGTATGAGCAGAACGGCTTGAAAATTGTTATAGATGTGAATAGCGGAACGGTGCATGTAATCGACCAGATTATCTGGGACATGCTGGACTATTATCCCGGCAGCGTTGAAAGCATAATAGAGAAGCTTGGAGGCAAATACAAAGAATTCAGTATCAGGGAAGCATGGGACGAAATAAAAGAGCTTGAAAAGCAGGGACTTTTGTATTCTGAAGATACTTACATGGACAGGGTATTAAAAGAAAAAAGGGATACTCATACCAAGGCATTGTGCCTGAATATTGCACATGACTGCAATATGCGGTGCGGTTACTGCTTTGCGCAGACGGGAGGATATCACGGCGGGCGAAAGCTGATGCCTTTTGAGGTGGCATCAAAGGCTATTGATTTTTTACTTAATACCTCGGGACCCCGGAAAAGGCTGGAGGTTGATTTTTTCGGCGGGGAGCCCCTTATGAATTTTGATGTAATAAAGGAAACGGTTCGTTATACAAGGGAAAGAGAAAAGGAATACGGAAAGAAAACAGGCTTCACAATAACAACTAATGGAACCCTGCTGAATGAGGAAATTGCGGAATTTATCAATGAAAACATGGACAATATAGTGTTGAGCCTGGACGGAAGAAAACAGGTAAATGACCGCATGAGGAAACTTGTTGACGGTTCCGGCACTTATGACAGCATTATGCCGAAAATAAAAAGTGTCGCAGACTCCCGGGGAGATAAAAGCTATTATGTAAGGGGGACCTTTACGGCCAACAACCTGGATTTTTGCAGTGATGTGCTGCATCTGGCGGATGAGGGCTTCAGAGAGATTTCAATAGAGCCCGTTGTTGCCGAAAATGAAAAGAGCTATGCCCTCCGTGAGGAACATGTGCCAAAGATTTATCAGGAATATGACAAGCTTGCCGAAAGATATATCGAATATAATGATAAAGGCAAAGGTTTTAGATATTATCATTTCAATGTGGATTTGGACGGAGGCCCGTGCATCTACAAGAGGGTGTCTTCCTGCGGCTCGGGGGTTGAGTATTTTGCTGTTACTCCGGATGGGGAGCTTTATCCATGCCATCAGTTTGTAGGCAGGCGGGAATACCTTATGGGAGACGTTTGGAGGGGCGTTGCCAACAAGGAGCTTCAGAAGGAGTTCTTTGAGAACACAGTCTACCATAAGGGAAAATGCATGAAATGCTGGGCCAAATTTTACTGCAGCGGGGGATGCCAGGCAAATGCGGCGGCATTCAACAATAATCTCAAGGAACCTTATGAGATTGAATGCAAGCTGCAGAGAAAGAGAATAGAGTGTGCAATAATGATTAGGGCATATGAATCATTAAAATAAAACTATAATTTATAGGAGGGATTATTATGGAAAATTTAATACCTGTCAATATGTCGAACAGACATATTCATGTTTCACAGGAGCATCTTGAAATACTATTCGGCAAGGGCCACGAGCTTACCAATGTCAAGGATCTTTCACAGCCGGGCCAGTATGCCTGTGATGAGAAGGTAGACATTGCAGGTCCAAGATCAACTCTTAAAGGGGTAAGAATATTAGGACCGGTAAGGCCGGTTACCCAGGTGGAGATTTCGATGTTTGATGCAAGAGCCATGGGAGTAGAAGCTATGGTAAGGCCCTCGGGCAATATACAGGGAACACCGGGCTGCACGATTATCGGACCCAAGGGGCAGGTAACAATAGAAGAGGGCGTGATAGTTGCTGCAAGACATTTGCATTTGCATACAAGTGATTCCGAAAAGTTCGGCCTCAAAGACAGGGATATCATAAAAGTAAGAATAGGGGACGAAAGGGCAGTTGTCCTGGAAAATGTAGTAGTCAGAGTACATCCTACTTACGCTTTGGATATGCATATTGATATAGAAGAAGGAAATGCTGCCGGAATACAAAACAGCGTAATGGGAGAAATAGTAAGATAAGCGGCACTTGAAATGGGGGAAAGAAATGAACAAGATAGAATTAGCCGGTTATATAGACCATACGGCTTTAAAGCCTGACGCAAAAGAAGGAGATATAATCAAACTCTGCAGGGAGGCCTTGGAACACAAATTCGCGTCAGTATGTGTGAACCCTTGTTATGTGAAGCTGGCTGATTCCTTTCTGCACGGAACGGAAGTAAAGGTTTGTACAGTCGTAGGCTTTCCTTTAGGAGCGACAACAAAGGAAGTCAAAGCTTTTGAAGCGGCTCAGGCTATTGAAAACGGAGCTGACGAAATAGATATGGTCATTAATATCGGAGCTTTGAAATCAGGGAAGCCTGAGATAGTGGAGGAAGACATAAAGGCAGTAGCAGATGTATGCAGGGGAAAGGCGCTGTTAAAGGTTATAATAGAGGCCTGTCTACTTACTGACGATGAAAAGGTTACTGCCTGCGAGCTTTCGAAGAAATCCGGTGCGGATTTCGTAAAAACTTCCACTGGTTTTTCCGCCAGCGGCGCTGCAGTTGAGGATGTAGTCCTCATGCGGAGGACTATAGGGCCGAATATGGGTGTTAAGGCTGCAGGGGGAATAAGGAATCTGGAAAGTGCATTACAAATGATTGAAGCGGGGGCGACAAGGATCGGAGCCAGTGCTTCCGTCAGCATAATAAACGAGCTATAGAAATATGAAATAAGGTACGGGTAACACCGAAAACACTGAAATTCACTGAATTCACGGCGGGTCAAATACTATACCCAACCGTGTCATTCCGTGAGAATTCCGTGTGTTCCGTGTTATCCGTCACTTTTTTATATCTCTTCCTTAAGTCCTATAGCAGTGATTATTTCCTCATCGTCTTCGCTTTTCTTTTCAAAAATGCTTGTATACCGGGAGGTAAAGGACTTGATGAAGGATTTAAGCCAAGCGGCTTTTATATCGTAGAATTTGGGGTGGAATCTCACATAGCCTTCATTCAATGTATTCTGGTTTATTTTACTCAAATGCCAGATCAAGCCACCCTCTGACATTTCTATGCTGTCTGCCTCAGGAACATTAATATAAAGGAACCTTATAAGGTAGTCCATATCATTAGTGTTGAAATGCGGGGAAAGTTTTTTCCTCAATTTTTTTCCCCACTTGTATCCGTTTTCTTCAAAAGTTTTCTTCGCATTCAGTACTGCGCTTTCTCCAAACACATCAAAAATATTTATCAGATAATTGGTAAGCCCGGCGGCAAGAGAGTCATATCTGCATATGTCCTCTGAGACATCCACCGGAAGGCGCCTCTTGATAAATCTTTTCTTATTGCTTACTATTTTGGACAATATGTTTCTATACTGGTGCTCATATACCATTTTCAACGTCTTTTCCAAGTCTTTTATAATCGAGAGCTTGATGCTTATCAGTTCACTATCGTTCAACAGAGGCACAAGCCTCACCTCCCAGAGAAATGTCCCGTCAGGACATTTAATAGTATTATTTCAATATTGGCCTTATTTATACTTTCAATAATAATGGCCTGAACCCAATATTATTATTGGTTTCATCCCTCACAAAATAATAAAGGCCACATATTATGTTTAGTAGAAAAACTGCTGATACCTGAAGACTTAGGATGCTTCTCCTTGTTCAGGATGGCATTTATATTGTTTTATGGTTTGTAACGGTCAGATTTTATGGGCAGGAGGAGGTTTCACATGCTGAAGATCACAAATAAAAAAAGGTTAAGCCTGCTCAGAAGTATTGAAAAAATGCGAGATTCCAGAATACTGTCATATATATCCTATTCCCCGATGGATGATTATGTATTGGTTCCATTGTACAAACAGCTTTGCGGCATAGGAAAAACAGAAAGGCTGGATCTTTTTTTGACCAGCTATGGAGGTGCCGTAGATACCCCTTACAAGATAGTAAACCTGATCAGGGAGTTTTGTGACAAATTCAGCGTTATAATACCCTTTGTCGCCAAGAGCGCTGCTACAATGGTTGCTATTGGGGCAGATGAGATTGTAATGGGCCCGATTTCCGAGCTGGGGCCTATAGATCCCCTTGTCAGACACCCGCTGTATACGGATTTATGGGTTCCCGTCCAGTCAATAAGACTGTGCATAGATTTTATGGAAGAAAAGCTCCTGCAAAGCAAAGATCCCAAGATTACAGCTTCGGTGCTGTATCCTATTTCCAATAAACTTGATCCATGGATTCTTGGAGATTACGAGAAGTCTATCAAAGCATCCTATCAGTATGCAGAAGCTCTGCTTGAGAATAATATGTTCAAGGAAAACAAGGAAAAGGCGAAGCTGGTGACCAAGGTTATGACCGAGAAATATTTCTCCCACGGTTATTGCATAAACAGGAAGGAAGCGTTGAATGACCTGGGACTCAAAATAACATATGCCGATGGAGATATGTGGCGTTTGATATGGGCTTTATATTTAGCTTATGACGATTATATGCAGGGTAAGAACTATTCATCGGTAATTGAGACGGTCAGCGGAGTACTTGATATTGCCGGCGAGTAGCTGTCTGCCCTAATAGAATTTGACAGCCGATATAAAAAGTAATTATAATAATACAGTAAAGACAAATACTATAAATGTACGGCGTAAGACAAGATAGGGGGAATGGCTGTGAATCCCGTGGCTTTTGAGATATTTGGGATTGGGGTAAGATGGTATGGCATTCTGCTTTCGACAGGAATAATGGCAGGAGTACTGCTGGCGTACTATGAAGCAAAAAGGCTGGGGCATAATCCCGAGAATATAATCGATCTGGCTTTGTGGTGCGTCCCTATGGCTGTGATCGGGGCGAGGCTTTATTATGTTATTTTTGAATGGAATTATTACAAAGGCGACATAATGAAGATGATAAATATCAGGGAAGGCGGCCTTGCAATTCATGGAGCTCTTATAGCGGCAGTGTTCACCGGATATGTATTTACAAGAGTGAAGAATATGTCTTTCTGGGAGACTGCGGATATTACGGCTCCGTCAATAATACTTGGTCAGGCAATAGGGAGATGGGGCAATTTCGTAAATGCGGAATCTCACGGGGGACCGACAGATTTGCCCTGGGGCATAATGGTGGAAGGGGTAAAGGTACACCCTACCTTTTTATATGAATCGCTATGGAATATAGGAGTCTTTATATTTCTGCTTTTTCACAGAAAAAAGAAGAAGGTTGACGGAGAGATATTCCTGCTTTATGGGATACTATATTCCATAGGAAGGTTTTGGATTGAGGGCTTGAGAACAGACAGCCTTATGTTTATGGGGATGAGGCAGGCTCAGATCATAAGCGTGGCAATAGCAGCAAGCTTTACCGCTATACTGATTCACCGAAGGAAGATGAAATAGAATAGTTTCAAAGAAAAGATTAATGGTACAAAGGGATATAGGCCTTTTGTATCATTTTTATTTTTTTTCCTTTTTGATAAAAATGAAGAAGGAATTTCGTTATTTATATAGAATATGTCATAAAGTGGACTAAAGTGGAGTAAAGTGGTACGATATGAATATAAATCCACGGCATTGAAAGGCGGTGAGTATATGTTTATAGGCGAATATCAGCATACCCTGGATGCTAAGAACAGGGTCATAATGCCTTCTAAATTCAGAGAAAAGTTAGGGGAAAGCTTCGTTATGACCAAGGGTTTGGATAACTGCCTTTTCATATACTCTTCAAAGGAATGGAGCGTAGTGGAGGATAAGCTGAAGAGCCTTCCTATGACAAATAAGGATGCAAGAGCCTTTGTAAGGTTCTTTTTTGCCGGAGCCTGTGAATGTGAGCTGGACAAGCAGGGCAGGATATTAATGCCTAATAACCTTAAAGAATACGCCAGGATTGACAAGGAGCTTGTTATCATAGGCGTTTCGACCCGAATTGAAATTTGGAGCAGGGAAGAATGGAATAAATTCAATAGCGATGCAAATATTAGCTATGAAGATGTGGCGGAGAAAATGTCACAGCTCGGAATATAGAAAAAAGGATATGTGGGGCAGATGACATTGAGTTTTGAACATACACCTGTGCTTCTGGATGAAACCTTGGAATACCTTAACCCGAGGCAGGACGGCATTTATATTGACGGAACCCTTGGGGGGGCAGGACATTCGATTGAAATATTAAAAAGGATTGTCCCCGGGGGAATGCTTGTAGGCATTGACCAGGACCCCAATGCAACAGGGGCATCAAAAAAGCGGCTCGAGGCATATAAAGACAATGTAATTATTATCCGCGGCAATTTCAGAGATTTAAAAGAAATAGCCAATGAAAACGGGTTTAAAAAAGTTGACGGAGTTTTACTTGATATAGGGGTATCCTCTCATCAGCTTGACGAGGGGGAGAGGGGTTTCAGTTACATGAATGACGGTCCCCTGGATATGAGGATGGACACGGACAGCGGCCATGATGCTTCATATATTGTGAATAATAGTGAAGAACGTGAGCTTGTGCGGATACTCAGGGATTATGGCGAGGAAAAGTGGGCGGCAAGGATTGCCAGGTTTATTATAGAGGAAAGAAAAAAAGGAGAAATCGACACTACCTTTAAGCTGGTGAATATTGTTAAGAAGGCGATTCCCGCAGCCGCGCGGAGAGAGGGAGGCCATCCCGCCAAAAGGACATTCCAGGCCCTAAGGATAGCGGTTAATGACGAGCTTGGGGCTTTGGAGCAGGCAGTGGTCAGTGCGGCTGAAATTCTGAAGCCGGGGGGAAGGCTGGTGGTAATAACCTTTCATTCCCTTGAAGACAGAATAGTAAAAACCCTTTTTAACAATATGGAAAGACCGTGTACATGCCCGCCTCAGCTGCCGGTATGTGTTTGTGGGAAGGAACCTATCCTCAGGGTGCTTACAAAAAAACCCGTAACTGCCGGAGAGGAGGAGCTTTCCGTGAATACAAGGGCAAAAAGTGCTAAGCTCAGAGCAGCTGAAAGAGTGAGTTCTAAAAGGGGTTAGGGGGGAATAAGAATGTTAAAAGCAGACAATAGTGCATATGACTACAGCAGATATGAGCAGCTTGAATTGGAGCAAATTTCAGAGCCAATTGCAAAACCCCGAAAAAAAGCACAGAAAAAAGCTAAACCCAAGACTCATCTTATGAGTATATTGTTTGTTTTTGGGTTGAGCATTTTTATTATTTCACGCTATGCTTATATAGCCGAGATTAACTATAATATAACCAACCTGCAAAAGGAATATGATGTGGCAGTGAAGGAGAATACCGATTTAAATGTACAGCTTATGAAGGCGGTTAATCTTGAAGCACTCGAGAAAACAGCGATTGAAGAGCTTGGTATGCAGTACCCTGATGTCCGGAATCAGATAGCTTATGTAAATGTTAAGAATTCAGTACAAGCAGATGATAAGGAGGACAACGATTTTTACAACATAAACGATTTACAGGAGAATAAATACATAGCATATACAAAAGCTGTGATAAATAATATCCTCAACGTATTAGATTAAGGTTGTTCCAAAGGTGGTGTATTAATTTGTCCGGCATTAAGGTGATTATTAAAAGAAGAATAGTATTTATCTTCTTTGCTTTTTTTGTCATTTACGTGGGGCTTTTGGGAAGGCTTACATTTATACAGATAATAAACAGCACGGAGTATCAGCAAAAGGCACTGGAACAGTGGACAAGAGATATTCCCATTAAATCCAAAAGAGGGATAATATATGACAGAAACCTGAAAAAGCTGGCGGTCAGCGCAACGGCATATGAGGTATACGTACGGCCGGCCATGATCAAGGATAAGGAGGCGGTTATAACCGCTCTTTCGGAGGTTCTTGGAATAGACAAGGATACAGTAGCTCAAAAGATGACTGCCAAGAAGGATACCGTGCTTATCAAGAAGAAGGTGGATAACGACAAGGTAAAGCTTCTAAGAGAGAAGGAACTTGCAGGGATTGTCTTTAACGACGACAGCATGAGATTTTACCCCCAAAGCAACTTTGCTTCTTATATATTGGGTTTTACTAACCCGGACAACCAGGGGCAGGACGGGGTGGAGCTTACCTATGAGAAATACTTGAATGGCTTTCCGGGCAGGAACATAGTTATGACTGATGCTCATGGGCAGATGCTCCCCGGGAGTGATACCAAATACTACGAGCCCCAGGACGGATTGGATCTTGTGCTGGCTGTGGATGAAGTAATACAGCATTTTGCTGAGAAGGCTGCTCTCAATGCATTGATAGAGAATAAAGCAAAGAGGGTCACTGCAATAGTAATGGAGCCCAGGACCGGGGATATTCTGGCGATGGCAGTAAAGCCTGACTTTGATAATAATGACCCCCGTAAAATTCCGGAGGAGCTTAAAGATAAATGGGATTCATTAAGCGACAAGGACCAGCTGGAAGCTCTTTTCAAGATATGGAGGAATCCTGCAATATCGGATTCATACGAACCCGGTTCCACCTTCAAGGTAGTTACATCTTCTGCAGGGCTGGAGGAAAATGTGGTGAAGCCGGATGATCATTTTAACTGCATAGGACATATTATAGTAGCGGGCAAAAAAATAAAATGCTGGAGGAGCTATAATCCCCATGGAAACCAGACCTTTGTAGAGGCTGTCAAAAATTCCTGCAACCCGGTATTTGTTGAGGTTGGGCAAAGGCTTGGAAAGGAAAAGTTCTATAAATACATAAAAGCTTTTGGGTTTGGGACCCCCACAAATGTAAGATTGCCGGGGGAGGCAGGCGGAATAGTGAGAAGTCTGAGCGGAATTGGACCTGTAGAACTTGCAAATAACGCTTTCGGTCAGGGCATATCGGTAACACCTATTCAATTGATAACGGCTGTCTCTGCCATTGCTAACGATGGTTATCTTATGGAGCCCAGGATTGCAAAAAAGGTAATTGATAATGAAGGGAAAACGATTCACGAATTCCAATCCCGTATAGTAAGGCAGGTAATATCCAAAGAGACTGCGGCGACAATGAGACAGATTCTTGAATATGCAGTGGCGCCGACAGCATCTTCCTATATACCAGGATACAAGGTGGCTGGGAAGACGGGTACGGCCCAAAAAGCTGAAGGCGGGATATATGTTTCCGGAAAATTTGTTTCATCCTTCTGCGGTTTTGCCCCTGCCAACGATCCAAAAATTTCTGTGCTGGTGGTTATTGATGAACCCGGAGGAGCGCAGCATTTTGGCGGTGTAATTGCAGCACCGGTAGCCAAAAGTATAATATATGATTCCCTGAGATACCTGGATGTCAAACCCCAGTATACCGAGGAAGAGCAGAAGCTTATGCAGAAGCCTCTTGTCAAGGTGCCCGAAGTTAGAAACATAGCCCTTAAGGATGCCATAAAAGAATTGGCCAAATACAAGCTTAAGTACAGTGTGGATACGGAGTATGAGCATAATATGGAGTCAAAAATACTGGATCAGACCCCGAAACCCGGAGCTGATATAAATGAAGGGTCTATCGTAATTTTGTATGCTAAACCTATAGAATAATTTTACACTTGCTGCCAAGGCAACGAAATTAAGGAAACCCTTTAATTTTGGTTGCCTTTTTGTAAAAGGTGATAGATAATTAATAGGATGAATATAACTGGGGCAACGAAGCGGTCTATGTAAGCATTAAAGGCATATTGACGTCAAAACATGTCAATAATGGTTGTATAAGGGGGGATAATATGAAGCTGCGAGAAATATTAAAAGGCATTGATATAGTTTCAGCCAAGGGGAATCTTGATATAGAAATAAGCGGAATGGTATACGACTCCAGAAAAATAATGAAAGGGAACCTTTTTATTTGTGTCGTCGGGTATGCCTATGACGGTCACAGTTATATCAATGATGCACTGCAGAAGGGAGCAGCAGCTTTTGTTGTAGAGAAAGACATCCACATAGAGGGAAGAGCGGTAGTGAGAGTAAATAGCTCCAGATCCGCTATGCCGATACTTGCATCAAATTTTTACGGAAACCCGTCACAGAAGCTTAAGCTTATCGGTATTACGGGAACCAACGGGAAAACAACCACTACGTATCTGATAAAATCCATAATGGAGGTCAATAATCAAAAAATAGGGCTTCTAGGGACTATTTCCACACAAATAGGCGATAAGGTCTATGTTTCCTCAAGGACTACTCCCGAGTCGCTGGATCTTCAAAGCCTGTTCAGGGAGATGGCAGATAGAAGCATTGATTATGTCGTCATGGAAGTTTCCTCCCATTCCCTTGAGCTGGGGAGGGTAGAAGGCTGTAATTTCAGGACCGGAGTTTTTACAAACCTGACCCAGGACCATCTGGATTTTCATAAGACTATTTTGAACTACATGAATGCAAAGAAAAAGCTCTTTTACATGACAAAGGGCACCAACATAGTAAACATAGATGATGAGCACGGACGTATGATTGCCGAAGAAATAAAAAAATTGGAGACACCTCTTATTACCTACGGCATAGATAATAAGGCCGATATTATGGCAAAAAATATTGATATTACTTCCAAGGGAGTGAAATTCACTTTTGTAACTCCCGAATATGAGACAGAGCTGTATATAAGGATACCGGGGAAATTCAGCGTATATAACGCTCTGGCTGCAGCTTCGGCAGCATATGCGGAGGGCATAAGAAAAGAAGTGATAAAGGAAGGTCTGAGTAAAGCAGGTGTTGTTCCCGGCAGGTCGGAAATAGTCAAGACAGATACCCCTTATACGGTTATAATTGATTATGCCCATACTCCTGACGGGTTGCGGAATATCTTAGCCTCTGTGAAGCAATACGCCAAAGGTCGAATCATAACGTTATTCGGCTGCGGCGGAGACAGGGACAAGGAAAAGAGACCGATAATGGGCAATGTTGCAGGTGAAATGTCGGATTATTGTGTTATTACATCGGACAATCCAAGGTCTGAAGAACCTATTGATATAATCAGGCAGGCGGAAGTTGGAATAAAATCTACAGGCTGTGACTATATTTGTATAGAAAACAGAAGGGATGCAATTAAATTTGCGCTTTCTATGGCAAAACCTGATGACATAGTTTTGCTGGCGGGTAAAGGGCATGAAACTTATCAGGTTTTGAAGGACAGGACAATCCCCTTTGATGAAAGAGAAATTATCGAAGAGCTTCTGAGGGAGGAAGTATAATGGAAGTTTTACGCATTGAAGAAATCGTGAAGGCAACCCTGGGAAAGCTTGTAAACCCGGGGGAAGGCCTGAAGATTTCAGGGGTGAGTATTGACAGCAGAAGCATTAATGTCGGGGATATGTTCATAGCATTAAAAGGAGAAAGCTTCGACGGACATGATTTTATTGACAGTGCTGCAAAAAAAGGTGCTGCTTTGATAATAGCTCAGAAACCGTTAAGTGGGTGCAGTACCCCGTACATATTAGTAAAGGATACCTATAGGGCGCTGCAGGATATTGCCGGGTATCACAGGAACAAGTTCAAGATTCCTTTTGTGGCTGTAACCGGAAGCTCCGGGAAGACTACCACAAAGGATATGATAGCATCGGTGCTTTCCCAAAAGTATAAAGTGCTGAAGACCGAGGGGAATTTCAATAATGCAATCGGCATGCCTTTGACACTTCTGGGGCTCCGTCCCGACCATGAGATAGCGGTATTGGAAATGGGAATGAACAGTCCGGGGGAAATAAGGCTGCTTTCGGATATCGTAAGGCAGGATGTAGGGGTAATAACCAATGTAGGCATTGCTCATATTGAAAAGCTGGGTTCAAGGGAAAACATCCTGAAGGCTAAGCTCGAGATATTTTCGTTTTTCAATAAAAACAATACTGCAGTAATAAACGGGGATAATGACATGCTTAGTCGTCTTTATTCCGAAAAGTATAGAGTAATAAAGTATGGTTTGGATAAGGACAATGATATATATGCATACGCAATAGAGGAGAAGGGGGAAGAGGGAATAAACTTTTCCGTTGATTTGGACAATGTGAAATCAGATTTCTGTGTTATGCTTCCGGGAATGCATAATGTATATAATGCCTTGTCGGCTATTGCCGTTGCAAGGCTTTTCGACATGGAGGCCGAGAGTATAAAAGAGGGCCTTAAGAGTTTTAGACCCTCAAAAATGAGGATGGATATTATGAAGCTGAGAAGCGGCATCAGACTTGTCAGTGATGTGTATAATGCAAACCCCGAGTCTATGAAAGCGGCGATTGATGCATTGTGCTCCTTGAAATCGGAAGGAAAGAACATATGCGTGCTTGGGGATATGCTTGAACTGGGGGATATCTCCGGGGAAGAGCATTACAAAATCGCGATGTATGCAGCCTCTTCAGGGATCAACATTTTAATAGCGGCAGGAAATTTCTCTGACGATATAAAAAAAGGATGGCTGGCATCGGGAATGGGTAGTAACAGTATATTTGCCTTTTCTTCTGTGAAAGAGGCGGCGGGATGTATCGAAGGGATTGCCAGACCCGGTGATACAGTTCTTGTTAAAGGTTCAAGAGGAATGAAAATGGAATATATAGTCGACTACTTATGTGAGAGGGGATAGTCTTTGATGTACGATTTGATGTCCGGTGAATACCAGATCTATATTATATGCATTATTTCTGCTTTTATATTGGCCCTGGTGTCGGGGCCGGTTTTCATCCCTTTACTTACCAAATTGAAATTCGGGCAGATGATCAGAGGGGACGGACCTCGCAGTCATTTGATAAAGACAGGAACCCCAACAATGGGGGGATTAATTATTATTGTACCGGCTATGGTTGTTGCTTTGGCTTTTTCAAAAGACAAAGATATGTTTTTGGTGCTTATTACTACTGTTCTTTTTGGAATTATAGGTTTTGTAGATGATTATATTAAAATCAAGCATAAAAGATCATTAGGACTCAGAGCTTATCAGAAAATAATAGCCCAGCTCCTGGTATCAGTTTTTATGGCTTTTGTTGCCTCCGGAATATCACAGGCAGGCACAAGGGTGCTGATGCCGTTTACCGGGGAATTTATTGACCTGGGGGCATTATACATACCCTTTATAGTTTTTGTGCTGGTATCCACAGTAAACTGTGTTAACCTTACAGATGGACTTGACGGTCTGGCAGGGGGGACTACTGTGGTAATACTGGGGTTTTTCTCGGTAATAGCCCTTGCGTTAAAAAATTCCGGGCTGCTTGTATTTTCGGGTGCAATGATAGGCGCCTTGCTTGGATTTTTGAGATTCAATTCACATCCCGCACAGGTCTTTATGGGGGATACGGGTTCATTGGCCTTGGGGGGTGCCATAGCTGCCCTCGCTGTTATAACCAGACTCCCCTTCTTCATTCTTATTGTAGGAGCGGTATATGTTCTGGAAGGATTATCGGTGATAATGCAGGTAGTATATTTTAAGAAAACGGGGGGAAAGAGACTTTTTAAAATGGCCCCTCTTCATCACCATTTTGAGCTTAATGGATGGGCTGAATCAAAGATTGTGTCAGTGTTCATAATAATAACCATAATTTTATCGCTGATTGGAATATTGGGATTATCATAAACTGAGATACGAGATACGAGGGGAGTAGGGGCGAACAGTATTCGCCTGTACAGGGCACGGGGTAAAATATATTGGAGGAAAATGGCTTATGCAAATCGCGGGCAAAAAGGTTCTGGTTATTGGGGCTGCAGTTACGGGAATACCAGTAGTAAAATTGTTAAGCCGTTTAGGCGCTGATGTTATACTGAATGATTTTAAAAAAACCGATGAACTGGCGGGGGTAATTTCAGAAATAGAACAGCTCCCTATTAAACTTGTTGCAGGCGGGCATCCGGCAAAGCTGGCGGAGGATTGCGATTTTATCGTAATAAGCCCCGGAGTGCCCTTGGATATTCCCTTGGTACAGAGGGCGAAAGCTTTAGGAAAAGAAGTAATAAGCGAGATCGAGCTGGCATTTCGTCTTGCATCCGCTCCTATTGCCGCAATAACCGGCACAAACGGTAAAACAACTACTACGGCTCTCTTGGGGGAGATTATGAAGGCCGCCGGCAAAAGGACGTTTATTACCGGGAACATAGGTAATACGATGATTCTTGAAGTAGAGAACGCCGGGCCGGAAGATATTTTTGCTCTTGAAGTAAGCAGCTTTCAGCTGGAATCCACATCAAGGTTCAAACCTACGGTATCGGCAATTCTTAATATTACTCCCGACCATTTGAACAGGCATAAGTCCATGGAAAATTACATCGATATCAAAAGCAGAATATTTATAAATCAAGATAAAAATGATTACACAATACTTAACCGGGATGACCCTGAAACCTCCAAACTTGCAGGCATGCCCAGAAGCAGGGTCCTGTTGTTCAGCAGGAAGGAGGAGGTAGCACAGGGAGCATTTCTGGAAAATGACAATATAGTTGTCAGGGTAGGAAATAAAAAAGAGACAATAATACATAAGGATAAAATATATATTCCGGGAAGGCACAACCTTGAAAATGCTCTGGCTGCAGCTCTTATGGCATATTGTATGGGGGTACCTGCTTCAACAATCGGAGCCGCACTTGAAAGTTTTAAAGGCGTAGAGCATAGAATAGAATATGTTGAAGAGATTGAAGGGGTTATATACTATAATGATTCGAAGGGAACTAATATCGATGCTTCAATTAAGGCGATAGAAGCAATGAAAAGGCCTACTGTAATAATCGCCGGGGGTTATGACAAGGGAAGCGGATTTGATGATTTCATAGAAGCTTTTGGCAATGTAGTCAAGCATATGGTACTTATAGGCAAGACCGCTGATAAACTGGAAAAGACAGCCCATAAGCATGGGTTTATAAATACATATAAAGTAAAAGGCATGAGAGAGGCAGTGCAAAAGTGCCATACTCTGGCAAGACCCGGTGATTGTGTGCTGCTTTCCCCGGCTTGTGCCAGCTGGGATATGTTCAGCAATTTTGAGGAGAGAGGCAGACTCTTCAAGGATTGTGTGAAAGAACTTAAGACACTGGATACTAGATACTAGTGACCATATTTTCATAAGGGGGATTCCTGATGGCTGTAAGGAATAAAAATAATATTGATTTTACATTACTGGTAACAGTACTGATTTTACTTGCGTTAGGTGTGGCAATGGTTTTTAGCGCCAGCTCCATTTCCTCCTTTATGAAGTATAATGACAGGTATCGCTACCTGAAATCTCAAGGCTTTTTCGCTGTTATCGGTATTTTCGCAATGATGTTTATGAGCAGGTTTGATTACAGGATACTGGGAAGATTTGCGGGGTTGCTGCTGATTATTAGCGTACTTCTTTTGATAGCGGTATTCGTACCTGGGATCGGATACAGCGCAAATAATGCCGCAAGATGGATCAAAATCGGATCACAGACAATGCAGCCCTCCGAGTTTGCAAAGTTTGCATTGATAATATTCATGGCAAAAAGTATAAGCAACAAGAAAGGGAAAATAAGGAGCTTCAGACACGGAGTCCTGCCATATGTTCTTTTAATGGGGCTATATTTTGTTTTGATAATACTTGAGCCCAATTTAAGCATGGCAGGAAGCATAGTGATGATAACCTTTGCCATGCTGTTTGCAGCAGGGACAAAAATAGTCTATCTTATGGGCTGGATTATTCCTATTATACCTGCAGTAGGATATATAATAAAGAAAAAACCTTATATGCTTAACCGTATTACTTCTTATCTGGATCCCTGGGCGGATCCGCTGAATACAGGATATCAGGCAATACAGTCCCTATATGCTCTTGGCTCCGGGGGGATTTTCGGGTTGGGGCTCGGAAACAGCCGCCAAAAGTTCTTTTATATACCGGAGCCCCAGAATGACTTCATATTCTCTATTATCGGCGAAGAATTAGGGTTCATAGGAACTGCTACAATAGTTATTCTGTTTTTGCTGTTAATATGGAGGGGGCTGCGGATTGCGCTGTCCTGCCCCGATACTTTCGGCTGCTTGCTTGCAACCGGGATTACATGCATGATTGCGATACAGGCAACTCTTAACATAGCCGTCGCAACAGTCACTATACCAACTACGGGGATTTCCCTTCCATTTATAAGCTCGGGAGGTTCATCCCTGCTGTTTGTAATGGTTAATATGGGGATTCTGCTGAATATATCCAAAACAGTTAAAACTGACGGGAGTTGATTCAATGAGAGTTATACTTTCCGGAGGCGGGACAGGGGGACATATCTATCCTGCGGTATCCATAGGAGAAGAAATAAAAAAGCAATATACCGATGCAGAGATACTGTTTATTGGATCAGAAAGAGGATTGGAAAACAGTATTGTACCTAAGGAAGGCTTTGAGCTGAAAAGAATAAAGGTAAGGGGCTTCGAGCGCAGGCTTAGTTTTGGGAATGTCGCAGCGGTGGGAGAATCATTTATCAGCCTGTTTAAAGTATCGAAGATCATAAAAGAATTTAAGCCGGATGTAGTAATAGGAACCGGAGGTTATGCATGCGGCTCGGTTCTGCTTGCTGCTGCATTGATGGGAATACCAACCCTGATACATGAGCAAAATGCTTTCCCCGGACTAACAAACAAGATGCTTTCCAGAATTGTTGATATTGTTGCAGTGAGCTTTTTCGAAGCAAAGGAGTACTTTCCTAAAAACAGTAAGGTGGTTGTGACAGGAAACCCCATTCGAAGCGACATTTTGGATGTAAGCAGGGAGGAAGGGCTGAAGGAGTTTGGCTTTTTAAAGGGGCTTCCCGTGATACTTGTAGTAGGAGGAAGCAGAGGTGCCAAAAGACTGAACGAAAGCGTACTGCCCCTTGCAAAGAAATGTATTACCGATAAAAGCTTTCAAATGCTTCATATGACGGGAGAAACGCAATATGAAGATATTATCAGGCTTTATAACAGTGAAGAGATAGCACTGGATACCGGATATCTTAAGGTAATGCCTTTCATTTATAATATGCCTTATGCTTTGGCTGCATCCGATATCGTAATAAGCAGGTGCGGAGCCAGCACCCTGTCTGAGTTGACGGCGTTGGGCAAGCCTTCCATATTGATCCCATATCCCTATGCCACCGATAACCATCAGGAATATAATGCGAGGGCATTGGAGAAGAACGGTGCCGCAATAGTAATATTGGAAAGGGATCTGGATGCCGATATTTTGACTAATGAGGTTTCCAATATGCTGAGCAAAAACGGAAAGATGGAACAAATGAAAGCACAAAGTAAAAAGTTGGGCAGGACGGATGCGGCTTATGCGATTGTAAAAGCTGTCCGGGAACTTGTCCATGACAAACCCAGTAACACCTTTGGAAGTAGTGCATAGTATATTAATATGATTGAATAATAATGGCTTCCCGGGGGTGTAAATCGTTGATGGATAGGTACATTATAGTCGGCGGGCATAGACTTGAAGGAGATGTAAGAGTCGATGGATCAAAGAATTCTGTATTGCCCGTACTTGCAGCTACCATAATAAACGGAAAGGAATCGGTTATCCATAATGTTCCGGAGCTAAAGGACGTAGATTCGCTGATAGGGCTTCTCCGGACTATAGGCTGCAAGTGTCTGTTTGAGAATAATACGCTAATTGTGAAATCCAATAATAGTTTGGATACCTTAATACCGGAAAAACCGGTGAGGGAAATGAGGTCATCGATAATCCTGATGGGGGCAATGCTTGCCAGGAACGGAAAAGTAAAAATAAGCTATCCAGGAGGTTGCGAAATAGGGCCAAGGCCTATAGACATTCATTTGTTCGGTTTAAGAAAGATGGGAACCAAGATTATCGAAGCCCATGGGTATATAAGCTGCGAGTGCGACAAACTGAGAGGCGTAGAGATAAACCTTGACTATCCCAGCGTAGGCGCCACTGAAAACATAATGCTTGCTGCCACAACGGCTGAAGGAGTGACAATAATACAAAATGCCGCCAAGGAACCGGAAATTGTGGATTTACAAAACTTCCTGAATGGAATGGGAGCCAGAATAACAGGGGCCGGGACCAGCACTGTAAAGATTGAAGGGGTGAAAGAATTCCGTGATGTAGAGCATACCGTCATACCGGACAGAATTGTTGCGGGAACCCTCATGTCAGCTGCTGCCATAACCGGCGGGAATGTTGTTTTGAATAATGTAATAACGGATCATTTGAAATCTGTATCGTCTAAACTTTCAGAGACAGGATGCATCATTACAGAATATCAGAATAGCCTGCAAATAATGTGCAATAGGAAACCAAAGGCGGCAGAGGTGATAAAAACCCTGCCATACCCGGGATTTGCTACAGATATGCAGGCACAGATGATGGCCGTTATGACAATAGCCAAAGGCACAAGCATATTTATCGAGACGGTATTTGAAAGCAGATACAAGCATGTTGAGGAGCTTATGAAAATGGGCGCCAGTATAAAGGTTGACGGAAGGACTGCTATTGTGCGCGGAGTGAAAAAGCTTACAGGGGCTGAGGTCAGAGCCGGCGATTTAAGGGGAGGGGCTGCACTGGTGCTGGCAGGACTGGCGGCGGAAGGGACTACAGTGGTAGATAATGTGAAATTGCATATAGACAGAGGATATGATAGACTAGAAAATAAACTGATTAAATTAGGCGCTGATATACACAGGGTTTAACTATATCTTCATCATTGTTTTCAATATTAAACCTGCATTTTTGCGACTTTGTTTTTTGGAGTATCAAGCCGGATTGTATGCAGTGTTAATTTTTAAGCACAGCGGGGACAAGCATATCTAACTATAATGGGCATTTTGATTTAGGAGTGAAAATATGAAAGGAAGGTTTAAATATGTAGTTTTTTTATTCATTATCTGCATATTTATGGTGTTTTTTCTATCTTCCAGCTTTTTTCAAATAAAGTTTCTGACAGTAAACGGGAACAATAATGTAACCAGAGAAGAAATAATAAAATTATCATCAATATACTATGGAGAAAATATATTCAGGATAAATAAAAGAAACTCAATGAAGAGTATTTTTCAGAATCCTTACGTCAAAATGATTAAAATAAAAAGGATTATGCCCAATAAGGTCATTATTGAAATAATTGAAAGGGAAATCATGGCATACGTGCCTTATGTAGGTTCTTATCTCAATATTGATGATGAAGGTATGATATTGGAAATTAATCCGGCAATGAAACATCCGGATTTGCCGGTGGTAAAAGGGCTGAAATTTGATACATTCAAAGTCGGTGAGATTTTGAGCATAGATCATAAGGAACAATTCTCTACAACCACTTTGATGATTAAAGAGATCAAAGGTGCAGGAATGCTCGGCCTGATATCCGAGATAGATATTTCCGAATTATCGAATATCAGATTGGGGATCAGGGAAGGCATAAAAGCAAACATAGGCGACATTGACAACATAAATTATAAAATCGGTTTTATAAAATCCATAGTAGAGGATTTGAAAAAGCAGAATCTTAGAGGTACTATTGAGATGAGCCACAGCGGGAACCCGGTTTTTAAACCTGAGTGATTGAGCCGATAAGGATACAGGATGGAGGACAATAGAATGAAAAATACCAAATATCAAATTGCAATTGCTTTTGTATGCGTAGTGCTGGGTCTTATGGTCTCAATTCAGTTCAGAACCGTAAAGCAAGGTGTTGGCCCTGTATCTGAATACAGAGCGAGGGAGCTTGCATCGCAGCTTAAGAAAATAAGGGAAGAAAATGCAAAGCTGCAGAATGTCAAGAAGGACTACGAATCGAAAATCAAGGAATATGAGGATAGCGCATCCCAAGGCAGCGTATCTGCAAAAATCCTGAAAACGGAACTTGACCAGGCAAGAATAATAGCAGGTTTGGAGGATGTTGAAGGATCAGGAATTACGGTGATAGTGGATGATTTAAAATTCAGCGAGAAAGTAAACTATCCTCTGATTTCATATTCAATGCTGCTGGAGCTTTTAAACGAACTTAATGCCGCAGGGGCTGAAGCGGTTTCGATAAACGGGCAGAGGATCATTTCTACTTCGGAAATTCGTCAGGTAGGCGGAATACACATAAATATCAACACTGTTTCCTTTGCTCCGCCTTTCATATTCAAGGCTATCGGAGATCCCAAAACCCTTGAGGCTGCTTTAAGATTAAGGGAAGGAATTGTAGAAGAGTTTGAGAACACAGGGGTTGCAGTGACAATAACACAGGAGCAGGCTGTCAAAATACTGAAGTATAGCGGAGTTATTGAGAGGAAATATGCAAAAGTTATTAAAGAGGGAGAATCCCACTAATATGAACGGGAAAGCATATAAATACTATTTATTCATATTGGCAGCCATTATTGGATTTATTACCGCAGTGCAGTTAAAATCCAACATTACCTATCAGGGCATAGTAACCATACCAAAGCTCCTGGATTTGCAGAATGAGATTAATAATATGGAAGTGGAAAATAAACAGCTTAACGATTCCATAAGAGAACAGGCAATGAGGCTTGCTGAGTATAAGGCAGAGGTGGAAGATACGGGAAGTGCCTTCGGAATTATGAAGAATGAGCTGGAAAAGGCGCGGAATTATTCCAACTACAGCACGGTACAGGGACCGGGAATTGTTATGACGTTAAATGATAGCAAGCAGGAGGTTGTTGAGGGCGGAGATATTGCATGGTATCTTATACACGATCTTGACATCCTTGAAATAATCAACGAACTCAAAATGGCAGGGGCAGAGGCAATATCAATAAATGATGAAAGGGTCACTGCTACTACCGGTATAAGATGCGGCGGACCAACAATCAATATTGACGGCAAAAGGCATACAGTTCCGTTTGTTATAAAGGCTATAGGCGATCCGAAGGTTCTTGAGGCTTCGGCACTGGCTCCGGAAAGCTATATAGAACTTTATATGGAATATACAGGTATACAGGTTGAAATAGAAAAGGTAGAAAACCTTACTATAACCGGTTACAGGGGTCAGAGCAAGTTAAGACATCAAAGAAAAACTGAGGACGGTGAAGAAAAATGATAATACCCATTATCGGGCTGCTTATAGGAATGGCAATAGGACTGTTGTCACCGGTAACCATACCGATTCAATACTCAAGTTATATGTCGGTAGCAATCCTTGCAGCTTTGGATTCAGTATTCGGGGGAATAAGGTCCAGTATAGAAAAGACCTTCAATATCGAAATATTTATCTCCGGTTTTTTCGGTAATGCAGTCTTGGCTGCAATACTTACATATATAGGGGATCATTTGGGGGTGCCCATATATTATGCGGCTATTTTTGCATTTGGGGTAAGGCTGTTCCAGAATTTTGCCATTATACGCAGGTATTTGCTTATGAGTTTCAAAAAAAAATAACATTAAAATTGTAAAAAATAAAGGATAATAAAGAGATGTGTTGAACTTATTATGATGAATTAATTTCGTCAACTATTTTAATCGTATACAATAGATGTAAAGTTGGGAGGGTATGTTGTGCTTGAATTTGATGTAGATATGAACTCTGTTGCGCAGATTAAGGTTGTCGGTGTCGGCGGGGCCGGGAATAATGCAATAAATAGAATGATTAATGCAGGTCTTAAGGGTGTTGAGTTTTATGCCATAAATACAGATAAGCAGACCTTATATATGTCATTATCTCCAAATAAACTGCAGATTGGCGAAAAGCTTACCAAGGGTCTTGGTGCAGGAGCAAATCCGGAAATCGGAAAGAGAGCCGCGGAAGAAAGCTATGAGGACATTAAGAAGGTACTTAGCGGAGCAGATATGATATTTGTAACGGCGGGTATGGGGGGCGGTACCGGGACAGGAGCTGCGCCAATCATTGCCCAGATTGCCAGGGAGCTTGGGATACTTACGGTAGGTGTAGTTACCAGGCCATTCGGATTTGAAGGCAAGGTAAGGAAAATTCAAGCCGAAAAAGGCCTCGAGGATATGAAGGACAAGGTTGATACTCTCGTGACAATTCCCAATGACAGGCTGCTTCAGATAGTGGACAAGAAGTCGTCAATAATGGAAGCCTTCAGAATAGCCGACGATGTTTTGAGGCAAGGGGTACAGGGTATTTCAGATCTCATCGCTGTTCCCGGTCTTGTGAATCTTGACTTTGCGGATGTGAAGACCATTATGCTTAATAAAGGTTATGCCCATATGGGTATCGGGAAAGCCAGCGGCGAGAACAGAGGTTCAGAGGCAGTGAAGCAGGCAATACACAGCCCTCTGCTGGAGACTTGCATTGAAGGGGCCAAAAGCGTTCTTCTCAATATTACAGGTGGTATGGACCTGGGCATATTCGAGGTCAATGAGGCCGCAGATCTTGTATTCCAATCCGCAGATCCGGATGCGAATATCATCTTTGGTGCCGTCATTGATGAAGCTATGCAGGACGAAATCAGAATTACCGTTATTGCAACGGGTTTTGAGGGAGGTTTTGGAACACCTTTCCAAAGAAAAATCGAAGTTATAGGTGCTCCGGAGGAAAAGAAAGATTGGCAGAAGACATCCAACTATGGAAATGAGGATATTGACATACCCACATTTTTGAGGAACAGATTCAAGTAAGAACAGTATATTAAAGGGGTATCGCAGACTATCGGACAATAGTCAGCGATACCCCTTTTCGCATTTTTCTCCAAATATGTATTGGCAGCTAAAGAACCATTTATTCCGGTTCTTTTTTTGTGCAGCCGGAATATATATATTAGTTGTAGATACCAGGCTTTTGGTGTTATGGTTGTTCGGAAAAATATTGTCGATAAAAATGATTCTATTATTCAATTCGACTACCAAAAATGACAGGAAATTTACGGCATTTCCTATATAATTGTCATAGGTAGCTATATGTTTCGTGACAAACAAATTACATTGAATTCAAATGGCACGAAACATTTTCCGCCATTCATATGTCGTGGAAAATACATATTTGATAGTACAAAATTAGACGCATCAACTAATTTTGTAATGATAAATCTTTTTCACGACATATATAATGTAATTTATATAAGGACAAGGAATGAAATTGTGGAGACTTATGTTTATGCCGATGTCATACTGTTGGAAAACTTAATAATGAACTACCTGATTTTATGGAGTACTGCAAGACTTGCCCGGTACAGCTACTCAAAAGTAAAGCTTCTGATCGCTTCGGCATTTGGGGCGGTTTATGCAGTATTATCCTATTTCCCCGGCTACAGGTATTTATTCAGTTTTTTCATGAAAGTACTGTTTTCACTGTTTATAGTAATAGTCGCATACACTCCCGCACATATCAGCCTGCTGATTAAGTTAACCGGGACCTTCTACATTATTTCTTTCATATTCGGAGGCGCTGCCTTCGGATTGTTCTATTTCATAAACGGGCTTGATCTAACTAAAAACGGGATATCTTATATAAGCGGCTTTCCTGTAAAAATATTATTCATTTCAGTTGCTGCAGCCTGCTTCACTGTTAAGTACAGCTGGGATTACATACAGCATAGGATAAAAAGGGAGAAAATAATATTAAAGGTAGAGATGCGTTTTGACAATAAGCAATTATGCCTGAATGCCCTTGTTGACACGGGGAATTCCCTAAAGGATCCGATAACTAATGCACCTGTCATGATAGCGGAGTATGACACAATCAAAACAATGATGCCCGATAATATACATAGAATTTTTGAATGCTGCCCTGAAAATAATTTAAGTGCAATAGCAGAAATCATGGCAATTTCAAAATGGGCTACAAGGTTCAGGGTCATTCCTTTCAAGTCACTGGGAAAAGAAAACGGTATGCTCTTAGGATTCAAGCCCGATACAGTAACAATATTCGATAGTGAAAAAAAAATACAGCTGAAAAACATAATAATTGCAATATATAGGCAAAGTCTGTCAAGGGATGGGGAGTATAATGCATTGATACATCCCGAAATGCTTAAGGAGAGCTGAAATGATATTTAGCATAAAGAAAAACTTCACCCCGAAGATTTGAAGCTGAATCAATACAAAATGGAGGTTTAGAACGTGAAAAAGGGATTTAGAGGATTGAATTTATTAAAACACATAATTATAATCAGAATACTGCAGCTCTTTAAGGCCTATAAAGAAACATGGATTCATTATATAGGCGGAAGCGAGGCTCTGCCCCCTCCTTTGGAGAATGAAGAGGAAAACTTCCTTTTATCACGTCTTAAGGGAGACGAGGAAGTAGTCAGATCTATACTTATCGAAAGAAATCTGAGACTTGTGGTATACATTGCAAGAAAATTTGAAAATACCGGGGTCGGGGTTGAAGATCTGGTATCCATCGGCACTATAGGATTGATTAAGGCAGTAAACACATTTGATCCCGACAAAAAAATAAAACTTGCTACATATGCATCACGATGTATAGAAAACGAGATACTCATGTATCTTCGCAGAAACAACAAAACGAAAACTGAAATATCCTTTGATGAGCCGTTAAACATAGACTGGGATGGAAATGAATTGCTACTTTCGGATATTCTGGGCACTGATAATGATATTATTTATAGATACCTTGAGGATGAGATAGATAAGCAACTTTTAGAGATTGCCCTGAAAAAGCTGTCCGATAGGGAGAAGAAAATTATGGAACTTCGTTTCGGATTAAATGACGGAGTGGAGAAAACTCAGAAGGAAGTCGCAGATATGCTGGGGATATCACAATCATACATATCCAGGCTGGAAAAGAGGATAATAAAGCGATTGAAGAAGGAGATAAGCCGCATGGTATAAAGCTGGAAAAATGTTCGGTGCAAGGCATCTGATACAAGCCCCATAATGAATAATAAAGTTGGCCTATGGTAATAATTAATATGTCAACATTAAGAAAAGGGTGTGCTTGTGTTATGCTTAACAAAGTAGAAATCTGCGGAGTAAATACTTCAAAACTGCCCGTTCTCTCTAATGATAAAATGGTTGAATTGCTGAAAAAGATGCAGCAGGGGGATCAGACCTCAAGGGAAGAATTCATAAAAGGAAACCTAAGGCTTGTACTAAGCGTTATTCAAAGATTTAACAACAGAGGGGAATATGTTGATGACCTTTTTCAGGTGGGTTGTATAGGTCTTATTAAAGCTATCGACAATTTCGATTTGAGTCAGAATGTTAGATTTTCAACCTATGCCGTACCTATGATTATTGGAGAAATAAGAAGATACTTGAGGGACAACAACTCAATAAGAGTCAGCAGGTCTTTGCGGGATATTGCCTACAAAGCACTTCAGGTCAGAGATATGCTTATATGCAGAAATTCAAAGGAACCAACTGTGTCGGAAATCGCTAATGAGCTCAAACTTCCGGTAGAAGAAGTGGTGTTTGCGTTGGATGCAATTCAGGATCCTGTATCACTTTTTGAGCCTATATATCATGACAGCGGTGATGCTATATATGTAGTGGATCAGGTGTCTGACGACAAGAACACCGATGATGATTGGCTGGAAAACATAGCCCTTAAGGAAGCTATGAAAAAACTCAATGACAGGGAAAAGTTGATATTGAACCTTAGATTTTTCGAGGGAAGAACACAGATGGAAGTGGCGGAAGAAATAGGAATTTCACAAGCCCAGGTTTCACGACTGGAGAAAACGGCCCTCGGGCATATGAGAAAATATATATAGCCAAACAAATATGGGGGGGATCAAATGCTTAAGGTATCAGAGCTCAAACAAATGGAAGTAATCAGCATCAGCGACGGCAAAAGGTTAGGAGCTGTGTATGACGTGGAAATCGATATGGATAAGGGCATGATTGATGCAATTGTAGTACCGGGTACGGGCAGGATTTTAGGGTTGTTCAGCAAGGAAAGCGATATAGTGATCAACTGGGAGAGTATAAAGAAAATAGGAACCGACGTAATTCTTATAGACGGGGGAGGATATTAATACTCCACGGAAAATTACATAATCGACCATATGCACCTAAAAAGGTGCATTTTTTTAAGCGTTAGGGGGATGGTTTTACTATATCATGTATAGTATAATACAATATAGCACAATATATTGTTGTAAAAAATAGGAATAGAGACTCATGGGAATAGTAATGTAAACCCTGTTGTTATGACAAAATATTACATATAATTAGAGGGGAGGGGGACAATTGAAATGCCCTTATTGTGGATTTTGCGAAAGCAAGGTAGTTGATTCAAGGCCTACTGATGAGGATGCGGCAATAAGAAGAAGGCGGGAGTGCGAAAGGTGTTTAAAGAGGTTTACTACCTATGAAAAAATTGAACAGGTGCCCTTGATAATTGTCAAAAAGGATGGGCGAAGAGAACTTTATCAGAGGAATAAAATAATGAACGGGATTTTGAGGGCATGTGAGAAAAGGCCTGTTTCAATTTCTCAGATTGAGGAGGTAACAGATTCTATTGAAAAAGAACTATACAATTTAATGGAGAAAGAAATAGACAGCAAGAAAATTGGAGAACTGGTCATGAACAGACTTAAAAAAATTGATGATGTAGCTTATGTGCGATTTGCTTCAGTTTATAGGCAATTCAAAGATATCAATATTTTTTTGGAGGAACTGAATAAAATAATTGACGAAAGGTAGGGGGAATCAAGTGTTCGCAAAGATACGCAAAAGAGACGGAAGAGTTGTAGATTTTACTAAGGAGAAGATTACCAGTGCTATATTCAAAGCAGCGAGGCAAGTAGGCGGAGAAGACTATGAGACCTCAGAGAATTTGACCGAAAGAGTGATATCCTATCTTTTTAAACATAGCAATTGTGAGATCCCGGATGTGGAAACAATTCAGGACGCTGTAGAAAAGGTGCTTATAGAGACAGGTCATGCAAAAACTGCCAAGGCATACATATTGTATAGGTCCAAGAGAACCAGGATAAGAGATGCGAAAAGTGAGTTAATGGATATTGTCAAGGATATATTGGTGGAAACTAGCAGGGATAATGCAAATGTAGGGAATTCCCCATCCGCTAAGATGCTTCAGATTGCATCGGCAGCCAGCAAACATTATTATCTTAACAATGTTATTCCCGAGGAAATGAGCAGAGCCCATATCTCAGGGGATATTCACATACATGATCTGGATTACTATAGCAAGACATTAAACTGCCTTCAGATAGATCTTACCAAGCTGTTGACAAATGGTTTCAATACGGGCTATGGCTTTATCAGACCGCCCAAAAGGATAAGTTCTGCAGCTGCACAGGCGGCTATCATACTTCAGAGCAATCAGAATGACATGTTCGGAGGCCAGAGTTTTCCGCATTTTGACAAAAGCATGGGTGAAGTGATTAGGAATCAATGTCCGGGTACGACTGACGACGAAATATTCCAGGCAATAGAGGGATTGATATATAATCTTAATACAATGCACAGCAGGGCCGGAGCGCAGGTGCCTTTCAGCAGCATCAACCTGGGAACGGATACAACTCCTGAAGGAAGAAAGGTAATCGAGGCAGTGCTAAGAGCCTTTGATAATGGCCTGGGAAAAGGTGAAAGCCCAATATTCCCCAATCTGGTGTTCAGGCTGAGAAAAGGAATAAATATGGATGCGGAAGATCCCAACTATGATTTGTTCAGGTTGGCTATGAGTGTTGCATCCAAGAGGATGAATCCTACATTCAGTTTTATGGATTCCAGCTTCAACAGCCGCTTTGGAGATGAGGTCTCCTACATGGGATGCCGTTCAAGGGTAATTGCAAACAGGCATGGAGCCGAAATATCAGCAGGCAGAGGGAATATCGCTCCCGTTACTGTTAACCTTCCCAGGATTGCTTTAAGAACAAGGGATATAGATGCTTTCTTCGTTGAATTGGATAGCATTCTGGATTTATGCAGCAGACAGCTTTTACACAGGTTTAATGTCATTGCTTCGCTTAAGGTGAAGGATCTGCCTTTTCTTATGGGGCAGAAGCTTTATATGGGCTCAGAAAATTTAAAGGATCAGGATGAGATAAGAGAAGCAATAAAGAATGGGACCTTGGCGATAGGCTTCATTGGACTTGCAGAAACCCTTATCGTGCTCACAGGAAATCATCATGGGGAAGACGAGGAATCCTGGAAGATTGGGTACCAAATAATAGAAGGTATCAAAAAGGCTGCAGACAACTACAAAGAGCAATATGATATGAATTTTGTCGCTTACGCTACCCCGGCAGAGGGTATAAGCGGAAGATTCATTGAGAAGGACAGAAAGGAATTCGGGATGGTAAAGGGAGTTACGGATAAGGCATATTACACAAACTCCTTCCATCTTCCTGTCAATTATCAGACAAGCATATTCGATAAGATTTCCAAAGAAGCTCCCTTTCATAAGCTATGTGCGGCAGGGCATATTTCTTATGTTGAGCTGCCCTCTTCACCGAAGAACAATTTGCAGGCCTTTGAAAAGATATTGAAGCATATGGCAAAATGCGATATAGGCTACGCAGGAGTCAACTTCCCCATAGATGAGTGCAGAAACTGCGGAGTCTCAGGAATAATCGACGGCAGTTGTTTCAGCTGCGGAAGTGATGATATAAGAAGAATCAGAAGGATTACCGGCTATCTGTCAACCATTGACAGATTTAATGACGCCAAGCAGGCAGAACTTGCAGACAGGGTAAAGCATACACTGTAGGAGGAAATATACCATGGAATTGAGAGTTGCCGGCATTGTTAAAGAGAGTGTAGTTGACGGCCCTGGTTTCAGATATGTGATATTTGCCCAGGGCTGCAGCCATTGCTGCAAAGGCTGTCATAACCCCGATACCCATTCATTGGACGGAGGCTATGGGATAGACACAGCTTATATCATCGAAGATATTAAGCAAAGTAAATATATTGATGGGGTGACCTTCTCCGGGGGAGAGCCCTTTCTTCAGGCTGATGCATTTATACATATTGCGAAAAAACTTAGAGAAGCCAACACTAATATTATATGTTATACGGGCTTTACCTATGAAGAACTTATAAAAAGCAAAGATAGAAGCCGGATAGATCTCCTGGGGCTTGTTGACATACTGATAGACGGGCCTTACAAGGAAGAGCAGAAAGATCTTGCTCTTGCCTACAGGGGTTCTGGAAACCAAAGGATAATCGATGTAAAAAGAAGTCAGAAAAAGCAAAAGGCAGTGTGTAAAATCATATACTAAAAGCCTAGGAGGGATGGCATAAGGTATATCCGGGTTAAATCATTCAGCTTCAATCCTTATGTGTTTATTAAGCCTCAAAGTAATAACTGCAGCTGCCAATATTTTGACAATATCCCCCGGAATGAAAGGAAGGGCACCAAAAATAATCGCCTTTCGAATGCCGATTCCGGTGATATAGTTCAGCCATAATACGCCAAAGGTGTATACCACGAGAATACCGCCGGTTGCATTAATTGCCAGAAGCCGAAAAAAGCCCGGTTTTTTACCTTTTACTAACGATATGAGGGTTGCCCCAGCCAGAAAGCCTATAAGATAACCGCCTGTCTTGCCGGCAATAGCGCCCAGGCCGGAGGTGCCCCCTGAGAATATCGGCAAACCAATTGCTCCCATCATTAGGAAAATGATAAGGCTTGTAAAGGTGTGCCCTACGGGCAGCAGGCTCCCTGAAAGCATAACTGCAAGAGTTTGGGCAGTTACAGGGACCGGGGAGAAGGGGAGAGGCAGCGAGATATACCCTGAAACGGCTATTAACGTAGAAAACAGTGAAATATAGCATAAATCCCGAATTGTGAATAATCTTCTCATATTAACCTCCCAAAGCTTTAATTCCATTACTGATTACAGAGATTATTATATATCAGCAAATATGTATTGTCAACCATGTTTTAAACAATGGTTGACAATACATATTTGTCGACAAACAAAGAGACCTGCGGATTTCCACAGGTCTCTTTGTTTTTGAAACATATTATATATGTATCCTGTTTTTTAATACCAGCCTCTAACCTTCATTGCCGCAGCAACCTTCTTTACTGAGAACATATAGGCCGCTTCTCTCATTGAAACATTGAATTCTTCTTTTATTGCATATATGGCGTTGAATGCTTCAACCATAGCCCTTTCTTCTTTTTCTTCAACTTCTTTTTCTGTCCAGTAGTAGCCATATAGGTTCTGTACCCATTCAAAATATGATACTGTAACCCCTCCGGCATTTGTCAGAATATCGGGTGTCAGAAGCAAACCCTTCTTATTGATTACTTCGTCACCGTCAAGAGTGGTAGGACCGTTTGCAGCTTCGCATACAAGCCTTGCTTTTATTGTCTCTGCGACTTCGGCGGTTATCTGATTTTCCAGAGCAGCAGGAACAAGAATGTCAACCGGCAATGCAAAGAATTCTTCTTTTGTAATTTCCTTTGAACCCGGGAATCCAACGATTTTCTTGTTTTGTCTCATATAAGCCACTAAGGCTGCAATATCGAGACCGTTTTCATCGTATACCGATCCATTCCATTCGCAAACAGCTACGATTTTGCCCCCAAGCTTTTGCAGATTCAGGGCGGTATGGCTTCCTACATTGCCAATGCCTTGGACGGCAATTGTCGCGCCTTTAAAGTCAAATCCCAGTTTCTTGGCAGCTTCTCTTGCTACAACAGCTACTCCGAATCCGGTAGCTGCAGTCCTGCCCAGTGAGCCTCCGAATTCAACCGGCTTTCCGGTAATAACTCCTAAAGAGCTGTGACCGACAAGCTTATTGTATTCGTCAACCATCCATGCCATAATTTGTCCGTTTGTGCCCACATCCGGTGCGGGTATATCTACCTGATCGCCTATCATCTTATATATTGCCTGAATATAGCCTCTGCTTAATCTTTCAAGTTCACCGGGGGATAATGTTGTCGGATCAACTATAATCCCGCCTTTTCCTCCACCATAGGGAATTCCGGTAACGCAGCATTTAAAGGTCATCCATATTGATAGGGCGCAAACCTCATCCCTGCTGACATTCTGATGGAACCTGATTCCACCTTTTGTAGGGCCTACGGCGTCATTATGCTGAGCCCTGTATCCTGTAAATACTCTGATTGAGCCGTCATCCATTTTAACTGGAATAGCTACCTCAAGTACTTTCGTTGGTTGTTTTAAAAGCTCATAAACCTTAGCATCCAAGCCCAACTTATCACAAGCAACCTTTACTTGTTTCTGGGCGTTCAGTAATGGATTCAAATTGTCCTGATGTGACATTTTTCTAACCTCCTAAATATAGTTTTAATAATATGCAAATTATGCTGGCATAATTGCTAATTATTAGCACAACATCATTATATCATAAATTCGCAAGAATTTATGATATTTGCCCATGTGCGTTTTGCGGAGCAAAAAATCGCACGGGCAATTAAATAAAGCATATAATATGCGATAGCATATTATATCATAAATTCGCAAGAATTTATGATATTTGTCCATTTCAGTTCGATATACTTCATATCATGTGTTACCTATTCTATAGATATACGAAAATTCCTGCTAATTTTTTAACAATTTTATATAGTTCGAGTTTGCGGTGGGATTTGACTGCAGCAAAATTCCCTGCTTGTGAAAAAGTTTTGTTAAGGGAAAGGAGATTTTTAAAATTTGTTGTATATTACAATCAAATACTATTTATACGTATCAGGATTTTCAAGGGAGATGTTTCTGTGAAAATAAGAGAAATAACTGAGAACATAGAAAAACAAAATCTTTCGAAATATGCTGCCCTGAGCATAAACACAAAGGGGCGGCTAATAGAAGAAATAAAGTGCGATATAAGGACAGATTATCAGAGAGACAGGGACAGGATACTGCATTCAAAGGCATTCAGAAGGCTTAAGCACAAGACTCAGGTATTTATATCCCCGGAAGGAGATCATTACAGGACTAGACTGACTCATACCCTTGAGGTATCACAGATAGCACGTACCATTGCCAGGGCGCTCAGATTGAATGAAGATCTGACTGAAGCAATAGCCCTTGGCCATGACTTGGGGCATACGCCTTTTGGCCATGCCGGGGAGAATGCTCTGGATGAAGTTCATCCCGGGGGCTTCAAGCACAACGAACAAAGCCTTAGGGTCGTAGAAATATTGGAGGGAGGCAAAGGCCTCAACCTGACATATGAGGTCAAAGACGGTATTTTGAAACATACCGGGGATGCGGAACCTGAAACCTTAGAGGGTAAAATCGTATATTTTTCAGATAGGATTGCATATATAAATCATGATATTGATGATGCGATCAGGGGCGGTATATTGGAAGCATCTTCAATACCTGAAGAGTGTATAAGGATTCTCGGATTTACTCATAAAGAAAGAATAAATACAATGATAACCGATATTATAAACGAAAGTATCGGCAGGAATGAAATATTGATGAGCAGTATTGTAAACCGGACTACCAACGAGCTTAGAAAATTCATGTTCGAAAATGTATATGTTGGTTCGGCTGCCAAGAAAGAGGAGAAGAAAGCAAAGAATATTATAAAAAGCCTGTATGAGTACTATATACAGAATCCTGATGAAATACCCTCTGAAATCGAAAGACTCAAAGCTGTGGATATAGAAAGGCTTGCATGTGATTACATAGCTGGCATGTCAGACAGTTTTGCAATAAGTATTTTTACCCGATTGTTCATTCCCTCCCCCTGGCAGGTGTAATTGATGTATGAGGCCGGCTTAATTCGCTGAATATTATATACAATGAAGGATATTCAAAATTTATGTCGAATAAAAGTTATTTCGGTACATCAATTCATAGAGAATTATTGGGGTATTAATATGATAATACTGGTAGACGGGGATGCCTGCCCTGTTACTTCTTTGATTGAGAGAATAGCAAAAACATATGGAATAAGAGTTGTTTTCTTTCACAGTACATGTCATCACAGCTGCTATTCCAACGATGCTTATGTAGAAAAAATAATGGTTGACAATGTATCTCAGGCAGTGGATATGGCAATAATCAATAAAGTATCGGAGGGGGATATAGTTGTGACGGGGGATTTTGGACTTGCATCCCTGATACTTGCCAAGAAAGCCCGGGCGATTTCATTTAATGGGATGATATTTTGTGAGGACAATATTGACAAGCTTCTTTTTGAAAGGTATGTAGCCGGAGCCGTGAGACGGGGCGGAGGGAGGGTCAAAGGTCCTGCAAGGCGTACAAAAAGAGATGACAGTAGATTTGAAAAATCACTTAGCTTTCTAATTTCACAAAATATGAAGGATATTTAAAATAAATGGAGAATAAATATATGAATCAGTTATGGGTGGCATATTACCATGGTTCAATTGAGATAAAAGGTGGAAAAGCCAATGCTTTTCTCAGAAGATAAGATTTCTGAGATAATCGAAAAAAATGATATAGTGGATGTCATTTCGGAATATATGACATTGAAAAAAAAAGGCAGCAACTATATGGCGTTATGTCCTTTCCATTCTGAAAAGACACCATCCTTCAGCGTGTCATTTTCAAAACAGATATTCAACTGTTTTGGGTGCGGAGTTGGAGGCAATGTAATTACTTTTATACAAAGAATCGAAAAAATCAGTTTTATAGAGGCAGTTAAACTACTTGCCGAAAGATCCGGCATACAACTGGAAGAGGATAAGGATCCCAAACAGTTGGAAATGGCGAAACTTAGAAAAACATTATATAAGCTGAATACTGAAGCCGCAAGGTTTTTTTACAGCAATCTCAATAATGGGGACAAGGCATCGCAGTACCTTAAGAAAAGGGGCCTGAGCGATGCAATAATCAAGAAATTCGGCCTGGGATTTGCTCCGGACAGATGGCATGAACTTATAGATTTCATGAAAAGGAAGGGCTATGGCACTGAGCTTCTTTACAAGGCCGGACTTATTGTTAAAGGCAGGGACAAAGAGGGGTACTGCGACAAGTTCAGAAACAGGGTTATGTTTCCGATAATAGACCTTAAGGGAAATGTTATTGCTTTTGGGGGAAGGGTTATAGGAGATTCAAAGCCCAAGTATCTCAATTCACCCGATACCCCTGTTTTTAACAAGGGTTATAATATTTACGGCTTGAATTTTGTAAAAAAGATACAAAACCTTGAAAATATTATTATAGTTGAAGGTTATATGGATACAATTGCCTTGCATCAGTTTGGAGTGGAAAATGCAGTTGCTTCTCTGGGAACGGCTTTTACGGAAAATCAAGCCAAGCTTCTGAAACGGTTTTCAAATGAGATAATAATTTCTTATGATTCCGATTTGGCAGGGCAGAACGCTACAATGAAAGGACTATCCATTCTTGAGAATGAGGGCTGTGTAGTCAGGGTTTTAAGTTTGCCTTCCGGCAGAGACCCTGATGAATATATAAGAAAAGAAGGAATTGAGGCTTTCAGAGAAAAAATAAAAGGGAGTGTTTCCCTTATTGAATATAAAATTGAGAATTTAAGAAGGAATTTGGACATAAATAATATACAGGATAGAATAGTATTTACAAAGGGTTTTTCTGAGATTCTAAAGGATGTAATAAGCAATGTCGAGGTAGATGCTTATATTAAAAAATATTCGGGCATTATGCAGGTAAATGAGGCAGCTTTATATGCAGAGCTGAATAGGCTTCGTAATAAGAATAAAAATGGAAATAATAAACATAATATAATAAATAGTAAAAAAGCAGAGGTGGAATTAAAAAAAGGCGAGATTACAGCGGAGATTTATCTACTGAATATATGTATTTATTATTACGAGAAAGTAAAAGATATTTTTGAAACCTTGGAACCAACTGATTTTTCTAATGACATGCATATTAAGATTGCAGAAATCATTCAAAAATACTCAAAGGAGGATAAGCCGGTAACGGCAGGTGAAATCATTGGTTTCTTTAATAGTGATGATGAAAAGTCAAAGGTAGCGGAGATTTTCAGCTATAAACTGCCGGATGCAGATATAGATAAGCTGATAAAATCCAGCATTGAAAGAGTAAAGCACTCGAGATTGGATAGACGAATCCAGGAAATGATAATTAAAATGGAAGAGATGTATCTTGTGGGAAGGAAAGAAGAAGCAAATGCATTCTTTGTCGAGATCAAAGAATTGCAGAAGAGGAGAAGGAGATTTCCGGAAGGGAGGGGATAACAATGAAAACAGAAGAAATAAAAATAAATAATATAAAAGAGTTAGTTGATAAGGGCAAAAAAAATGGAACGCTCACATATAAAGAAATAATGGATACCTTTGAGGAAGTGGAGATGGATCCCGAACAGATAGACAAATTATACGAATATCTCGAGACTAAAGGTATAGATGTGGTTGGAGCCGTAGAAAGTGATCTTGATATTTCGCCTCTTGATGAAGATGCCGAAGAAGTAGACATTGAGATAAGCATTCCCGAAGGTATCAGTATAGATGACCCGGTAAGGATGTACCTTAAGGAAATAGGAAAAGTGCCCCTGTTAAGCCCTGAGGAAGAGGTGGACCTGGCAAATAAAATACAGAAGAATGATTCCGATGCCAAAAAAAAGCTTACTGAAGCAAACCTTAGACTGGTAGTCAGCATTGCAAAGAGATATGTCGGAAGAGGTATGCTGTTTCTGGATCTTATTCAGGAAGGCAATCTCGGACTCATAAAAGCAGTAGAAAAGTTCGACCATACAAAAGGTTTTAAATTCAGCACTTATGCCACTTGGTGGATAAGGCAGGCAATTACGAGAGCTATTGCCGACCAGGCGAGGACTATCAGAATTCCTGTGCATATGGTAGAAACCATAAACAAGCTTATCAGGGTTTCAAGACAACTCCTCCAGGAGCTTGGAAGAGATCCTCTTCCGGAAGAAATCGCCATTGAAATGGGAATGACAGAGGATAAGGTCAGGGAGATTATGAAAATAGCCCAGGAGCCCGTTTCCCTTGAAACCCCCATCGGTGAAGAGGAAGACAGCCACCTGGGGGACTTCATACCTGACGAGGATGCTCCTGCGCCGGCCGAATCGGCGGCCTTTACATTGCTTAAGGAGCAGCTTATGGAGGTACTTGACACTTTGACCCCAAGGGAGGAAAAGGTGCTTAAGCTAAGGTTCGGCTTGGAGGACGGGAGAGCAAGAACATTGGAGGAAGTGGGTAAAGAGTTCAACGTTACAAGGGAGCGTATAAGGCAGATCGAGGCGAAAGCGTTGAGAAAACTCAGACACCCGAGCAGGAGCAAGAAATTAAAAGATTTCCTTGAATAATACCCGGAAAAACCAAAATGTTATGAAATTTACTGTTGACTTTCGTAATGAAAGTAAGTAAAATAATATTTGTCAGTTTAAAGTTCCTCAATAGCTCAGTCGGTAGAGCATGCGGCTGTTAACCGCAGGGTCGTTGGTTCGAGTCCAACTTGGGGAGCCATTTTGGGCCTTTAGCTCAGTTGGTTAGAGCAACCGGCTCATAACCGGTTGGTCCGGGGTTCGAGTCCCTGAAGGCCCACCATTTATGATGATATATAACCTGATACGCTGTATCAGGTTTTTTCATCACTTTCACAATCCTGTTTTTCAATTATATCATTTATTACTTCCATGGTTTTAAGCTGGTTAGACAATCTATCTGCCTCATCCTCCCATTCTTTTGAGGTCCCTCCCCATTTGAATTTTTGAATTGTTTCAGGTTTTAAATGCATTTTCTTTTTCATATTTTTCACCCCTCGGTATGTATTTTTCCTAATTAATAATAAAAAAATCAGTAAATTATAGTATAATGAATAAAAGAAGTGATACTGCAGATGCAAGTGTCCGGGAAAGGTGCCGGGAACTGTAATGGGAGATACAAAAGAATTGAAGCTTTCTCCTAGATTGGAAATAATAGCAGAGAGCATACGAGGTTACGATTCGGTCGCGGATATAGGATCAGACCATGCATATCTTCCGATATTTCTGATAAAAAACAAATATGTAAAAAATGCTGTTGCTACCGATATAAATATCGGGCCGGTGAAAATATCAAAAAAAAGAATAAAAATCCATGGATTCGAGTCAAAGATAACAGTGCGTCGGGGAAACGGCCTGGAAGCTATCAGGCCGGGGGAAGCAGAAGTAATTGTTATTGCAGGCATGGGAGGAATTCTTATCAGGGATATTTTGGATGCAAATTCGGGGACTGCGGAGAGTGCCAAACTGTTAATTCTGCAGCCTATGAGGGATTCGGACAAGATAAGGAAATGGCTATTTGAGCACGGATTTGATATAATTGATGAAGAACTGGTAAAAGAGCAGGATAAAATATATGAAGTCATCTGGGCAAAGTCTATAGGGAAAGTAAGGGAAGCAAAAGGGTTATTGCTTATTGGAGATAAGATAATCCAAAAAAAACATCCCCTCGCCGCGGAATACATAAATAAGAAAATAAGCGGGTTGGAAAAGGTGATAGCGGATTTGGAGGGCATGTATAGTAAAAACTGCAGGGAAAGAGTTGAGGAGTGCAAAGAACTGACAGACTTCTATAGGGAGGTGTTGCAATGGGTACAGTAAAATGCCAGACCATAGCCGGTATCTTGGAAGAATTAGCCCCTAAGGGGCTTGCCGAAGGCTGGGACAATGTAGGCTTGCTTGTAGGAGACGGCAGACGGAAGATCGAAAGAGTCATAGTATGCCTGGATGTTCCGGAATGGGTTATTGAAGAAGCTGTCGAAAGAAAAGCCGACATGATAGTATCACACCATCCTATGATTTTTAACGGAATAAAAAGGGTGAATACGGATAATGCAACTGGAAGAAAGATAATAAGCCTTATAAAAAACAATATAGCTCTCTATTGTATGCATACTAATTATGATATAGCACAAGACGGGTTAAACGATGTATTTGCAAAGGAACTTGGCTTTTCTGACTTCAGCATATTAGAGGAAACTGCTTATGAAAGCAGGATTATGGGCATTGGGAGAATTGCCGTGCTTGAAAAAGAAACAACGCTCTTAATGTATGCCGAAAATGTGAAAACCTTATTGGGGACCGGTCATGTAAGCTTTGCAGGGGATCCGAACAGGAAGATTAAGAAAGTTGCACTTATTAATGGCTCAGGCAGCAAGTATATAAATAGTGCCAGGTTTGCCGGAGCGGATGTGCTTGTAACGGGAGATATGCAATACCACGGGGTTCTTGATGCATTGGAAATGGGATTGTGTGTGATTGATGCGGGCCATTATGCTACAGAAAAGATAATGATAAAGCACATAGCTGAATATTTAAGGAATAAATTTCAAGAGCTTAAGCTTGATGCGGATGTGGTTGAATCGAATGCAAATATGGAAATATTGAGAGTATTATAGGAATAGTTTTTCTGTTCCTATTTTTTATTTAAAACAGGTTAAAGGAGATGGTTTGATGGATTTGAAGATGCTTTATGAGCTTCAGGGTTTGCAGAAGGAAATGGATGCTGTTTTAAACAGGCTTAGAGAGCTGAATGAGGCTAAGGATTTGGGCAAGCTTAAAGAGGAATACAAAAGGCTCAAAGATGAATATCTGAAAGGCGAGGATCAGCTGAAAAAAAATGCTTACAGACAGGAAGCCAAAAGCAATGAGATAAAGAACCTGGAATACAATAAGAAAGCTTCTGAAGAAATCAAATTCAGCAAAGAGACAGATACAGTCAAAAAATTGGAGAATATTGAGAAACAGCTTGATAAAATTGAAGAAAAAAAGCAAGCGACAGAAAATGACATAATAGGACTTATGAATGAAGCAGATAATATCAATAAGGAGCTTATTGAAACACAAAAACGACTTGCATTTATCAAAAAGAAATATCTTATCAGCAAAGATGCCTATGATAAGGCAATTGAAGAGCTTAAAGCACAAAAGGAAGAGCTTAGCCCCAGGATTGACAGTATCAAAAATGAAATTGACAAGGAAAGTTACGAAGTATTCAATAGATTAACTAAAACATATGCCGATCCTATTGCCCTGGTAGAAAGGCGCATATGCTGCGGCTGCAGGATGGAAGTGCCGGCCATGGATTACGAGGCTATAAAGAGCGGCGATCAGGATTTGAAATGCCAGAACTGCGGAAGATTGCTGTATTATCGAAAGCCTTGATACAGCAGACTTGAAATGCCAAACCGGTATAGCTTTTACATAGCAGCTATATATACCATGTTGACTATACAGTGTATCGGATATATAATAAGTATCTGGAATTCAATATTGTTTATGAGTAAGCCAGATGATCGCGTATATACTTTGATGTATACGAGGAAAGTCCGGGCTCCGCAGGGCATGGTGCCGGGTAATACCCGGTAGAGGCGACTCTAAGGATAGTGCAACAGAGAGATACCGCTGGCTGAGAGGTGTGAGGTGAGAGGTGAGAGGGAAGATGAAATCTCACATCCCACATCCCACCTCCCAGTCAGTAAGGGTGGAAAGGCGAGGTAAGAGCTCACCAGCGGTCAGGTAACTGGCCGGCTATGTAAACCCCACCTGGAGCAAGACCAAATAGAGAGGCAGTCAGAGCTTTGCTTTGACAGGAACGGCCCGTTCCGTCTCCGGGTTAGGTCGCTTGAGCTTGTCGGCGACGGCAAGCCTAGATAGATGATCATTTAATACAGAACCCGGCTTATAGACTTACTCATACATCATTAGCCCTGAGGAATCAGGGCTATTTTTATGTTTAAAAAAGCAATATATAGTATATGAATTTAGACAAAGCAACAACATGTTGTGAAAGATTAATATGGGGATATAAAAGATGAATTGTAATGCATGGAAATAACGTTATTATTTATCCTGCTGCTCGATTATAACATCAATGAGGCTGGAAATAAGCAGCATGCTTTTATCGGAACACTTGGAAAGCTTCTTAGCAATATCATCACGGATATATTCCCTAGACATGTAAATAGAATCAAGTAAAATCTGGTCAGGAGTAATCTCAAGAACATTACAGATTTTTATAAGCGTTTCAATGCTGGGCTTTGAACGCTTGCGCTCTATATTACTTATATAATTATTTGATAATCCGGTTAATTCGGCAAGCTTCTCCTGAGTAAGGTTTTTATTATCCCTAGCTGTGCGTATTCTGGCACCGAGCTTTTTGTAATCTACTTCAATCATATTCATCACCCAAGTATAATGTAGCAATCTTTATAAGGTGAGAACACAAATCAAAAGTGTATAATACACTATTGAATGTATAAAATTTCAAATTATTAGTAGAAATTTTACTTGTACTTCCAGATACACTTCTTTATAATAAAAGTATAATTTACACTTTTATTATAAAGACATGCATTTGAGGAGGAGATATAAAATGAATTGTGCTAATTGCGGAAGCAAGCTTGAAGAGGGGTCAAAGCTATGTAGTAAGTGTGGAGCTGCTGCCATAAGTGGTCTAAAAAGTGAAGAAGCTGGCAAGCGTATTGAAATAAATATAGCTGATATTTCAAGGGAAAAAACTAAAACTGCAAGGAGAAAGAAAAGTACTCTAATAATTGCAATTACATGTTTAGCAATTGTGATAATTTCAATTATATCCATAAAGAGCATGCTGAATAGCAGATATGAGTCTAATCAAAATGTATATATATATCAAGACCAGGAAGAGATAACAGAAGCAGAGGAGAATATTTCTGTTCCCCAGCTGAAAGCTGAGGGCATGATTGGCACATGGGAACTTGTCAATGAACCATACAACATTACGTTTACGAAAGATAATCTCTTTGCTATTCACTATTTCGATGAGCTAGGCAAGGAGATAGGCTACTTATATGCTGGTAAATGGGAGATTGCTGATGGCGATAAACTTGTATTGCATGCAACAGAAAAAGGCGGTTTAAACAATAAGTTTCAAGAAATATGGAATTATATGGACAGCTCAATAAACCTTGAATTTACATATCTAAGTAAGAATGATGATAGCGTTTATTCGCTAGCTGGCAGCAGCAATGCACCTGACAAATATCTGGAGTTTTTGAACATTAAGAAGATGCTAACTGAAGAGGAGTTTAAAGAGAAAACAGATAATGAACTAAAAGCTACTTTGGAAAATTTATATAGAAAAGAAGGCAATTATGGAATAGAAATTCTATCATCAACATGGAAACGTGGGGATGTACGTTTTGCACAGGGTGAATGCAATGTGAGGATAACCGATTTGACAAATAATATTTCAGAAGAAATGAATGTTAACGCATGGTACAAGCTACAACGGATGCAGAATCTTGGTAATATATATTCGTTACGGATTTATAGGAAGAGTTCATCAAACTATGAATCAGCCTTGATTTATAGTTATAATAATCTCAAAGGCATGAGCCAACGGACAGATAAAAAACTGTTACTACCAAAGAAATAAACATATATCAAAATTAATATAAGACAAGCCGTTATGGGGGAATATTGATATGGGAACTTATTGCTTAATCTTCCTTCTCGCTGATGATTCTCCGTTATCCGTACATTATTACGATGGCGTTGAGTATGCAAGTACTATACGGGCAGGCGGATGCAATTTAGATATATTTGAGAAAGCCATTTTCTGCTTATTTTATTGCAAAGGTGCTCTTAAGCTGTTTCAAGGTAATTGCTCCCGTAAGGATAAGCACAAGAAAAAAGCAGACAAGCCCTGCCAGACTTGAAATAATCATATTAGAACTGCGGATATTGTTCGTTATCAGATAATAATTGCAGTGCTTGATTGCGGTAAGCATCACAATAAATGCAATAAAAGGCTTAAGCAATGAATTTCCGTATTCTATTCTTATCCGGCGGACGCGCTTTATGTCCATAAGATTCCACAGGCAAATCAATACTGCACTTGCACAGAAGCCGATTACAAATCCATATATTCCTATTGAGGGAATTGGTATAAGGAAATATGAACATGCAACAGAAATAATAATATGCAGTATGGAATTTTTCAAAACCACGTGTTGCATGCCGATACCGTTCAACACTGCAAAAAGGGTGAACTGCCAGTATTCAAAGATACAGACGAAAGCCATCAGGAAAAGCATATTTCCCGCTTCAGGGCATTTGAAAAATATTCGGCAGAGTTCCCAGGGGAAAATTATAAAGAGCGCAGTAGATGCAAACGCAATTACTGAGGTAATTTTAAGGGAATCGTTGCATTTCTTATTCAGCGCCGTCCAATTGCCGGCAGTGTAGGAGGCGGTTATTGCGGGAACCAGCGTAATGCCGAGAGAAGATATTATTATAAAAGGAAAGAAAAGCAGTGGCATTACCATACCGGTCACCTGTCCGTAAAGCGATAATGCGTTTGAGTTGCTGTATCCTGCCAGACGGAGCTGCATGGGTACTATAATTGCAATAACCATGTCCATGATAGTTGTCAATGCGCCGCTTAAAGACAAAGGCAAGGCTGTTTTCAGTATTCTGACGATAATTTTTGCAGTTAAGTCGGTGTCTGTCCGTGTTGAAACTACAGGCCTTCTGATTTTGTATTGCAGATATAGAAGGAAAAGGCTGATAAGCTCTCCCGCGGCCATTCCGGCCATCACACCCGCACAGACATATTCAATGCCGAAAGGCAGCAGATAGTATGTAGTCAAAAGAAGCCCTACGACTCTGATAAGCTTTTCCAGAATATCAATAAAAGCCGGGGGGTTGACATCCTGAAGTCCAAAAAAATAGCCTTTCAGTACTGCACTTAAAGAGATAAAGAATACCGCAGGGGTAAAGACCAAAACTGATAGCTGTGTTCTATTGTCTTTAAGCACATGATTTGCAAGGTAATCGGTATTAAAGAATATCAGGATACAGAGCGCGAGGCTCCATATGCCTATTGTAATTTCGCTGATTTTTATTATTTTATACATATTCCTGTAGTTTCTTCCGGGAACTTGTTCTGCAATTAGCTTTGAAACGGCAGTTATCACTCCTCCCGAAACCAATGTAATAAACAGCAGATACAAAGGAAGAATGAGCTGATATACTCCTATTCCTTCTGAACCGATTGCTCTGGTGAGAAATACCCTGAATACGAAGGATATGGAACCCGTAACAAGATTAGTCGCTGTCAGAATAAATGCCCCTTGTATGTACGTGAGCTTTCCCAATGTATATACCCCCAAAATTAGTATCTGTAATACATATAATATTTTGACAGCCGGTACAATATTAACAGTATTTATCTGTTTCGTGCCAAACAAATTACATTGAATTCAAATGGCACGAAACATTTCACGACATATACAGATAAGGGGGTGCGGGATTTAAAAAGAAGAAGGCAGCTGAATCCAGCTGCCTTGAAGAGTAGTATAACTATTTTGCAATTTGTATCAGGGTGCCGTTTATGAAGGAAAGGGTGAGCCTGTCGCCTACAGTAAGATCTTCAACACTTTTGTTATCCTCACCGTCGATTATTATCACAACACTTGAATCCACTGTATAAGTCTTGTTTTTTCCGTCTATCTTCACTGTGATCTTTTTTTCTTCAGTTATTGTTATACCTGAAAGCTCTCCGGTAAGTTCAAGATTTTTATCTTCTGCGTCAATCTTTGCAACTATGTCGTCAACTATCTCTATTTTCACAGTCATGCCTGTCTTAAGATCCTTGAATGCCTTATCATCCTTATTTACTGTAATCTGAGCATCTTCAGGAACTGAAAGGGTTATAACCGTGCCGTCTGATTTCTCAACCTCGATGTTTTTCTTCGCCGTATTGATTTTGTTTATTTTTCCGGTTACTTCATAAGTATCAGCAAGCTTAACTATATTCGAATCAGCCAGTTTGCTGCCATCCTCGTCCACAAACCTTACTTTGCTTATATTGCTGAATTTACTAAACTTTACAATGCTGTACGGATATACTGTTTTGGTGCCTTCAGACGGAAAAGGAGTAACTACTGATACTTCAGCCCTGACAATGAATTTGCTGCCGTCTGATATCTTATCAAGGGCCTCAAAGGCTATTTCATAGCCCGATGCCGTTTTTTTGCCAAGTGTGGCTATAAGATATATGCTGTTTTCATATTCAAAGGCTTTATAGTTTCGAGAAAGCTTAAGACTGTCCACCTGATCCTTCAGGTGCGTTGCGAGGTTGTTGTATTCAACAGCCTTGAAGGAGATACTGTCTTCTGTCTTTCCGTCTGCTATTACCTTTGTGACCACATCATTTTTTATTTCAAGCTCAACATTCATGTCTTTCCAAAGGTCGGAGAAACTTGAATTCTCGTAACCGTTTACTGTGATCTTGGCGGAGGAGGGGATGGTGTAGCTCATCTTGGATCCGTCCGACTTTTCAACCTTTATTGTCTTGCTGCTTGAAATCAGGTCATAAATTACACCTTTTACGGTAGAGACTTCAACAGGTTTTTCTATGTTAACCTCTTTGATTTTGTCCCCGTCGGTATCGGTAAATATAACACTCTTGATTTTGCTGAAGCTCTTAAATCTTACAACGGTATATGGGTAAGTAATTGACTGGGTGACATAGGATCCTGATGAAGGCGTATCGGAATACACTTCTGCTCTGATTGTATAATTACCGTTTTTCTCAGTTTTTGTTACGTCTTCTATGCTGACGGAATAGCCTCCGGTTTTCTGCCTGCCCATGAAAGCCATCAGGTATATATAGCTGTCATATTCATATGCTTTGTAGTTCTTTGCAGATTTGAGCCTGTCAACCTCATCCTGGAGAGCCGTGGGAAGGTTGTTATAGGATACTTTGCTGAAGGATATTTCTGTTTCTTCATCATCATCATCATTTTCGGTACCCTTTAAAACTTCAATAAATATTACTTTTTTGTTGTCATTAAGTATAATCTGGAGTATATCTCCTTTTACCAGATCATCTATAGTACCAAAAGAACCATTTCTGTAAATCTGAGCACCTGAAAGCACATCATAAGTAACAGTGCTCCCTTTAATATTTACTGTGATTTTATTTTTATTTGTATCCGCTTGTACAAATACTATATTGTTTTTCCTGTAATCAGTATCCGGAAGCTCAAAATCTCCTTCGGCCCTGTCCAATAGGACAGCCATCTCCGCCCTTGTTACAGGTTCCATAGGATTGAATTTATTGTTGTTATCACCGATCATAATCCCCAATTTATTTACAAGGTATACATAACCTACCGACTTCTTCGGCACACTGCTGCTATCCTTGAATGAAAGCTCTTTATCCATATACTTCAATGCTTCGTCAGTCTTGCCCAATGCCCTGATTATATATTTTGCTATTTCGTGGCGCTTTGCGGGAGTGTTAAAATTGAAATCGCCAAGTTCTTCCGGAAGAAGTATTCCCTTTTCTATAGCTACAAATATATACCCGAGGCCCCAAGTCGGAGTAGGACCTTTGTATTGACTGTGTTTCTGGTTTTTCCTGTTCTCAGCTTCATTTTCATCCCCTGTCAGTCTCAATACCATTGCAAGGGCCTCTAAATGTGTGACTTTGTTTTGAGGCGCAAACATCCCTTGGCCTACGCCGTTCAGTATTCCTTTAAGGGCTAATTTTTCAATGGCATTGAAAGCCCAGGCAACGTCTTTCAAATCATAGAATTTGTAGTTTACCCCATTATTGTTTTTGTCTTTGCCTGGATTTATAAGATTCATCGATGCCTTTGCACCCGGGGCTTGTTCGCAAAAACCCGCTGCTATAACTGTAGTATTTAAGGAAGAGAGTATTAATATTACTGCAATTCCCAATGACATTAACCTTTTCTTTAACATAAGATTTCCTCCTTGTTTTTCTGATTCTAATATAGAATTCGTAAGCTAATAATAAATTTGGGGGTAATTTAATAATGTTTTCAAATATATAGAAAAACAGTAAGTAATTATTTTTCAATTTTCTCATTGACAACGGTTTTTTGTTGTGTTATCTTTAAAAAAAAGAAAACCTTTAATTTAGCCCCGTGAGGCTAAGAAGGAGCCGGATATTGTACTTATGTGATAGGTATAACCTTCATGCCGCGGGCGTGAAGGTTTATTTATTGTAGAAGCCGCATTTGTTCTACCAAAATGGTTAACCTTTAAATGATAGTCCTGTGAGGCTAAGAAGGAGGATAAGTACATGAGCTTAAAGGGCAGGCACTTAATTGACCCTAACGATTTCAGCTTGGAGGAGCTTGACGAAATTTACGATCTGGCGGACAGAGTAATAGAGAACAAGGATGCATTTTCAGACATTTGCAAAGGGAAAATCCTCGGAACACTTTTTTATGAACCCAGTACGAGAACAAGGCTTAGTTTTGAATCGGCAATGCTCAGATTGGGTGGGACGGTACTTGGGTTTTCCGACGCAAATACAAGCTCAGTTGCTAAGGGAGAGAGCATAGCGGACACCATACGGGTGCTAAGTACCTATGCCGATATCGCGGTAATGCGCCATCCGAAAGAGGGAGCACCCAGGCTTGCAGCCGAATACTCCTTAATACCGGTAATAAACGGGGGAGATGGCGGACATCAGCATCCTACACAGACGTTGACAGATTTGCTTACCATAAGGCGGTATAAGGGAACATTGGAAAATCATACAATTGCCTTTTGCGGTGATCTTATGTTCGGAAGGACCGTCCATTCGCTTATAAGCGTTATGGCGCGTTATAAGGGATCATGTTTCGAGTTGATATCACCTTCGGAGCTCAGGCTGCCGGAACACTTGAGGTTCAGTCTGACGGAGAAGCATGATGTATGCTTTCACGAGACAGAAAATCTTGAAGAAGTGATTGGCCGGGTTGATGTACTGTATATGACAAGAATACAAAAGGAAAGGTTCTTCAACGAAGCTGACTATATGAGGCTTAAGGACAGTTATATATTGGACAGGAACAAACTGAAAAATGCCCGGGAGGATCTGATAGTAATGCATCCTCTTCCAAGGGTTAATGAGATAGGCTATGATGTTGATGATGATGAAAGAGCTGTATATTTTAGACAGGCTGAATACGGGATATATGTAAGAATGGCGCTGATAGCGCTTTTATTGGGGGTGAATGCAAATGTTGAAAGTAAATAGTATTTTCTGCGGAATTGTGATAGACCATATAGCTGCAGGAAATGGAATTAAGATTTTTGATAAGCTTAAGCTTGATGAGGTGAAGTTTCCTGTGGTACTCCTTATAAATGTACCAAGCAGAAAGCTTGGCAGGAAGGATATCATAAAGATTGAGAACAAGATAGATGTGGACCTTACAATGCTTGGGCTTATTGACCCTAATTTAACGGTAAATATTATTGAAAACGATAAAATAATCAATAAGATGACTGTCAGCATACCCGAAGAGGTTCAGGGTCTGTTTAAATGCAAGAACCCAAGATGTGTAAGCAATTCTGACGGGTATGTCAGCCCTAAGTTCAGGCTTGCCCACTCAAACGGGAAGATTTATTATCAGTGCAGCTACTGTGAGGAGTTGACATCTTACAGTGTTTAATACGATTTAAGATGTGTGACATAATGGAAATAATGTGGTATAATAAGGAAAAGGGGGTGTTGATATGAATTTACCGGAATTTAACGTTGGAATGTCAAAATCAGTTCAAAAGGTTATAACCCGGGAAGATACTGCGTTTAACTACGGAAGCGGAGCTTTAAAAAATTTAATGGCAACACCGATTCTGGCGGCATTAATGATCGAGGCCGCTGTGAATACCATTGATCCCTTACTCCCTGAGGACTACATAACAATTGGGAGGAAAATTGAGATTGAACACTTGTGCCCGACTAAAGAAGGAATGGAAGTGTATGTAACAGCAAAGCTTGTGGAAGTCAATAAAAACACGCTGTTCTTCGAAATCACAGCATATGATGAGGTTGGAATAATCGGCAGGGGATACCATGAAAGGCAGATAGTAAACAACAATATTTTAATGGAAAAAGTCGATGAGAGGTTCAATATAGTAGAAAGCAGGCCCTAAGCCGGTTCAAAGCGCGGACCTTGGAAACAGTAGAAATTTATAGGTAAATAAAAAACTGACTCCTTTATGGCAAAAAGCTGTAAAGGAGTCTCTTTGTATGGGCTGCAATTTACTACATGGGCAGGGTATATAATATTATAGTAAACAAAACCATTCCCAGCAGTGCAAAAGGATAAGCCGCGCCATATCCCGCTGCGGGGTCGTCACTGCCGATGGCATCTATTGCCGCCCCGAGACCGGGAGTGGAAGTCATACCACCGCAAATGGCTCCTGACAGCATAATCCAGTTGATTTTGAAAACGTACCTGCCTACAATATACCCAGCCATTATTGCTGCAAATCCAACGACTAACGATACAAGAACAAGATAAGCGCCTGATGCGGCAATTGCCTCGAACACTTTATAGCCATTTTTCAAGCCTACGATGGCTAAGAAGAAGGCTAAAGACATCTGGCGAATAACGCCTAAAACCTTACTGTTCATTCTAAAGTATATAAACCCGATTTTCCCGATATATCCAAGTATTAAGGAACCAATGAGCGCACCTCCTGTTGCACTTAGGCTGAAATCTTTAAAGCCTATTGCACTAAACCTGATAACAATTAGTCCTATTGTATAACCAAATAGGCATGCAGCGATGAAACCGATTAAATCAAAATCGACTTCTTTAATTTCTTTCCTGGAAAAAGAGGCTCTGGCTTCCGACATTTCCATGCTGAATGCCTTTTTTTCTTCTTCAATATCAATCCTGAAGATCATGGGGAAGAAGGTTACTGAAAAAATAACAATCAGCACTCCAAAGGCATAAGTGATTGCATAACCTGTACCGACACCTGCCACAGCATTCTTGACAAATTGCATTTTCTGATCCTCCGTCAAAGCTGTTACCGCTGATGGGTCAAGATTTTTATCTATTATTGATATTATTTTAGCCTTTTCATCCATACTCAGAGAATCATAGTGCTCAATTCTCATTGCTGCTTGTATATTTGCCGTTTCAATAGCTGCCGCAAGACCCGGAGAGCTTGTCAAGGCTCCGGTATAAACCCCTGATACTTCATAAGGGTTCGCATCCTCCAATAAAACTGTCAAACAATACGTTGCAGCTGCTCCTACGAATGTAATTAAAACACCAAGTACAATGAATTTCACGCCGTACTTTTTAATTACAATATCCAGATCCTTTGCAGCCAACAACCCTACCGCAACAACAAATAACACCAGGAACATAGTAAAAAAACCGTTGTCGATAACTCCTGAATCTATCAGTTTTTGTGCTGATTTATTAGAATTGTCATTTAGTAATACGCTGCCGGCATATCTATAAATGAACCATCCGATAATAAGCCCGGTAAACAAGGCCCCTGAAATTCCAAAGTTGAATTTTCCAAATTTTATTTTTCCAAATAATAAGCCTGCGGCTACAGCAATAAACATCAAGACAAACGGCTCCATCAGCCATTCTGCAAAATTAAAACCCATTGGCATACCCCTTTCATATTTATTTTACAGTGTATATGCAACGGCTAAGTTCTAGCAACCGGATAAACAGAAATGGCATAGCCAAAACGCTGTGCCATTTTATCAACTACATGCCTATGACTGGAAATCACCGAGTATTGATTTGGCTTTTCCTATAATTTAAATATAGTATAGCATAGCAATATGGAATATAAAAGTAAATTATGGGAACACTAATTTTGCCGGTAAAGTGTTAAAAAATTAACACCTGACTTTGGGAAAAGTTCATTTACAAAGCTTGTGACATATGTTAGAATTAGTTAAATCAAACTGAATATTGCAATGCGCTGAATTCATAAGAAGCGGGGGAACCAATTTATGGGGTGAATCTCTATGATACATAGAGTAGGGTCAACTTCTTTCGATCCGAATCCGTCAGCTAACCTCGTAAGCGTAGAGAGAAGGAGATAGGAGCAAGGATGGGATAAGTCTTGTTGCATATGAGACTTTTATCTTGGATTGCTGTAAGCAAAAGCTGTGGAAATCTCCACAGCTTCTTTTATTCAATCTTCTTTTCAATAAACCTGATCTATAGCATATTTAAATTTCTACTTAGCTTTCACCATCTTAAAATGTGTTAGTATTCAGTGAATTTTTACATTGTACAATTCCTTTGTTTTTTGTACCCAAAATTCTGCAGCAGGTGTGAACTTTATTGTTACAAAGGTTAAAAAAATAGAGAATATCGGTAAATGGGGGGAATCATAATGGACTACAAAATCGGTTTAATAACTGATAAGCCAAATCTGGAAGTAAACAACACGGAGGCGTGGCATTCCAACGAGCAAAAAGAGGTGACAGCAGATAGTATTTATAAAATTCTCTGCAAAAAGTATGAAACAGAAAAGATTGTTGCAGATGAAAAAATTATAGAGAAACTTATGAAAAGTGATGTTGATATTGCCTTTAATCTGAGCACGGGCATAAAAGGGGAGAGCAGGCAGTCCCAGATACCTGCAATATTGGAGATGCTGGGAATACCATATGTAGGTTCCGGAGTTCTTGCCCACAGTCTGGCCCTTAACAAGGCAATGGCAAAGCAGATTTTTCGATTTCATAATGTTTCTACACCTGCCTTTCAGGTATTTCAAGACGGAAAAGAAAAATTAGATTCCAATCTGGTTTTTCCTATGATTGTAAAACCGGGATGTGAGGGTTCAGGATTTGGAATCCATAAAGACAGTGTGGTTTACAGTGAGGAGTCCTTATTTAATAAGATCCGGGAGCTTTTGGCGCTGTACCAGCCGCCGGCCATTGCAGAGGAATTTATTGAAGGCAGGGAATTCACTGTAGGAATAATAGGCAATGGTGCAAATAAAACAATTTTGCCTATTATGGAAATCGACTTTAAGGATGTTCCCGAGGAATACGGCAGATTTTACACATTCGAAGTAAAAACAGAATTTGGAGAACAGACGAAATACTATTGTCCGGCACCCCTGAGCCTTGAGACGGAGAAAACATTGAAAGAAAATGTATCCAGGGCCTTTGATGCATTAGGATGCAGGGACATTGCCAGAGCAGACGTCCTCATGAGGGAGGAGAAACCTTATGTAATAGAAATCAACAGCCTGCCGGGGCTCAAACCGGGGTACAGCGATTTGCCCAAGATGGCGGAAGCAGCGCACATGTCTTATGAAGACTTGATTGTTCGGATACTTAATGAGGCAATAGCAAGAATAGAAAGCAGTAATAAAAGTTTATGATAAAGGAGGAAGCCAAATGTTTGACAATTCAAAAAGACAGCTCAACTTTGCGGTAATCGGAGGAGGCCACGGGGGACAGGGAATAGCTGCTTATCTGGCCCATCTCGGTTACAAAGTAAATCTTTATAATCGTACAATTACAAAGGTAGAAAAAATTCAAAAACAAGGTTTTATTGAAATGGAAGGCTGCATATCCGGCAGGGGATATATTAATATTGTTACAAACAGCATAGAGCATGCAATTAACGGCGCAGATATTATCATGGTCGCGGTTCCGGCCAGTGCCCATAAATATATCGCCGGTCTTATTGCTCCCCATGTTGCTTCGGGTCAGTACATTGTTCTTAATCCAGGAAGAACCGGGGGGGCCCTGGAATTCAAAAATATTATACAAAATATCAATCCCGGGAAGGATGTATGTATGGTAGAGGCGCAGACTTTACTTTTTGCATGCAGGGTGATAGAGGAAGGAAAAGTAGCAATACTGAGCAGGAAAAATGAGGTAAAGGTGGCGGCTTTGCCGGCAGTCAGAACGAAGGAGTTCATAGGGATAATCAATCATATCATACCTGAATTTGTTGAAACAAATAGTGTACTGGACACAAGTTTTAACAATATCGGTGCGATACTTCACCCTATTCCGACAATTCTGAACTGTGGAAGGATTGAAAGCACGAAAGGAGACTTCCTGTATTATATTGACGGTATCACGCCTACTGTTGCAAAGATAATCGAAGAGGTGGATTATGAAAGGATGCAGGTAGCCGATGCTCTTGGGGCAGAAGTTGTTTCCCTGAGAGAATGGCTGGGCTATACATATGATGCTTATGGGGACACACTTTGCGAAGCTTTGTCAAATGTCAAAGGGTATTGGGGCATCAAGGCGCCGGCTTCTTTGGACACAAGATACATATTTGAGGATGTTCCCCAAAGCCTCGTTCCAATTGCCGATATGGGACAGTATCTGGAAATAGAAACACCGACAATAAATTCCATTATACAAATAGCATCCGTCATCCATGGGGAAGACTATTACAAGTCAGGAAGAAAGGTCGTTGACATGGGGCTTTTGGGGCTGTCTCTTGATGAAATAAAGAGCTATGTCATAAGCGGTGAAGTATATGCTACAGGAGGTGTGGTAGCATGATGAAAAAATATCTGGGAGCAGCTATCGGCAATTGTGTTCACGTCGGCGGCATAGTTAATTTTCTCAGGCTTGCCGAACAGGAAGGGTATCAAACATCCTTTCTTGGTCCGGCAGTAAGCATTGATAAGCTTGTTGAGAAAACCATAGAAATAAAGCCTGATGTAGTAGCGATTGGATTTCGTCTCACTCCCCGGAATGTTGAACCTTTGCTGAAAGAACTGGAAATGCATATTCAGGAAAAGGGTCTTACAGATATTAAATGGATTTTTGGCGGTACAAAGCCTGTAGCAGAGGTTGCCGGGAAATTCCCATATCTTTCTGCCATATTTGATGGAACAGAAGACCTGGATGATGTAATTAATTACCTGAGGGGAAGAAATCTCAAAGAGATTGAGGTTTCCTACGCGGACAATATTGTTGACAGGATAAGCGGCAAATACCCTTATCCTGTGCTAAGGCATCATTTCGGACTGCCTTCTTTGGAGGATACAATTGAGGGAGTCAAGATGATAGCGAAGTCCAAGACTCTGGATATTATCTCAATAGGGCCGGATCAGAACACACAACAGTTCTTTTTTTCACCTGATAAGATTAATCCGGATCTGAACGGCGCCGGCGGTGTCCCCATAAGAAGCATTGAAGATTTTAATAAATTATATGATGCTTCCAGACGAGGCAATTTCCCGCTGCTCAGATGCTACAGCGGAACAGCAGATGTATTCAGGTTTGCCGAAGTGCTCAGGGATACCATCTATAATGCCTGGTGTGCAGTGCCTCTATGCTGGTATAACGTTCTGGACGGCAGGGGCACCAGACCTGTGCACGAATCTATAGCCGAAGGACAGCAGCTGATGAGTCTTCATGCCGGGTGGGGTATACCTATCGAGGTAAATGAAGCCCATCATTGGAGTCTGCGTGATGCCCATGATACAATCGGTGTTGCAATGGCATTTCTGGCAGCTTACAATGCAAAGAAAGCGGGCGTAAAAGACTATATTGCGCAGTATATGTTTAATGTCCCGCCGGCAATGCACCACAAAATGGATCTGGCCAAAATGCTGGCAAAGGTAGAGTTAATAGAGTCCTTGGAAGATAGCAGATTTAAGACATATAGGCAAGTCAGGGCAGGATTGGCAAGCCTGAGTGCCGATTTGGACGTTGCAAAAGGACAGCTGGCTGCATCTACATATATGGCTATGAGCATTAAGCCTCATATTGTACATGTTGTAGGTTTCAGTGAGGCGGATCATGCAGCAAAACCTGAAGATGTAATCGAAAGCACAAAAATCGTAAGGGGTGTTATTCGTTCCGTTCTGGACGGAATGGCGGATATGAGCCAGGATAGGGAAGTTGAACAGAGAAAGCATGAGCTGATAAAAGAAGCAGAATTCTTGCTGAATACCATCCAAATGCTATATCCCGAAAGCAAAGACCCTTGGAGTGATCCGAAAGTATTGGAGGATATTATAAGAAAGGGAATTATAGATGCGCCGCATTTACGAGGAAACCCCAGTGCCAAGGGCACATTGGAGACAAGAATTGTAGAAGGCAAGTGCATGGCATATTCCAGAAAGCTTGACAGGGTTGTGACAGAAAAAGAGAGAATTGAAGAACTACTGGGTGTTGAGGGATGTAATACAGCTTCGGCTTAACTTGCCGCTGCTCACAGCATAAAAAGGCCAGCCTTGGAAAGGTCGGCCTTTTATTAATTCTAAATATTATCTACCGGACATGCTTCTTTCAGCCGTCTCGATTAATTTTCTGGTCATGTTTCCTCCGACTCTGCCTGCATCTCTTGCTGCGATATCGCCATTATAGCCTTCCTTCAAATTAACGCCCACTTCGGATGCCACTTCGAATTTCATCCTATCAAGAGCAGCTGTTGCTTGAGGTACTACTTTTCGGTTGGTCCTTGCCATTTATATCACCTCCTGATATTATGTTTTGCTAAAAAAGAAAATAATATTAGTGTAATATAATTGTTATAGTTCCATTATTATATATTTCTCAATAAATAATCCTGCACAGCCGATTCGACTTTAGAATTTTTGCGTTATATATATCTTGCATTGTTTTTATAAATATGATATAAATTAGTTAAAGGTCAAAGAAGGTCAAAGTCAAAGTTGGAGGGATAGATTATGGATATTAATAAATTAACCCAAAAAGCACAGGAGGCAGTTATAGAATCGCAAAGCCTTGCCGTTAAATATAACCATCAGACCATTGAAGGTGAGCATTTGCATTATGCAATAGCCTCCCAGACCGATGGTTTAATTCCAAAGTTGTTGTCAAAAATGAACGTACCCTATGATTTCTATTTTAAGGATCTTTCGGATATTCTTGATAAAATCCCGAAAATCTACGGAACTACTGCAGCCTCTCCTTATGTTTCCAGAAGGTTTGAGGAATTATTCATAAAAGCTGAAGAGGAAGCAGAAAATTTTCAGGATGAATATACAAGTGTAGAGCATATATTTTTGGCATTAATTGATGAAACGAACACTCCTTCTTCAAAAATAATTAAAAAATATGGCATAACAAAGGAAAAGTTCCTGAAAGAACTGTCAACTGTAAGGAGCAATCAGAGAATTACCAGCCAGAACCCGGAAGAAACCTATGAGGCGCTTCAGAAGTTTGGTCGTGATCTGGTAGAGGATGCACGTAAAGGAAAGCTTGATCCGGTAATAGGCAGGGATAATGAAATAAGAAGGATAATCAGGGTACTATCCAGAAGGACAAAAAATAACCCCGTGCTTATCGGTGAGCCCGGTGTAGGGAAAACTGCCGCAATAGAGGGCTTGGCCCAAAGAATCATGAAGGGCGATGTGCCGGAGGGGCTGAAGGACAAAACAATATTTTCCCTTGACATGGGTGCCCTTATAGCCGGTGCTAAATACAGGGGAGAATTTGAGGAACGGCTCAAGGCGGTGCTCAAGGAAATTGAGAAGTCAAATGGGAGAATAGTATTATTCATTGACGAGATTCATAATATTGTAGGAGCCGGAAAAGCCGAAGGGGCAATGGACGCAGGCAATCTGTTGAAGCCCATGCTTGCGAGGGGAGAATTGCATTGTATAGGAGCAACGACTCTGGATGAATACAGGAAGCATATAGAAAAGGATGCAGCCCTTGAAAGACGGTTCCAGCCGATACTTATAGAGGCTCCGGGCGTGGAGGATACAATATCGATTCTCCGGGGTCTTAAGGAAAAATTTGAGGTTCACCATGGGGTAAGAATACAGGACAATGCTTTGATATCGGCTGCAGTTCTTTCAAACAGGTATATCAGCGACAGATTTCTTCCGGATAAGGCAATAGACCTTATCGATGAAGCTGCCGCTATGCTGCGCACCGAAATAGACAGCATGCCGAGTGAGCTTGATGAAATAATGAGGAGGATAATGCAGCTGGAAATTGAGCGGGAAGCTCTAAAAAAGGAGAGCGACAAACAGTCTGAAGAAAGGCTGGAGGCCTTGAATCAGGAGCTTTCGGAGCTGAAGTCCAAAGGAGATGCCATGAAGGCTCAATGGGAGCTTGAAAAGGGAAATATAATGAACATCCGCGAAATAAAGAGGGAAATCGAGGAAACAAAAGCGGAAATAGAGAAAGCTGAGCTCAGGTACGACCTTAATAAGGTTGCGGAATTAAAGTATGGAAGGCTAACAGAACTGGAAAAAAGACTGAATTCGGAAAAGTCGAACCTTGAGAAGATGCAGGGCATGGGGCAGCTTCTAAGAGAAGAGGTTACCGATGAGGAGATATCCGAGATAATATCCAAGTGGACAGGAATACCCGTAAAAAGGCTTATGGAAAACGAAAAGGAAAAGCTGTTGAAACTGGATGAAATACTTCACAGAAGGGTCATCGGGCAGGAAGAAGCGGTTTCTGCCGTAGCAGATGCGGTAATAAGGGCGAGAAGCGGTTTGAAGGATCCCAAAAGGCCTATAGGCTCCTTTATTTTCCTGGGACCTACCGGAGTGGGAAAGACTGAACTGGCAAAAACTCTTGCTGAAGCACTTTTTGACAGCGAGGATAATATTATAAGGATAGATATGTCTGAATATATGGAAAAGCATACTGTTGCAAGGCTTATTGGCGCACCTCCGGGATATATAGGGTATGATGAAGGAGGACAGCTTACGGAAGCAGTCAGGAGGAAGCCGTACTCGGTACTGCTGTTTGACGAGATAGAGAAGGCGCATCATGATGTGTTCAATATTTTTCTTCAGATACTTGATGACGGAAGATTGACGGATAGCCAGGGAAGAACTGTGGATTTCAAGAATACTGTAATAATAATGACTTCAAACATAGGCAGCATGTATCTTTTGGAAGGAGTAGACAAAAACGGATTGCTGAAGCCTGAAGCAGAAAAGGCAGTGAATGAAGAGCTTAAGAGGCATTTCAGGCCTGAATTTTTAAACAGGGTGGATGAAATAGTATTCTTTAAGCCGCTGCTTAAAGAGCAGATAGTTAAAATAATCGACCTGATTTTTGAACAGATTGCACATAGGCTTAAGGACAGGAACATAGAGATTGCACTTAGCGATGATGCCAAGAACTATATTATAAATAATTCCTATGATCCGGTGTATGGGGCAAGGCCCTTGAAGAGATTCATACAGAGAAAGATGGAAACTTCTATAGGCAGGGCTTTAATTTCCGGGGAAATGACGGATGGGGATAATATACTCATCGACGCAGACGAAGGAGACCTGAAGTTCACAAAAGCCTAAGCCTTGAGATAATTTCCGGGATTGCATTAGAAAGGCTTTTGTGTTATATTCTGTATGAATAACAAAAGCGAGGAAGTCCAATGCCGTCTATAGCTTAACTAATTGCAATTGAATAGTAATGAGGTATGGCTTTTATTTGTATAAAGGTTTAGTTGCTGTACCCTTTACAATATTGAATAGTTAAGATAGTGGTATCGGTAGCCTCGCAGCAGATGCGCAGCTTTGTTCATCCTGCCCCTTTGGGCGGGATTTAAATCATAAATTGACCGTGCTATTTTGCACGGTTTTTTCATTTTTAAGGAGGTGCTTTTATGCCGGCAAACAACCTGTCAAACCTGAATTAACATAGGGAGGACAGAGATGTTCCTCCCTTATACAGGAGGGCAGGAACAATATGAAAAGAACACACCATTGGAAATTAACAAATGTTTCCGATGACAACACTACTATGAGGCATTGCCATAATTGCGGCAGAAAGGTCATTTTTGTGGACTCGGGAAAAAGAAGGAGGAATGCCAACGGCAAGAATATTTATGAATATGCCATTTATAAATGTAAAAAAGGGCATACCTGGAACCGGTTGTTGGGCATAACTAAGAATAAATAGAATATAGGTGAAGGTCATTATCCCAATACTCCGGTGCAGCTGCAGGGGTATTGCCAAATAATGTTTAAAACAGCGCTGACCTATGTTATATTAATATGTATAGGATATAGAAGGAGGAGATAAGATGGGCAAGACGTTTGAACAGATTAGTATCGGGGATACCGCAAGTTTCGAGAAGACTATAAGTGAGACTGATGTATATATGTACGCGGGAGTTACGGGAGATCTCAATCCCGCGCATATAAACCATGAAGCCATGAAAAACACGAAATTCGGCGGCAGGATAGTTCATGGAATGCTGACAGCGGGATTAATATCTGCAGTATTGGGGATGCAGCTTCCCGGACCCGGAACTATATATCTTTCACAGCAGCTTAACTTTAAGGCTCCGGTAAAAATGGGAGATACAATAAAAGCCGTGGTGGAAGTAGCTGAAAAGCTTGAAAAAGGCAGATTAAGAATAAAAACAAATTGCTATAACCAGGATGGGGTTGAAGTGCTGGGAGGCGAAGCCCTGGTTATCGCACCCAGGGAGTAGCTTGAGGTGAGTCATGTTCGAAGTTAAGATAACTGAAAATGAAGCAGGCCAAAGGGTAGACAGATTTCTCAGGAAATTTCTGAAGGACTATAGCCTGGGAGATATCTACAGGCTTTTCAGGAAAAACAGGATTAAGGTGAATGGGGCAAGGACGAAAGAAAATTATATGCTTAATGAGGGGGATTTGCTGCAGCTGTATATTGAAATGCCCAAAACCGAGGAGGCACGGAAGCTGCCTTTATTAAAACCGGACAAAGGCCTGGATATAATTTACGAGGATGACAATATTCTTATTGTCGGTAAACCGGCCGGAATGCTGACCCATCCAGATAAGCCGGGTGATACCGATACGCTTATTGATAGAGCTTTAAGCCATATTTACAGTCAAGACGGGTCTGTATGCAAATCACGTACCTTTTCTCCTGCTGCATGCAACAGGTTGGACAGGAACACCAGCGGTATTGTAATAATTGCAAAAAACTACAAAACCTTAAAAGCAGTAAATCATTCCATAAGGGAGAGACGGATAAAGAAACTGTATCTATGCATTGTGGCAGGAAAGATGATAAAATTCGGTGAAATAAAGGGTTTCTTGAAAAAAGACGAGGACCGCAATCTGGTTGCCGTCAAAGAAGCAGATAGTGGAGAAGGAAAACAAATACATACTATTTATAGAACATTAGGAATATCCGAAAGAATAGAAGAGCCGGGGGAGCAATTTTCCCTTTTGGAGGTAGAGCTTGTAACAGGCAGATCCCATCAGATCAGAGCTCATTTTGCATCTCTGGGGCATCCTGTTGCAGGGGATGTAAAATACGGGGATATGGCCATTAACAGGTACTTCAGGAAAAGGTACAATCTGAAGCATCAATTTCTGCACGCATACAGGGTTACCTTTGAAGGAGTACACGAAGATATAGGCTACCTTAATGGGAAAAGCTTTGACAGCAGGCTTGACAAGGAAGCTGCTGCCATAACCGATTCACTGTTTAAAAAAGTGAACATATAAGGAAAACAGCCGAATAAGGAGGAGTTCCCACAAAGTCTGCAGGCTATATTGATTAAAAACGAATAGATACTGATAGGAATGATTAATCACGTTTTGGCAGGGTTAGTGAACGTGAAATTGAGGAATAAATAGGTTATAATATAACTATAATCAATGTCAGCGATGTTATAGCGATAAATATTCGGCAAATTTAGGTTGTGTTCAGACACATTTCTATATTATCTGGAGGTGTTGATCAAGAGAGAAAGGAAAAACTTATTATTATCACAACCAAATTTGAGAGAAAGAGGTGTTATTATGGATAATAATAAAGTATTACTTTCGAACCTGAAAGCCTATCCAAAGATAGAGAGACTGATTAAAATTCAGGAAGAACTGGCTAATAATAAAATAATACGGGAGGCATTGGCCAAAAATTCGAAAATTGAAAGTTATACTGCTTCAAATCCAATTATTTAAGTTAGATAAATCGGTGCAAACCGATTTTTTTCTTTTATATATAAAACCCGAGCATTAAAGCTGAGATTCTTTATGCATTCCTGCCCAATCAGAAAATGTTTTTAAGACTGAAGGACTCTTTGTCCGGTATGTGTTTTATCAAAGTTTTCAAAGAGGACATTTCAGACAAAGCTTCAACCTTATCATGGTTTTTTGCGTAGGAAACAAGCCTGGACAAGATCAACTCTATATTGTCAATTTCATAGTGATCAATGAGCATAGTCCATAGGGTGCTTACTTTATCCCATTTCTCACGGAATTCCTGAAGTTTTTTTGATGCTTCATCCCAATTTTGCTTTTCTATATGCTGTTCAAGCTCCTCAAGATTGCTGCTGAGCCTCTGTGATTCGGAATTAAGAGCATTAAGTGTGAGACAGCCTCCGGTGACAACCAGCAATGCGAGTACAATAATGATTATTAGAGGTCTCAATTCGATGCACCCTTCCTATTATCTGTATTTTGAAGGTTTTCCTTTTAGCTGATACACAAATTTATTTTCCGGGTTGATATATGCAAAAAATACTGTATCGGGGGATTTGATTTTATTCTCTTTTAGTTCATTTTCAAGCCAATCACTTCCTAAGCCCGCCTTATGAAGATTATCCAAATTGATTTTTCCGTCAATTATTACAGTGACGGGCAATTTTTGCATTTTAGGCTGCATATACATGTCTTTCAAAGTGACGGGATTATTCTCCGGTTTAGGTATTACGCTTAATTGTCCGCTGGTTTCCAGTATTGCATAATCAATGTCCTCTATATTGGGAAAGTTCTTGAGCCTTAGCTGTTCCAGCAGGTCATTAAGATTGTATCTGGTTCTTCTAAGCTCTTCTTCCATAATTACACCGCGTTCAATAAGTATACTGGGCTTACCGCATATCACACCTCTGGCCTTTTCACTTTTAAGGGACGTGTAGGACAAAAGCTCCTCCATAATAAACAGCGTTATTATGGGAATTATGCCGTTAAGCAAGGGAATACCCACATTTGACATAGGTACCGCTGCCAAATCAGCGATTACTAAGGCGACAACAAGCTCAGAGGGCTGGAGCTGTCCTATTTGCCTTTTTCCCATAAGCCTTAGCACTATTACAATAACAATATACAAAATCAGCGTTCTTACAAATACAATAATCAACAGATACACCTCTGCCTTACTGAGAATCATATGGTCTATAATTCCCTGATATTGATATAAATATTAATGTGATGCGAGAGGTTTAATATTATGGAGATAAGTGGTAATATAATCAATGAGAATATCTTTTAAAATAAAAATCTCCGGTTTTCCGGAGATTTCGAAAAAGATTTTAATGCCTGGCACCCATTGAAATATCATGAAGAGCTTCTCCTGCTTCATTTTCGAATATGTTCTCAACTGCCAGGTCACCTATTGCAACAATACCGACAAGATTGTCGATGTCTATTACAGGCAGTCTCCTGACCTGGTTTTCTGCCATTAGATCTGCAGCCGCGTGTACATCCATGTCAGGGGTAGCAAATTTAACATTGTGTGTCATTACATCAGAAATTTTCTGATTTGGAGTTTCACCTTTTGCGACTCCCCGAAGTATTATATCTCTATCGGTAACAATACCAACAACCTTATTGCCTTCAGTAACCGGCACAGATCCGATATTTAGCTGTCCCATAATTGATGCTGCTTTTACAACTGTATCATTTGGCGCAACGGTGCTGACATCGGTGGTCATAATTTGTTTGACCTTCACAAGCATCATCCTTTCATATGAATTATGATTAGCTTTACCAATTTAATTTTTTTTAAAAGTTTAAAAGGTGTAAAAGGATGAAACAATTTCCGGATTTTTTGTGTAGTATACTATATAACCTGGAGGTGGCATTGTGTATGTAGAAGCCGGCATAATAACCCGTTGCAAGAAGTATGACAAGTCTGCTTTTGTGGAGCTTTTTAAGATATATGAAAAATACTTATACAAGCTATGCTACAGCTATGTACAGAACGAACAGGATGCATTGGATATTGCCCAGGAAGTTTACATAAAAGTGTTCAATTATATATCGGGATTTGACATAAAAATGCCCTTTCACCCATGGTTTAGGAAAATTGCGGTCAATACCTGCCTTAACTTCAAAAGGGACTGCAAATACGATTCGATATCGCTTAATGCAGGGAGTGAGGAACATAAAGGGCTGGAAGAGACAGTTGCCGCCCAGATGGATGTGGAAACGGAAGTCTTGAATAATGAATTGGGACAACTTATAAAAGAAAATATAAAGTATCTCAAACCCAAGCATAGGATGGTTTTGGTTCTTAGATACTATGAGGGGTTAAGTTATGAGGAAATATCAACAGTATTGAATGAGCCTATCGGCAGTGTCAAGACTAATATTTACAGAGCAAGAAATGTACTGAAAGAAAAACTCAGGGAAGGTTTAACATATTAGGTAGATAATTTATTCTGAGCCCATTACCTTGGAAGGGATTTACGAATTATGGGAGGTGTAGGGATGAACTGCGGATTTGACAGAGAGATAATACAGAAGTATGCAGACAATAGCATTGATCCTCTTGAGTTTATATTTCTGAAAGAACATATAAACTACTGCGGCGAGTGCAGGAGAGAATTGGATATTGTCATGACCCTGGAAAATGAGCTGGATAATTATTTTGATAAAGCACCCGAAACAGGAAGCCTTGATTTTCTGATAACGGAACTGGTTGATGAGTGCATATCCGGGCTGAATAAAAGAGAAAAGCTTAAACATGTATTAAGCAAAAGCATAAAGACAGGAAATAATATTATGGGCAATTCGGTGAAATTCATTAAATATATACCCGGGAGCAAGCTTCTGGGAAAAGGAATAAAAAAGACTGTTTCCGCTGCCGGAAACCTGCTTGTATCCATTGTGGAAGATAAAGTTGGGAAGATTATGGCCAATTTAAGATAAGGGGGCATGTACGGTGCCGATACTACTGATAATTTTTAAAATATTGCTTTATTTACTGTTTTTTATTATAGGGCTGATTCTGCTTTTGCTTCTTATACCCTTTGGTTACTCCGGACAGGTTCTGACCGCAGATGGATTCAAAGCAAAGCTTGTAATGAGCTGGGCATGGAAACTGCTTGGAATTAATGTTGAGATAGAAGGGGGAGATGTCAAGACCAGCTTTTGCATACTTAACAAGAAAATATATAAATTGAAAAGTACGGGGGCCGGAAAGAAAAAGGAACAGATTAAAAAGCAACCCGATAAGAAGGGGAAAGAAAAAAAAGGCGGGAAGGGATTTAGTATAAAGGATATAACTGATAGGGCAGTATTAAATGAATTTATGGAATATTTAATAAAAGTACTGAATATCGCAAAACCCAAGTATTTTTATCTGAATGGCACCTACGGATTTGACGATCCGTCCCTTACCGGAATAGTGTATGGTGTATTGGAAACGATAAACAGTATTATTCCGGGTGCAAGACTAAGCCTGGCACCGGATTTTACCAGGGAGGAAATAGATATAGATTTGCGTGCCGGGGGCAGCGTGATAATGGGAAGCCTGATTTACCAGACAGTCAGGACCGTTTTAAAGAAGCCTGTGAGGAAAATATTGTTCAGAAAGAAAGAATAATTGAAACCTTTTGCATGGATATGTGTATTAATATATGTGTAGAAGTATGAGAATAATAAAAGGAGGATATAAATCATGGAAGAAAGAACACCGATAAATGAAAGCCTGGAAACATTATTCAATCATCTTGGAAAATTCCTGAAAACGGAAACAGTAGTAGGAGAGCCTATTATAGTAGGGGAGACAACTCTAATTCCGATTATCACGGTATCATTTGGATGCGCCGGTGGCGGAGGAGGCGGAAAAGACTTAAAGGGAAACGACGGAATGGGGACGGGAATAGGAGTTGGCGCCAGGATATCCCCGGATGCCGTAATAGTAATCAAGGATGATGCAGTCACAATGCTTCCGATAAAGGGCAGGACAAACCTTGAAAAGCTTGTCAGCATGGTTCCCGAAATAGTAAAGAAAATCAAGCTTAAAAAAGAAGAAAAAGGATGCTGCACAGAAGATAAGAGTGAGTAGCAAAAAGCCCGGTATCGAAATGATATCGGGCATTATTCTCTTAAAAAGCTGTTTCAGGTTATGGTAAACATGGCAAAATTGTTTTGCTTAATAATTGTATTGAACACATGCATCATAAATGTTATAATAACAAAGTAATGTGGGACCGTAGCTCAGCTGGTTAGAGTACCACGTTGACATCGTGGGGGTCACTGGTTCGATCCCAGCCGGTCCCACCATATATATTT